>NZ_BAAAPC010000004.1:0-345483 GCF_039530945.1 Nocardiopsis rhodophaea
CCTAGTACGAGAGGACCGGGACGGACGAACCTCTGGTGTGCCAGTTGTTCCGCCAGGGGCATGGCTGGTTGGCTACGTTCGGGAGAGATAACCGCTGAAAGCATCTAAGTGGGAAGCTTGCTTCGAGATGAGGTCTCCTGCCCTTGTGAGGGGGTAAGGCTCCCAGTAGATGACTGGGTTGATAGGCCGGGTGTGGAAGCCTTGTGAGGGGTGGAGCTGACCGGTACTAATCGGCCGAGGGCTTGTCCACCGCAGATGGCTGGGTGCTCGCGCACACTATCGACACTTTGTGGCCCGGGAGGGTCGGGTGTTGTCGCACACGAATCAGGATTGTTTTATATTTTTATAGTGCCGCGTGTTGTCGTGGCCCGTGGTTTTCCACGCTGGCGGGTTGTTCCTGTTGGTGGTGGTTGAGGGTTGCGGTGGTTATGGCGGGAGGGGTACACCCGGTCTCATTCCGAACCCGGTCGTTAAGTCTCCCTGCGCCGATGGTACTGCCTTCATGGTGGGGGTGGGAGAGTAGGTCGCTGCCGCGCGTTTTGTTGGTGGGGATCGTCCTGTGGGGCGGTCCCCACTTTTTTGTTGCCTGGGTTTGTGAACAAGTGAATGAATTTCAATTGGACACCATGACAGCTCAGCCGCTAGAGTCACCCCCATGAAGCGCGCTGCTATTACGACGACGCCGGAGAGTGTCCCGGCGCGCTGATCTGTGTCTTAGTCCGAAGCCCTGGGGCGAGTGCCCCGGGGCTTCGGCGTTCGGTCACTCGCCCTGTGTAAGCGAGGAGACCGTAATGTATGACCATCGCAAGATCGGCCGCGAGCTGGATCTGTTCGATACCGACCCCCTAATCGGCTCTGGGCTGCCGTACTGGCTGCCCAACGGAGCTGCTGTGCGCCACGCCCTCGAGCAGTACATCCGTTCTGCCGAGCAGCGGGCCGGCTATCGGCACGTTCACTCGCCAGTGCTGGGGAAACGGCAGCTGTACGAAATCTCCGGCCACTGGTCTCACTACAGAGACGACATGTTTCCCCCGATGGACCTGGGGTCGGAACAGGTTGTCCTACGGCCGAGTCTGTGCCCTCACCACGCAGTGATTTACCGTTCCCGTTCACACAGCTACCGCGATCTTCCCCTGCGCATGGCCGAGTTGGGTGGAATGTACCGGTCTGAGCTCTCGGGCGTGCTCGGCGGGCTGAGTCGGGTGCGGGCCATCCACCTCAACGACGCACATATTTTCTGCACACTTGACCAGGTCGCTGCCGAGGCGCAAGCGGCCTTGGACATGATCCGTCGCGCCTATGAAGCTCTAGGCATCACCCCCGTTCGCTACCGGCTCTCCCTGCCCGGCCATGGCGGGAAGTACATCGACGCCCCTGAAATGTGGGAACGGTCCACCGCATTGCTGACCGCTGCTCTCAAACAGTCTGGCCTGGTTTACGAGGCTGTAGAGGACGAGGCCGCGTTCTATGGCCCAAAGATCGACGTTCAGGTGGCTGATGGCGCCGACCGGGAGTCCACTCTGTCCACCGTCCAGGTTGACTTTCATCAACCTAAGCAGTTTGACCTGCATTACATCGGTTCGGACGGTGCGAAGCAGCGCCCAGTTATGGTTCACCGGAGCATTATTGGCAGCGTGGAGCGGGCCGTCGCTCATCTCATCGAGCACCATGGAGGTGCTCTTCCCCCTTGGCTTGCCCCCGTTCAATTAGTAATTTTTCCGATCTCCGAGGCCGAGCTGGCAAGTGCCTCCGCGTTGGCCGAGCAATGTGCCGCCCTTGGGCTTCGGGCCGAGCTTTTCGGGTCGGAACGTGGAAAATTGGGTGCCCGCATTCGGGAAGCGCGGCTGGTTCCCTATCAGGCCGTTATCGGCCCAAAGGAGGTCGACAGTGGTCATGTGGCCCTGCGGCTGCGCGACGGACGACGAATCGATTCGCTCCCTGCGGTTGACGTCCTTGAGCGTATTGGTGCGCTTATCGATGCCCACAGCACTGAGCTATGGGAGCGAACCTCTCGTGCCTCTTAGGGTTTTCTTAAATTAGAAGCATAAGCCGTCGTCTCTCTCACGAGGCAGTTATCGGAGCGGGGTGGCGCTGTGTCTGGGCTCCCCTTTTTTTGTCTGTGCTGGGCCCTCAGAGCAGGCCGGACAGGGGATGCGACGTCGCCACGTGGCGGTCCCCGAGGGGGATGGCCCTGTCGGCGACTGCGGCTCGGGTTGGGTGCGTCTTGGGGCACATTGAGCTCGCCCATGACATGAACAGGGATACTGGACGTCCGTTATCTCCTCTGTTGGTGCGTGAAAAGAACGCAAGAAAAGTTATCCACAACAGGAAAATCTCCTATGACACTCCGTGACGGGGGTCTCTAGCGTGGATGGTATGGGCGATGAGGCATCCTTTTCCGGTTCCTCCCCGCAGCCGCCGGACGGTATGGGGGAGGCGGTGGCGTGCCTCCAGCGTGCCGCCCGGATCCTCCGGGAGGTGGTCCAGGCCGACATCCCAGCTGGGGCCTCGCACGCTCTGGGGAAGGACCTCATCGCGGTGCTGGGAGCGCTGGATGACGTAAAGTTGGCGTGCGCCGATGGTGCGGCGGTGTTCCAGGCCCGCGGCGGGCTGAAGGGATCGGGTCAGCCTTCGTTGGCCCGCTGGCTGCAGCACACCGCCGACCGGGCTCCAGCAGAAGCCTCCCAGCTGGCCTCGTTAGCCCACCGTTCGGCCCACCTGGAGGAGTCTGAGCAGGCCCACGCCGACGGGGAGATCTCGCTGGCGCGTTTCGAGCGGATCTGTCACTGGGTGGGTGAGGGTCTGCACGTGCGGTGCAGGAAAGAGTGGCCGAAGGCCGAGGCATTCGTGCACGCGGCCGAGGGCACTCTGCTGGCATTGGCCTGTGAGCCGTCGGCGACAGTGCGGAAGTTGAACCATGCGGGGCGCCGGGTGCGTTATATGTGCGACCCAGCCCGGCACGAGAGGGAGTACCAGGACCGGTATGTGGGCCGGGGCGCCCGGTTGACGCGGGGCGTGGACGACTCCTTCCACCTGGAGGCCTGGGGAGACGAGGCCAGCGGGGATGTACTGCGCAACGCGCTGGACGCTTTTCTCACCCCGCCGCGCGACAGCGACGAGCGCACCAGCGCGCAGCGCACCCACGACGCCCTCATCGAGATATGCCACACCGTGGCGGAGCTATCGGCCGACAAGGCGCCGTGCCGCAAGGCGGGCGCGGCCCCCGTCACCGTGGTGGTGGGCCTCGACTTGCTCCAAGGCGAGCGGGAGGCGGGCCCGGCGGTCAGTGAGTACGGCACGCTGTGGCCGGCCTCGGCAGCCCGGGCGCACGCGGGTGATTGTGTGTTGACACGGTTGGTGGTCGACCCGCTGGACGGGCGCGCGGTCGATGTGGGGCGCTCGCAGCGGTTGTTTCCTCCGGCTGTGCGCGTTGCGTTGAAGGCGCGGTACCGGACTTGTGCGTGGGAGGGTGGGTGTGATCGGCCGGTCGCCTGGTGTCAGGCGGACCACCGGCAGGCGTGGTGGGACGGTGGTGCGTCCGACCTGGCCAACGCTCAGCCACTCTGCCGGTTCCACAATCTGGAGAAAGAACACCGCCGCGCTCGTGAGCGCGGCTGGGCGCACAGGCCTCACAGGAAGAAGAGGCCGCTATCGCCCCCAACCCAGCCGTCTGCGGGACGGCCTCCGGGCGTGCCCGAGCAGCGCAAGCGGTCCGGGCGGGGTGCGCGTCTACCGGACGAGGATTCCGACGCCTCCGACCCGCCTTCAGGTTCCTCAACGGACCCTTCGGCGGATCCGACGTCCTGATAGCGGTCTCCCTGTGGCGGGGGTGGACCCCGCTGAGGTCATGCGCTCAGCGGACGACACCCGTGACTGCACCCGCCAGGTGCGGCTGACCCGCAGGAAGGCAACCCGATATGGATCACCAGTCAATGTTTTGTGCGGGTGCGGCAGCTTACACGTGCCTCCTGATCTGCTCGATCAGACTTGCTAGGCCTGCCTCGGCGTGACCAGCGGCCACCGTACGGTCGGTGAGCCCTTTGAGGTGCTCAAGGATCGTGGTGTCAATGCCCTCGTCATGGAAGGCCTTGATAAAGGTCTGCATCCCGGCTGCCTGCATGGCGAGCGGGGAGGCGTCGTCCGGGTAGTGGCCGTCATCGATCTGCCGGGCGGTTTCGTCCATGTCGCCTAGCACGATGCCAGAGATGACGCCCTCCGCGAAGGTAGCGAAGGACGTCGCATCGACATTGGCCGTGCCCACCAATGCAGCGCCGTACAGAAAACCGGCGAACGACATGTACATGCTCGTGAGCAGGGCGATGTCATACAAGGAAGCAAGCCCCGGGTCGGTGCCGAAGTAAGAGCTAGCGCCTCCGAAGCGTTTGAGTGTCGCCTCATGGGCCTCATAGGCTTGCTCCGAGCCGCTGTAGAGCAGGAAGGCTTCCGGCTGTCCAATCATCGGCGGTGTGGCCATGATCGCGCCGTCCAGATAAGTGGTCTTCATCGTCGCGGCCCACGCACCCGCCTCACGAGCCTGCTTCGGCGTGCCGGTGGTCAGGTTGACCAACACTCGACCTGCGAGGCCCTCACCCAGCGGGTCAAGGAGTTCGTGCATGATCGTGTGGTCGAGTACGCAGACGATCACCAGAGGGCTCGCCTGCACTGCCTCGACAACAGTCGCTGCCCTACTCGCACCCTGCTCGGAGAGCGCTTCGGCTTTCTCCGCCGAGCGGTTCCAGACGGTGGTGGAGTGTCCGGCTTTGAGAAGCGCTGTTGCCAGCGCGGAGCCCATCGCGCCCAGACCGATCACACTCACAGGTGTAAGGGTGGTTTCCGTCATTGGGAATCTCCTTGAGAGGGTTCCGTGGTCGTCTTAGTGCGACCTCGTTACTGCCAGAGTGTCGACCGGACCTTCGGATTGACTTCGGTTCTACTTCGGACTCGCCCAGGGCTCGCTTCGGGCAGGCGGAGTCCTTCTTGACAGGGGCCATGAGGAATTCCCCAAGTACGGCCAGTTACCCCAGTGACCGTGCGTGGTTTCCATCCAGGGAGTTCCGCCTCGCCATAGGCGCAGACGTGCCCGCTCCTCGAAGCCGCACGCGTTACTGCCAGGTCAACCGCGAGCGTCAGCCGCGTGATCCGGGAACATGACCGCACGTCATCGCCGGGTCGATCTCTGGTTGACCTCAACCCCGCTAGAGGTTGTGTACTGGCGTCAGCCCAAGGAAGGAAGATCTTGACCACCAAGACACTGCAGATTCCCACCCCAGACGGCCAAGCCGATGCTTTCGCCGCCTTCCCCGACTACGGCGAGCGGCACCCGGGGGTACTGATGTACGCGGACGCCTTCGGTATCCGGCCCGTGCTAGAGGAGATGGCCCGTGAACTGGCCGAGCACGGCTACTATGTGCTCGTCCCCAACTTTTTCTACCGGCACGGCCCGGCACCGCTGATCGAACTTCCCGAACACATCGGAGAAGAGGTCCGGCCCGCGGTCATCGCCCAATTAATGCCCTTGATCGAGGCGCACACCGCCGAACGTGTCCTGAGCGACGCCGACGCCTACCTCAGGTTTCTCAGCACCCAGCCCGGGGTCAGCGCCGGACCGGTCGCGGTGACCGGCTACTGCATAGGCGGTCTTTTGGCGATGCGCACCGCCGCGGCCCACCCCGAGCAAGTGGCCGCCGTCGCCGGATTCCACGGCCCCGTGGGCGCTGACGGGCCTGACAGCCTGCACCGCCTCTTCTCCAAGCTCACCGCCCAGGTCCACCTCGGCCACGCCGAATCCGACCTGACGCCCGAGGCCCTCGGCGAGCTCAACCAGGCCCTGGATGCCGCGGGTGTTGGCTACACGTCCGAGATCTACCCCGGCACCGTCCACGGCTTCACCATGGCCGACACCGACGCCTTCAACCCCGCCGCACTGCAGCGCCACTGGGACCGCCTACTTGCCCTCCTCGACCGGACCCTGCCCACCAGCTGAAGCTCAGGGCCTAGGAGTCCTAGTTCCCACGCCAGCCGCTTAGTGCCCGATTTTTGTCGCCCACAGTCACATACGCGGCCAGTTAGCTTCCTGCGAACTGGCCGCGGGTGGGGGAGCGGAACTGGCCGCTTACATCCTCCTACCGTCACGCCGCATGCGCCGCTTTTCAACTGTTTTGCCGGGCTATCGTGACGCCATGCGCTTCGGGATACTCGGTCCACTGGAGGTATCGACAACCGACGGGAGATCGGTCAAAGTTCCTGAGCTGAAGGTCCGCACCGTGCTCGCCGATCTCTTGGCGCACGACGGTCGACCGGTGTCCGCCGACCGGCTGATCGATGATCTGTGGGAGGTGAGCCTTCCCGCCAATCCGGTTGGCGCCCTCCAAGCGAAGGTGTCCCAGCTGAGGCGTGCACTCGACGACGCCGAACCAGGGAGCCGTGACCTGGTGGTCTCGCGGTCCTCTGGGTACCAATTGGTGGTCGCCCGCGAAGCCGTGGACGTCCGGCGCTTCCAAAATCTGACGGCTCGTGCGCGTGCAACGGTGGACCTTCGCACCAGGGCCGACCTTCTTGCTGACGCCCTCGCATTGTGGCGGGGCCCAGCACTCGCTGACTTCGCCGACGCGGAGTTCGCTCGTCCCGTGATCGCGCGCCTGGAGGAACAACGCCTCCTCACGCTGGAAGAACAAGCGGAAGCCCGCCTGAAACTGGGAGAACATGGGCCACTGGTCAGCGAGCTGGGCGACCTGGTAGCGCGTTACCCCCTCCGCGAGCGTCTGCGCGCGACACACATCCGTGCCCTGTACCGCGCTGGCAGACAGAGCGAAGCCCTCGCCGATTACGAGGACCTGCGCGTTCATCTCGCGGAGGAACTCGGTGTGCAGCCAAGCCCGGAGCTCGCCGCCCTCCACCAGGCCATCCTCGAACATGATCCCGGCCTTGCGGCTGACCTTGACGACGCCCTTACCCCGTCGAAACAGGCGCGCACAAACCTGCCAGCTCCACTCACCGATCTCATCGGACGCGGTACCGCAATCGCCCAGGTGCTCACACGCCTCCGTTCCGAGCGTCTGGTGACCCTCATCGGTCCGGGGGGCGTCGGCAAGACCCGACTGGCCCTCGAAACGTCAGCGCAGCTGACGGGGTCATTCCCTGAGGGCGTGTGGGTCGTCGAGCTCACTGCTATTGGACGTCCCAATGGACGCGAAGGAGCGAAATTCACACTCGCGCAATGCGGCGAGGCCGTAAGCTCGGTACTTGGAATTCGGGACGACTGCGCAGTCACTTCCGGGGTACTGGACACGCCAACCGCATTAGTCGACCGCGTCGCGGCTGCCCTGCGCACCAAGAACCTGCTGTTGATACTGGACAATTGCGAGCACATCGTCGACGCGGTCGCCGAACTCGCAGAGCTGCTCCTGAAAGCCGCCCCCGACCTCCGGATCCTCGCCACCAGTCAGGAGCCCCTCGGTCTCACGGGCGAAGTGCTGTGGCCCGTCCCACCGCTCTCCCCGCCCGCCCCGTCAGCGGATTCGTCCCGTTCAGCCGTGGAGGCATCCAGTGCGGCCCGGCTCTTCATCGCTCGGGCGACCGCTGTCGCACCCGCCTTCACTCTTGACGCCGACAATGCGAAGGCGGTCGCGACCATCTGCCGTCGTCTCGACGGAATCCCGTTGGCCTTGGAGCTCGCGGCGACCCGGCTGCGCGTCCTCGACGTCCGCGAGCTGGCTGATCGTCTCGACGACCGGTTCCGCCTCCTCACTTCAGGTAACCGCGGCGCCCCGGCCCGGCAGCGGACACTGCGCGCGATGATTGACTGGAGCTGGGAACTGCTCACCGACGCCGAACGCACCGTGCTGCGCCGCCTAGCTGTTTATTCCGACGGCTGCACGCTGGAGGCCGCCGAGACGGTGTGTGCGGGGGAAGGCGTACAGGCCTCGGACGTCCTCGATCTGCTCGCCCGTCTTGTCGACCGCTCGCTTGTCGTCATGGCCGCCGATACCACGGCTACTCGGTACCGGCTCCTCGAATCGGTCGCTGCCTACTGCATGGAGCGTCTGCAGGAAGCCGGCGAGTTCGACCGTGTGTCCGATCGTCACGGCCGGTACTACGCGCGACTGGCCGAGCATGCCGAGCACCACCTTTGCGGACACGAGCAGCGGCAGTGGCTGGAACGCCTGGACGCCGAGGCCCCAAATCTGCGCTTGGCCCTCGAACGCGCGACGTCCCGCGAGGATGCCGACCTTGCCCTCAGGCTAGTCAACGCCCTGGGCTGGTACTGGTTCCTACGTGGGCGGCGAGGAGAAGCTCTCCGGTCTCTCACCGCAACCCTGTCGCTCGGCAATGGAGCAGGAGCATCGGGCGCCCGAGCGCGGGCCGCCGCATGGAAAACGGGTATGCGGCTGCTGGTCGCTGATGTCATCCATGGCGGAGAACAGGCGACGGAGCTGAGGGCGGAGCAGGCTGAATCGGCGCTGCCGCCCTACCAGCACATCGACGACGCTGCCCAGCGCGCTGGCGCCCAGTGGTTCGTGGCCTACGCGGGGTGGGGCACTGGTGACCTTGCTACAAGCGTCGACAATGTCAGGCAGGCGCTCGCGGACTTTCGCGCTGTCGGTGACCGATGGGGTGAGGCTGCGGCACTCAGCACCCGAGCCACGCAGTCCCTGCTGTTACATGGTGATCTGGATGCCGCGCTGTGCGACGGTGAGCACAGTGCACAGCTATTCCGGGAACTCGGTGATCGCTGGGGACTGCTGCAGGCGATGGACGCCATCGGCACGGTCGCTGAAGCCGCCGGTGACCACGAACGCGCCCGCCGGTTGCATCAGGAAGGGGCGTGTATCGCCGAGGACCTCGGGCTCTGGGGCGAACTCTCCGTGAAGTTGTCCCAGCTCGGCCGGATGGCGCTACTGAGCGGCGAATACCGGCAGGCCGAGGAGCTCCACGAGCAGGGTCGGCGATTGGCTATCGAACAGTCTGACGTGCGTAGACGCGAGTATGCGGAGCTGGGGCTTGCGCTCGTCGCCCGACGCGAGGGTCGACTCGATGTTGCAGAGAACTATCTGCGCACCTGGGTCGACTGGTGCCGCCAAGTAAACGGGCAGCCGGGACTGGCGCTGACCTTGGCGCAGCTCGGGTTCGTGGCTGAGCAGCGCGGAGACGCCGCACACGCCCTCGCCTTACACCTGGAGGGATACGAGGCGGCGAGGAGTACGGGTGACCCGCGAGCCATCGCGCTCGCCCTGGAGGGGTTGGCCGGGGCACAGGCGCTCACGGGTCACCTCCTGCATGCGGCCGAGCTGTTGGGATGCGCTGCCGCATCCCGAGACGCGGTCGGAGCGCCGCTTCCATCCGCCGAACGCAGTGATGTCGACCGCATCTCGGCGGCGGTCCAACGGGCGCTGGGCGAGGAGGATTTTGAAGCCGCGCTAGGACGCGCCGCCAGGCTGAGCTACGAGGAGTGCGTATCCGCTCTGGCGAACGCGGATCACTTGTGGGCAGGGCCATAGTCCAGCGACAGGGCGGGCACGGGCGTTGAATCTCCTGTAAATCCGTTCATGGCTGGCCTGGGCTCGGCGGGCAGGATGGTGCCGGTCCACCCACTCGGCCTAGCCAGCGCGACCTAGCCAAGGGGATTTTCCCGGCGGTGGGGCTTGACCAGCTCGGTCTTGTGCAACACGACCGCCGACTCCATCGAGGCGTTAGCGTTGGCGTCGCTTTACCGGCCCGATGGACGCGGCGAACCGGACCAGGGTGATCGCCAGCCCCTGTCCGGCAGGGAGGGCCGCTACTTCCGTCCGAAGGGCAGGGATTCGCTTTCGTGCTGCCGTAGCACGGCGTGCTTCCGCGAGGAGTGTTTCCGTTCCATGCTCTTAACCGGGGCGCCGATCAAAAGGTGGGTGGGGGAGAGTTGGCCGTACGCAGCCTCGGTCGCTGTGTGGAGGAGTCAGGACGGTGCCGACAGTTCGTCGAGTAACTCCCCGGACGGTGCAGCGCGATCGGCGGCGCTGTCCCGTCGGGACGGAAGTGGTTACCCTGACCGTGCCCTTGGTGAGCGTGCACGGTTTCGCCACGGTCGTCCTACCGAGCGATCAGCTCTCCGGATGGGAAGGGGCGTGTGACGCCTAACCTGAGGTGTGCCCACCGCGCATCTCTCGGGAGCGCTGCGAGGACGCGTCTGCCCACCTTTGCTCTTCCGATCCTCCTGGCCCCCAGAGCCCGGGGGCTGGCCGGTTGCAGAACATGTCACCACGGCTATGCGCGGGATGAGAACTTGATGGGTTGTCACCCAACCGCGGTGCCGTACCGAGTAGTCCGGAAGACGGCGAGAAGGGCGGCACGCGACGGCACGACGTCGTCGCATGGTGTGAGTCGTTGCCGCTTCCCCTTACTCCGTGGGGGCTGTTGGATGGGCTGTGCCAGGGGCGCGATGGCGTAAAGTGGGATGACCGGGAATCACAATGCGCTGCTACGAGTAGGTGGCAGCGCTTTTGACTGCTTACGGACGGGTAATGACTGACGACAGCCGATCGGGGGGCCGCGACGGCTCCGGAGCTCGCAACAACAGGGGGCACCGCCCTGGGGGTTCCGGTGGTCGCAGGAACGGCGGCGGCAGTAGCGACCGTTCCCGGTCGGACTACGGCCGAGGGGGCGGCGAGCGCGGAGGAAACCGCGGCGGAACCGGCGGTAGAGGAGGACGTTTCCGCGACGGTGACCGCTCGGGGTACCGGGGCGGTGAAGGCCGCCGTGATGATCGTTCCGGATACCGGAGCGGTGAAGGTCGGCGTGACGACCGTTCAGAGTCCCGCGGTGGCGAGGGTCGTCGAGACGACCGTTCCGGTTACCGCGGCGGTGAGCGCAGGCGAGGCGGGTCCTCCGGTGGCGATGAGCGCGGTGGGCGGCGCGACACCCAGGGGCAGGGGCGCGGTGAGCGTTCGTTCCGCTCTGACGATCGCCGCTCGGGTGGGCGCTTCGACCGCGACCGTCGTCCGAACCGGCCTAACCGTCCCCACCGTGACGAACGGGACCGCCGCGACCGCCGGAACGAGGAGCGCGATCCTCGGGACATCGCTCCCTCGATCCCGGAGGACGTAACTATCGCTCAGCTCGACTCCGAGGCCCGCAGAGAGCTCGGCTCACTGCCGCGCACGCTTGCCGAGGTCGTCGGCCGCCACCTGGTGATGGCCGGGCGGCTGCTGGACGAGGACCCCGAACTGGCCTATCAGCATGCCGTCTACGCGCGCCGCAAGGCGTCGCGTCTGGGTGTCGTGCGTGAGGCCGCCGGCGTCGCCGCCTACAGCGTCGGCAACTGGCAAGAAGCCCTTTCGGACCTGCGTGCGGCCCGCCGAATGACTGGTAGCAATAGCTTCTTGGCCGTCATGGCCGATTGCGAGCGTGGCCTGGGCCGCCCCGAGCGCGCGCTGGAGATCTCTCGGTCTCCCGAGGCCGAGCACCTGGAAGACGCGGAGCGTGTCGAGCTGCGGATCGTGGCCGCGGGAGCTCGACGCGACCTTGGTGAGATGGAGGCGGCCCTCGTTGAGCTGCAGATTCCGGAACTCAAGGAGCGCCGCGCTCGCCCGTACATCGCGCGGCTGTTCTACGCCTACGCCGATGTTCTGCAGGAACTCGGCCGTGATGCCGAGGCTCGGGAGTACTTCGCGCGAGCATCGGCCGTCGACCAAGAAGGGGTAACCGACGCCGACGAGCGCCTTGCGGCGCTGGAGGGCGTTGAGATCGTCGACATCGACGATGGCGTCGTCTGGACCGACGCTGAGGATCCTGCGGCGGAGGAGGACCTCGTGGCAGAGGTCGACGCTGACTCTGCCCTGGACTCCGACGCTGAGGCGACGGCTGATCCCGCCGCCGTCGGCGCCGGATCTCGCGATCGGTCCGAGGAGGAGGCCCAGGCTGAGTCTGAGACCGCTCCGGAAGCCGACCGCGGACGCGAAAACGAGGCCGAGGGCGACAGCGGACAGCCGTCGCAGCCCGCGCAGGAGTCCGATGGGGGGCCTACGCAGGACCCTTCCTCAAGCTCTCCTAACTGAGTCGGGCAGCGCTGCAGCGACAGGGCGCCTGTCCCCCGCACCGGGGACAGGCGCCCTGTCGTTTGTCGGCCGATGGGGGTGCCCGGTCGCGTCCTGTGTACGCGCGTCCCGCTACTCGCCCCCCGGGCCGTGCTGCTCCGGGGTGTGACGGGCGGTGTAGGGCTGGCTTGCCCCGGCTTCTCACGGCCACGCCCCTGGTGTCCTGCTTCCTGTGTGCCGCCCCGCTGGCAAGCCAGGGAGGTGCGGCTGCGATTGGGGCAGGGGGTGTCACCCCAGCCGATCGGCTTCCGCCCGCGTCAGCCCTTGCTGACCGGCTCCCCCGCGATGTCCGGGACGCCATGGCGGCGGTAGTGCGCACTGCGCCGCATCAGGATTCCCGCCGAAATCAGTGTGGCGAGGAGGGACGCGATCAGCACGCCGCCCTTGGCGTGATCCAGGACCGTTCCGGCGGGAAACGCGAGCTCGCTGATGAGAAGCGACACCGTGAAGCCGATGCCACCGAGGATGGACATCCCGCAGATGTCGATCCACTTCAGGGTCGGGTTGAGCTCGGCCCTGGTCAGCTTGGTCGTGAGCCAGGCTCCGCCGAAGATCCCAAGTAGCTTTCCACCGACGAGACCGAAGATGATGCCGAGAGCGACGGTGTTGGTGATCATGCTTCCCATGCCCGAGAACACGACACCAGCGGACATCAGCGCGAAGATCGGCAGCGCGAGCGCCGAGGACCAGGGGCGAAGCGCGTGCTCCACGCGGTGCAGGGGGGAGTCGCTCTCTCCCTTATGGACGCTGGTGCGCATGAGGAGACCCATGGCCACGCCCGCGATGGTCGCGTGCACGCCGCTCTCGTGCATGAACGTCCAGATGGCGAAGGCCAGGGGGACGTAGATGATCAGCATCGGGAACGAAGAACGGTCCAGTGCGGCGGCGATCCCACGACCCTGCTGCAGGTAGGCGAAGAGACCGAGGAGGAGAAGGGCACCGAGCAAGGCGAAAAAGTTGAGCTTGTCGGTGTAGAAAATCGCGATGACCATGATCGCGCCGAGGTCGTCGACGATGGCCAAGGTCAGCAGGAAGGTGCGCAGCGCAGTTGGCAGGTGTCGGCCGACAACGGCGAGGATGGCCAGCGCGAACGCGATGTCGGTGGCCATGGGGATGCCCCAGCCGCCCAGCGTCTCGGGGCGGGTGGCGTTGAAGGCGACGTAGATCAGCGCGGGTACGATCATGCCGCCGATAGCGGCGATGATAGGCAGCATCGCGCGGCGCGGATTGCGCAACTCTCCGTGGACGAACTCCTGCTTAAGCTCGGCGCCGACGATGAAGAAGAAGATGGCCAGCAGGCCGTCGGCCGCCCATGTGCCGATGCTCAGGTTGAGGTGGAGTGCCCCAGGGCCGACTTCGAAGCCGCGGATGCTCTCGTACAGCCCGGCCGCGGGGGAGTTCGCCCAGATGAGGGCGATGGCGGCGGCGGTGATGAGCAGGAAGCCTCCGACCGCGTCTCGTCGCAGCGCGTCAGCGATCGCATGCATTCCTGACTTCT
Source organism: Nocardiopsis rhodophaea (assembly GCF_039530945.1). Lineage (NCBI taxonomy): Bacteria > Bacillati > Actinomycetota > Actinomycetes > Streptosporangiales > Nocardiopsidaceae > Nocardiopsis > Nocardiopsis rhodophaea. The sequence continues at coordinate 13,570 of NZ_BAAAPC010000004.1, forward strand.
TCGCCATGCCCAAGCTCCCGAGTCGTCCTTGGAGGATTGCGTCTTTCCAGCCGACCAGACTTCCCGGCACACCAGTGCGCCACGATGACGACGCGAACCACTACCTTGCCCTATGCGCGGGGTGGTGTCCAAATCCTCCCACGCAGTTCGCTACTTCACCGTTTGCGGATTCCTAACGTGGCGTGGGAGTTCCCGTTGCTCGCGAGAGCAGTGTCACAGGGGGGAGAGTCTGAAATCTGAGACCGACACGCCCTGTAGGATAACCGCGCCTAAGCTTGTCAAACCGGGAGGCCTGCGCGGATGAGCCGACTTCACCCACTCAAAGGGGCGAAAGTGCGGCTCGGTGGCCGTCTGCCCGAGCGCTACGACTCGGTGGTCTGCCTCCTCTTCTCAGGGGACCGTCCGGTGCTCGTGCGCAACCGGAACCGCGCGTGGGAGTTCCCCGGCGGGCACGCCGAGGCAGGGGAGGATGTCGAAGCCACCGCCCGTCGCGAGGCGCGCGAGGAAGCCGGGGCCGAGCTGTCGGACGTGGTCGTCGACGGCTACTACGTGCTGGCCAGCGGCCACACCACGGTTGTGACACATGCCCAGGTGGCGGAGTGGAGTTCGCTCACTGGGGAGTTCGAGACCGTTGAAGCCCGTGAGTTCGATGCCCTGCCCAGCGACCTCTCGTGGGACGACGGGCTCTACGCCTACCTGCTGCGGATGCTCGGCCTGCCGGGTGCGCCCGGGGCCGAGTGATCGCGCCGATCATCCTCACCGCCCGGCGGCCACTCGGACGTTTGCGGACCGGCAAGATGCGACGGCTCCGCGCTCCTCCCGCGGCGCCGCCCTCAGGTCCACCTCCGCGAGCAGCCGCGCCAGCACCTCTCACGACTCCGTTCACAGAACCAGGGCATAGTGCGCCTCGGTGGTGTGGTGTCTATACCCGAGCCATGTGTTGATGGCGAGCATGGGCGCGTTGGTCTCGTCATTGGCGGTGTAGGCCAGCCGAAACCCGCGCTCGCGGGCGCGGTGCAGCGCGACGGCCTTGGCGTACTTTGCGAACCCGCGCCCCCGGTACTCGCGGAGGGTCCCGGTCATAGCGGACACCAGTCGTGTCCGGCGGTCGGACTGAAGGGCGACGATTCCCGCGGGGCGTCCATCCACCAAGAACACGACGCTCAGATCGTGATCCAACCGAGGCTCGTGCCAGCAGAGGTCGAGCCATGTGTCATAGGGCATCGCGTCGATCGGGATATCGCTCGGTTCGTCAGCGCTCACGGCCTCGTCCAGCGTGTGCGGGATCCGGGGGTCATCCGCGTAGTCGGCCATGGGGCGCAGCTCCACGCCCGCAGGGACCGGTGGAAGCGTCGGCAGCCCGGTCAGGTCCAGTTCCTGGTGGCGGGAGGTGGAAGCTCGTTCGTAGCCGCGACGGCGGGCGAACCCATCAGCCTCGGAGATTGGCCCGCCGCCCTGGAGGACAGTCGCCCCAGCGGTGCGCAGGTGGTCCTCCGCGGCGTCAGCCAACGCACCGCCCACCCCTGCCCGCCGGTGGTCCGGATCGACCATCACCACGATCTGCCCTTGGTCGCGTCGGGTGCTGTCCCAAGTGAGCATCGCGGTTGAGTAGCCGACGACCCTCCCGCCGAGCTCGGCGACGAACATCCTGAACCGTGCCTGCTCAGGGGTCCTTTCCGCGCGCCAGCTAAAGGCTTCGCGTACTGAGATCTCATAGGGGAACACGCGGCTGCGGATGCTGACCGCAATGGGGAGGTCGTCCGGTCGGGACGGGCGGATGCCAAGGCTCATGGCGCGGACGCTAGACCATTGGTCCGTGAGAAGTCGCCGGATTTTTCCGGCGCGGGCGCGTGGCGGACGACGTTAGCCGAGGTGACCAAGCATCGGCCGCTTCACTCTCCCGTAATCCCCTACTCCGCCTTCCGCGGCTTCTCTGCCTTGGTCTCCCGCTGGTCGGCGGCGACACGGTCGAGCCAGTGCGCGATGCCCGCGACGTTGCTATCGACCCCGCTGAGCAGCTCCATAACCTCCGCCGACTCGCGGGACGCCTCCTCAGGCAGCGGCCGGTAACGAGCCTGCACACGCTCGCGGACCATCGCAACCGCGTGGTCGAGGTCCCCGCTACCGGAGTGGCGCGCGTCGCGGACCGCCTCGACCCACGCGTGTAGCTCCTCGCGAGCCCGCTCCAGCGTCTCCTCGACCGTGTCCACCGCCCCGAAGTGCGAAAACATCAGACGCCGCGCACGTACGTCCCCCAACAAACGCAACGAGGCCAAGGCCGCCTCCATGTCGAAATCCGGCGGGGGAGTGGCCGGGCGGACGTCGCGGGTGTGCGGGTTGTACACACCGAGCGCGTCGCCGACATACAGGTCACCGGTCAGGGAATCCACCAGGCCCATGTGGTGCTTGGCGTGCCCGGGCGTGTAGTGGGCGACCAGGCGCCGCCCCTCGCCGAGTTCGACCGTCCCGGTCTCGGCGACCGAGCGGATACGCGCCGCCTCCGTCGGGTGCATCTCGCCGAACAGCACGTCGAGCTTGTCGCCCCACACCATCTTGGCGCTGTTCATCAGCCGGGCGGGGTCGGCGAGATGACGGGCACCGCGCTCGTGCACGACGATCTCGGCGTTGGGGAACATGGCCGCGACGTCGCCCGTGCCCCCCGCGTGGTCGAGATGGATGTGGGTGACCACGATGGTGGCGAGGTCATGCGCCTCCACACCGAGCGCGGCCAGCGCGTCACGCAGGACCGCAGCCGATCCGGCGGTGCCGACCTCGACGACGCAGGGCCGTTCGGTTCGAATCAGATAACTCGAGGTGATCCCCGGGTACCCGGCCATCCAGGTGTCGATGGCGTAGACCTCGTCGCCCAGCGGGGTGATGCCGCTGGGGAATCCGGTCGTGCCCGCGTGCTCGTGCACTGCCTCGCCTCCTTCTGATCGACCCGCGCCGCCGGGTTTAAGAATCTAGTTCACCACCGGATGGGAGCCGCCTCCGGGTTGTCCACAGGCCGCAGATTTGACTTTCGGGGGAGGGGCGCGGGGCTTGACGCTGGAATCGCACGACGGACCATCCGGTCGAAGCGCGCTGTCGGCCGGGGCACCGGATATCCCGATCGGGAGGAGCAGCATGCAGGAGAAGCACCCACCCCACGCCGCCACCAGCCGTTCCACCGCCCGCTGCACCGCCACCGGGCGGACCGCCACCGCGCGGGCCACCCCTGGTCGGCCCGCCTCCGGCCACTCGCTGTGCTCGGCACCCAAGGTGGCACCCGCGACGGGCACTGTCCCGGTCCCGCGCGACGGCCGTGCGCGCGACCGCTGCGGGCACCGCAACGAGGTCGTAGTGGCCGGACGCGTTACGGCCGAACCCTACGTCCGCGAGCTGCCCAGCGGCGACCACCTCATCACGTGGCGTATCTCCATCACCCGGCCTCCGGCGGACCGGCGTCCGAGCCAGCCCGCCGATCCGATCACGTGCGTCAGTTTCCGCCCGGACATCGAGGAGGCAACACGCGGCTGGAGGATCGGCGACGTGGTACAGGTCAGCGGCTCGCTGCGGCGGCGGTTCTGGCGCTCGTCGAAGGGGTCGACCAGCGTGATCGAGGTCGAGGCCGCCGCGGTCGTCCTGTTGGAAGGCGCCTCCGTCGACAACAGCGGCCCCAACACCAGCAACAGCGGTCAAGGAACCAGCGGCGGGACGGGGCCGTCGACCGTCGCCGCGCGTGACGAATCCGAGGAGCGCGGAGGGCCGGGAGCGCGCGGGTCAGCGACCAACGATCAAAACGAGTAGCAACAGCACCACGAGTGAGTGGGGAGGGCGGCGGCTACGCGGAAGCCGCATCACCAGCCGAGCTGAGCCAACGCCGACCCGAAGGAGGCCGTCTCGGCCCGCGCCGCGTCCGCCGCTCCTCCAGCCACCGGTGCGGCAGGGGCGTTCCATGCCGCGGCACACAGCGCCCGCAGGGCGTCGAGCCGGTCGCCGCCGCCGGTCAATTGGAGTCGTCCCCCGTGCACCGCGGCGGTCCAGCCCCCGCAGTGCACGCCGGCGGCGTCCATGTGGATTTCGGGGTGGGCGAGATTCATCCCGGACAGGTCCCAGGCGAGATAGGAGGGGCGGCAGTGGGCTGGGGCGGTGATCAGGTCGGCGGGTGCCGTGACCCCCGAGAGCACTAGCATGCTCGCCGCCCCACGCGCGCACGCGCCTTCTATGTCGGTGTCGAGCCTGTCGCCGACGACGAGCGGGTGGGCGGCGCCGGTGCGGATCACGCCCTCCTCGTGCAGTGGCTGCATCGGCTTGCCCGCGACGAGGGGTTCCTGTCCGGTGGCACTGGCGATCACACGGGAGAATGAGCCGTTGGCTGGGAGCATGCCGCGTTCCATCGGGGCCGTGGCGTCGGAGTTGCTCGTGATGAACAGTGCCCCTTGGGCGACGGCGAGCGTGCCCTCGCAGATGAGGTCGTAGCCGATTCGCGGCGAGTACCCCTGGATAACTGCCACCGGACGTTCGGCGGCCACCGAGACCGGCCGCATGCCCTGTCGGCGCACCGCCACACGGAGGCCCGTGTCGCCCACGACGAGCACCGGCGACCCCGCGGGAAAACGCTGGGCCACCATTCGGGCGGCGGCCTCGGCCGAGGTCACCACGTCGCCCGGTGCTGCGTGGATGTCCATCGCGGTGAGCCGTTCGGCGATCGCGGCGGGGGTACGCGAGGCGTTGTTGGTGACGAACGCCACCCGCATCCCGGCGGCCCGGGCCTTGTCGATGGCCTCGGGAGCGGCTGGGACGGCCCGCGGACCAATGTAGACGACGCCGTCGAGGTCAACCAGTGCGGCGTCATAGACAGTGTTCAGGGGCTGGGCAGAGCCGAGCAGGGTCATGAGTCAACCAGTTCGTCGTGTCCGTCGAGTGTGGTGGTGGCATGGGTGGGACCGGGCGCCGGTCGCGGATCCGGCATGGCGGCACACGGGTGCTATGACGCTCGTCCTCCGCCCGTGAAACGCGATCGGGGCCGCCAGCTCTTCCCCGCGCGGCAGCGGGTACCGGGTCATTCCAGATGCCGCATGACCAGTCCAGTCCGTGGTTTGGGGCCGAAGGAGGTGGACTTACGCGGGGTGAGCTCCCCGCGCGCGGTCACAGCGTAGACGTCCTCGATACGAAGTTCCGGAGCCAGCACGGCGGTATCGATTCCGGGCCGTGCTGCCTCGACCGCTTCGGCCGGGTCGTCGTGGACCAGGTCGATTCGGCCGTTGTCGACCTCCCACAGAGGGCAGAGGAGGTGTTCGAGGGCGGCGGTGGGCAGCATCCGCCACTCGGCGGATCGGTTCGGAGCGACCGCCGCGAGGTGCTCCGGAGTGAAACGGTGCAGCAGGTAGGAGGCGTCGTCACCAGGTCCGGCGAGCAGCAGAGCGGGACCGTTGCCTGCCTCAAGGCGGAGCCGCTTCATCGCCGCGCTCACGTCGCCCGGCCCGGTGACCGGCTCGGAGAGCCGTTCGACCTCGGCGACTTTCGAGGCGCGACGGGCGGCCGCGTGGACGTCGATATCGCGCACGACGCGATGGATGGCGCCCAACCGGGGAGGTGAGGAGTCGGAGTCGACCAACATGGCCAAGCCGTGCTCCCATGGCCCGGGACCGGGTCTCTCGGAGCGAAGCCGCTGGTAGGCGGCGTAACGGTGGTGACCATCGGCGATCAGTGCCGTGCGCGTGGCCAGGTCCGCGGCGATGTCGGCGTGAACGGCCGGGTCGTCAATGGCCCACAGACGGTGCGTGATCCCGTCGCTGGTGACCGTGTCCACCAAGGGTGTGGTCCCGCTGTCCGCGGTGGCCTCGGTGGCGAGCGTGGCCGCGCCTCGCGCCTCGCCGGTGCCGCCCTGGTAAAGGAGGAAGATCGGCTCAAGGTTGGCTCGGGTCGTGGCCATCAACCGGGCACGGTCGGCGACCGGGCCCGGCGCGGTGTCTTCGTGTGGCCGAACCGCTCGCCCGTTGGGTGGCGGCAGCCGAAGAGCTCCGATGAGGCCACGTTGGCGCTCCCCCGTGGGCGAGGTCTGCTCGTAGACGTAGATCACGGGAGCGGCGTCGCGCACCAAGACCCCGTTGTCGATCCAGTTCCGCAGCGTATGAGCCGCCGCCTGGTACCGGTCCGGGCCGGTGAGCTCCAGAGCGGAGGGGATGAGCCCGGACGCCGATTCCGCGTCGACACCGACGGGAGGGGCGGTGAGCCGCATGGCGTTGTGCGGCTCCGCGCGCATCATGTCGAGGAAGGATCCCGCGTCCACGACGTCATAGGGCGGGGCCAGCGCGAGAGCCAGGTTGAACGCTGGGGAGTCGATCAGCGCCCCGGCGTCACGGGTGGCATAGCGCAGGCCGCGCAATGGCGCCAGTTCAAGGGCATCAGTGCCCGCATCTCTCCGCACGTTTGGACGATACCCACCGTGAACCGATGATCCGTGATCGGATTAAAGCAATTTGCGCATCCGCATCAGGTCACTGAAGCTCGCGTCGATCTTCACACGACCGGAGAACAACGCCTTGCTGAAGTCCAACCGGTCCTCGGCGAGGGCCACGAGGTCGTCACCGGAGGCAGTGATGCGGACCTGCGCGCGGTTGCCGGGGGTGCCGGCGTCGCGCGAGGTGACATCCTCCAGGCCGTTCTGGGTGAGCCGCATGTCGAACACGGTGTCCAGGTCGCGAACCGTGACGCTGATCGTGCGCTCCACGATGTGTTTGCGCCGGTCGGCCTCGTCGACCTCCATGATCCGGTCCGAGACTTTGTCGATCGCGTTCCGGCAGTCTTCAACGCTGGTCATGCGCTCCATCATGCCCCACGCCGCCGCGCGCGAAAGTACCGCGGGGTGGGAGAGGCATCACACAGAGCACGCATAGCGTGCGGGTTTCGCTCCACGTGCGGGGCCGGTCCCGGTAGCGTTGTCGCTTGGTCCCCTCGTCGCTTAGTCCGACCGGTCACTCACTGAGGAGCACGTCACGATGGTCGTGGAAGCGGTTCGCACGTATCTCGATGCCGCCAGTGGCCTTACCGAGCTGACCCGCAAGCGCGCGGTCGCGGCCGCCAAGACGCTGCTGAAGGCTAACGACGACCGCGCCGCCAGCACTGCCGACGCTGGCGGTTCCGCGGCCGGACCAGGACGGGTGGGGCAGAACATCCAGACGCTCGCCACCGAGCTGATGGAGACGAACGACGCCAACCGCCAGGCACTGGGCGACCTTGTGCAGGCGGAGGTAGAGCGGGCACTGGAGCGCCTCGACCTGGTCCGCCGCTCCGACTACGAGCGCTTGGCTCGCCGAGTCGCCGAACTCGAGCGCAGACTCGCCGCCCAGCGTCCCCCCGCACAGCCGGCCCAGACCCCGGTCCGGGCGGCAGTTCAGCCCGCCGCTCCGGCGGCCGTTCCGTCTCCAGCGCAGGTATCAGCCCCGGTCGCTTTCCATGCGACGGCCCCCGCTCCGGCCGCGGCGGTGTACCCGGCTTCCGCGGCACCTCCATTTCCGATAGCGGCTCCGGCTCCGGAGGTGGCTTCGGCACCAGGGGCGTTCGCCGAGGCGAACCGCCAACCGGCCGCCGAGGCGGCCACGGAGGCGCCGACCGCCGAGAAGGGCTCCGAACAGCCCAGCTCGCCTGGGAAGAGCGAAGCGGTGCAGGCCGAGGCCGCAACCGCGGCGACGCCCGAGGTCGAGCAGAACGCCGAGCAGGACACCGAGCAAAAGCCTGAGAACAAACCTGAGACGGACCCAGGGGGCGATCAGACGACCGCGGCTGAGGGCAAGAAGGCGGCCGGGGCGAAGTCGGCGAAGACCCAGAAAGCCACCCAGCAGAGCGCGGGTAAGACGTCGACGAGTAAGAGCAAGAGCACAAGCTCGCGCACCCGTTCCACGTCCGCGAACAAGACCGGAACAAAGCGAACGGGAAGCCGGTCGAAGAACGCCACCGCCCCCAAGAAAGGCGAGCAGAAGTGAGCGACCAGCCCGAGGATGACGCTGCGGCAGACCTCGCGAAGCAGACACTGGACGGCACCCGTCAGCGCCTCGCTGACCTTGACAGCCTGCCGATCTCTGAGCACGTCGCCGTCTTCGACCAGCTCCACCGCGACCTGAGCACGGTGCTGAACACCATTGACCAGCAGGAGGATCAGGGAAGGGCCTGAGTCGTCCCGCCTTGACCGCCGCGCGGTGGAGCGGCTGCCGCCGAAGGGGCCGCATGCCGGGCATCGGCGTAGGAAACACCACACGCCACCGAGGTCGCCTCGTCATTGCGGGGACGGTTCGTCGGCGTCCAGCGAACTGGGGGCTGACCGGCGTCGGCGCCGCGCACGCTCCGGGGAGCTGGTTGATGTGCTTCCAACGTGAACAAGTGCCCCCTGGGGCCCGCAGAGGCGGGGAGGGGCTGGCAGGACACTCGCCGGGCACACGCGCTCGTACGCGCCTCGCCCGCACAAAGATGGTCCCGTGGCGGACCCGAACGGCCGGGGTCGGCGCTGCGCCGCCGAGGCTCGAAAAAGGGCGGCTCTCCCGATACAAGCGCGGATCTGACGAGAAACCTGGGGACACATCGGAGTACGCAACGGTCCGGAATGCGGTCAGCGCACGAGGAACGGGGCTCTCCGCCCCCACATGCGCCGCATGCGTCCGAAGGGGAGCAGGGGGTGGGCCCATCGCCTGCGGGATGATCGGTCGGTCCGCTGGCGCGGGTATCGTCACAACGCAGGATTTCTCTAGCGGATAGGCGCCTGACCTTCACTATGGCCAAGAGAGCCCGGCTCGATGCCGAACTGGTCCGTCGTGGGCATGCTCGCTCACGCGGGCACGCCGCTGAACTCATCGACAGCGGGTGCATCCGCGTCAACGGCATGGTGGCGACGAAACCCGCGACCCAGGTGGGGACTGATCAGGCGATCGTCGTGAAGGTTCCCGATGAGGAGCCCGCCTACGTCTCGCGTGGTGCGCACAAGCTCGTCGGGGCGCTTGACGCGTTCGGGATCGATGCCAAGGGCCGTCGTTGCCTTGACGCGGGGGCGTCGACCGGCGGCTTCACCGACGTTCTCCTGCGCCGCGGCGCCGCTCACGTTCTCGCCGTCGATGTCGGGTATGGGCAGCTCGCCTGGTCTCTGCGCAGTGATGACCGGGTGCGGGTCGTAGAGCGGTGCAATGTCCGCGACCTCACGCCGGAGTTGGTCGGTGAGCCGCGCCCCGACCTGGTCGTAGGCGACCTGTCGTTCATCTCGCTCAAGCTGGTGCTTCCTCCCCTGGTGAACTGCGTCGCGCCCGACGCCGACTTCGCGATGATGGTGAAGCCGCAGTTCGAGGTGGGCAAGGAGCGGGTCGGCGCCGGAGGCGTGGTGCGCGACCCCGACCTGCGCGCCCAAGCGGTGCGTGAGGTTGCCGAGCACGCGGCCACGCTCGGCCTTGGGACCAAGGCCGTGGTCGCCAGTCCACTCCCCGGGCCGTCCGGCAACGTCGAGTACTTCCTCTGGCTGCTAGCCGGGGCCCCGTCCCTCGATGAGGAAGTGCTGCGGCGCGCCATCGAAGAAGGGCCGCGGTAAGGGCGGTACGGACGATAGGGGCGGTGGTGAGGGCGACGCCCGTCACCGGCGCCTGCGGTGGGAGGGTCCGCGTGGCCGCGACCCGTGGCGAGGAGGCGTGGGTCGGCCGCGTGGCCCAGCGCAGCTGCCTGGCGCCCCCGCGTTTTCCCTGCTCCCCCCTGTGGCGGGGCGCCTTTGCCGCTCCGCCACCTGCGACAGGGAACAAGACACGCGCGCCGAATCGTTCTCCACAGGTGGCGACATGGCCGTGACGGCGGACGTTCCGTGCGCGGGGGCGGTGCTCGGATTGGGCCACGGGCACCCTCGGGTTCGTTGTAACGTGACCCGGCCGGGGGCGCAGCGGCTCCCGGATCGGGGGCCGAAACGGTGACGAGAGGATCTTCCATGACCAGCGCGGGTCAGGGCGGCAGCGGGGTGGCTGGGGCAGAGGGCCGGTCGGACCGCAGTGTGCTGCTGCTGGTACACACGGGGCGTGCCGCCGCGATGCGCAGCGCCAAGCTGGTCCATCGCAGCCTGACCCAGGAAGGGCTGACGGTCAGGATGCCTTCCGCTGAGGCCGACGACCTCAAGCAGGCCGGATACGAGCTCGACCCGATCGAGGTAACGCGCGGCCCGGACACCGCCGATGGCGCGGAGCTGGTCATGGTGCTCGGTGGGGACGGAACGCTGCTGCGAGCCGCGGAGATCGCCCGTCCCGCCGGAGTGCCTGTCCTCGGTGTCAACCTCGGCCACGTCGGCTTCCTTGCCGAAGCCGAGCGGGAGGACCTGAACGAAACCGTACGGGCCGTCGTCGACCGTGCCTACGAGGTCGAGGAGCGGATGACCCTCGACATCGCCGTCTACAACAGTGGCCGCGACGGCGGCGCACCGCCGATCCACAACTGGGCGCTTAACGAAGCCACCTTGGAGAAGTCCACCTCCGGCCGGATGCTGGAAATGGTGTTGGAGATCGACGGCCGCCCGTTGTCGCGCTGGGGCTGCGACGGCGTGGTCTGCGCCACACCCACTGGTTCCACCGCGCACGCCTTCTCCGCTGGGGGCCCCATCGTGTGGCCGGAAGTGGCGGCGCTGTTGGTCGTGCCGATAAGCGCGCACGCCCTGTTCGCCCGGCCTGTGGTCGTCTCCCCGGATGCCACCATTGCTCTCGAAGTCGTACCGGACACGACCACGGGCGTGCTCTGGTGCGATGGACGCCGTATGGTCGAATTGCCCCCAGGGGCACGGATCGAGGTAACGCGTTCGGATGTGCCGGTTCGTCTGGCGCGTCTGCAGCGGCCGCCGTTCACCGATCGGCTGGTCGCCAAGTTCGGCCTCCCGGTCGCCGGATGGCGCGGCCGTAGCGAGCGCGACCTGTAGTCGGACGGCGCCCCCCGCCGGAGAACGACCCGGATCCGGGTCCGCAGGCGAACATCGATGACGCTGGACGGACCTGGACGGACGCTTCAGGGTGGGCGGCACACCAGTGGTGGGAGCAGGAGAGGGTTCGGTGCTCGAAGAAGTTCACATCCGCGGTCTCGGCGTCATCGATGACGCCGTACTGGAACTATCTCCGGGGTTCACCGTGGTCACGGGTGAGACCGGTGCCGGGAAGACCATGGTGGTGACCGGATTGGGATTGCTCTTCGGTGGGCGCGCCGACCCGCAGCGTGTTCGGCCCGGCGCCGATCGCGCCGTCGTGGAAGGGCGCCTCACTGTGCCCACCGACGGCCGCGTCGCCGACCGCGTCGCGGAAGCCGGCGGCGAACTGGACGACGACATCCTCATCCTCACCCGCATGGTCTCCGCCGAGGGGCGCTCCCGCGCCACGCTCGGCGGCCGGTCGGCGCCGGTGAGCCTGCTCGCCTACCTCGCCGATGACCTCGTCGCCGTGCACGGGCAGTCCGACCAGCAGCGGCTTCTGCGCACCGACCGCCAGCGCGCCGCACTCGACCGCTACGCGGGGGCCGAGCTGAGCGCGACACTGAAGTCGTATGTCGCCACGTACCGCCGCCACCGTGAGATCGCCGAGGCGCTCGACGAGCTCACGACCCGCGCGCGGGAACGCGCGCAGGAAGCCGACATGTTGCGCTTCGGCGTGGCGGAGATTGCCGCGGCCGAGCTGCAGCCCGGCGAGGACGCCGAGCTGCTCGCCGAGGAGAGCCGACTCGCCCACGCCGACGCGCTCCGCGTCGCCGCCACCACCGCGCACGAAGCGCTCACGGGTGATCCTGCGGCCGATGTGCAGGCCGACGTGGTGGGTCTTCTCGCCGCCGCCCGTGGGTCGCTGACCGCCGTGCGCGAGCACGATCCCGCGCTTGCCTCGGTCGCTGACCGGCTCGACGAGGTCTCCTACGTGCTCAGCGACGCCGCCACCGAACTGGCCTCGTACGCGGAGTCGGTGGAGGCCGACCCGGCCCGCCTCGCGGCCATCCAGGAGCGCCGGGCGCTGCTCACCCAGCTGTCCCGGAAGTATGGCGAGACCACCGATGACATTCTGGCCTGGGCCGAGGATGCCACCAAGCGGCTGGCCGAGCTGGAGAGCGACGACGACCGGATCGACGAGCTCCGCGCCGAACAGGCGGAGGTCAAAGCGAGTCTCGATGAGCTCGCCGCCGACCTCACCCGGATCCGGACCGAGACCGCCGAGCGGTTCGGCGCCGCAGTGACCGAGGAGCTCACCGCCCTCGCGATGCCCCACGCGCGCGTCACCGTGAAGGTCACGACCGGCGACGAATTCGGTCCGCACGGGCGCGACGACATCGAGCTCCTGCTGGCCCCGCATCCCACCGCCCCGCCGTTGCCGCTGGCCAAGGGCGCGTCCGGTGGTGAACTTTCGCGGGTCATGCTCGCCATCGAGGTCGTGTTCGCGGGCGCCGACCCCGTCCCCACGTTCGTCTTCGACGAGGTCGATGCCGGTGTGGGCGGCAAGGCGGCGGTCGAGATCGGTCGTCGGCTGGCCCGGCTGGCCCGACGGGCCCAGGTCATCGTCGTTACCCACCTACCGCAGGTCGCGGCGTTCGCCGACAACCATCTCGTGGTGGAGAAGTCCAACGAGGGGACCGTCACCGAGAGCGGCGTGATGCGTCTCGACCGGGGCGGCCGGACGCGGGAGCTCTCCCGGATGCTCGCGGGCCTGGAGGACTCCGAACTGGGGCGCGCGCACGCTGAGGAGCTGCTCACCATCGCCGCCGCTGACCGCGCGTCCTGACCCCGCGGCAGCGTCGGGGATCCCGGGGTAACCTCCCACCTCCTTCTTCCTTTCCTTTCGTTTTCTCCTTTCCCGCCGCGCATGGTGGACTTCGCTGCCCGCTTTCCGGATCCGACCCGGCATTCTGTTCTGGTCAATCCGGGCGGTGTGGCGGTGTCCCCTTCCGGCCATCAATTCGTCACCTGCGCCTCGTTTACACCCTGGTGAGCACGGGAAACATGCCCGGAACGACGCTGGTGTGGTGAACACGCCGTGTACTCGCCGTTATAACTATTCCGGAATCGGCTCTGGCAGGATGCGAGCGATGAAGGTTCCGGCGGCGCTCAGCGCCCGACTCACGAAACTCCGTCGACCGCTCCCTGACGACGGTTCCTCCGGTATTACCGCCCCCGCTCGCTCGGACCGTCGGACCAAAGACCTCACCAAGCGCCTCAAGCCGGGCGACATTGCGATTATCGACCACGTCGACATCGACCGCGTCAGTGCCGAGGCGCTACTCGAGCGCGGCGTGTCGGCGGTGCTCAACGTCGCCACCAGCATCAGCGGCCGATATCCCAACCTTGGTCCGAGCCTGATCGTGGAGGCCGGCATCCCCCTCGTCGACGACGTCGACCCGGAGATTTTCTCCCGGGTCCATGACGGCGAAGAACTGCGCCTGGACGCCGGGACCCTGTACCGGGGGGACGAGGTCCTGGCCAAAGGGGTCGTGCAGAACGTCGAGTCCGTCGCGGCCGCGATGGCCGAAGCCCGCGCGGGGCTCTCGGTACAGCTGGAGGCGTTCGCGGCGAACACCATGGAGTACCTCAAACGGGAGCGGGAACTCCTCTTCGACGGCGTCGGAATCCCCGATCTCCATACGAGGATCGACGGCCGTCACGTGCTCATCGTCGTCCGCGGCTACCACTACCGCGAGGACATCTCGACACTGCGCTCCTACATCCGCGAATACCGACCCGTCATGATCGGCGTGGACGGCGGCGCCGACGCGCTCCTGGAGGCCGGGTACCGGCCCGGCATCATCGTCGGGGATTTCGACTCGGTGTCCGACCACGCCCTGGCCACCGGTGCGGAACTCGTAGTGCACGCCTACCGCGACGGCCGTGCTCCCGGGCTCAAGCGCCTCACCGACCTCGGTTACGAGGCCATCGTCTTCCCGGCCACGGGCACCAGCGAGGACGTGGCCATGATGCTCGCCGACGACTCCGGTGCGACCCTCATCGTCGCGGTCGGCACCCACGCCACGCTGGAAGAGTTCCTGGACAAGGGGCGCGCCGGCATGGCCAGCACCTTCCTCACCCGGCTGCGGATCGGCGGCAAGCTGGTGGACGCTAAGGGCGTGAGCCGCCTCTACCGCAGCCGGATCTCGCCGTGGGCGCTGCTGGCGCTCGTCGCGGCCTCTCTGCTCACTGTCCTTGTCGCGGGCTACAGCTCGCCGGCAGGACAGGTGTTTCTTACCTCCCTTGCGGCGCGCTGGGACGCGCTCGCCTACTGGCTCACGGGGCTGTTCACGTGATCGATTTCCGTTACCACCTGGTGTCCATCGTTGCGATCTTCCTTGCCCTGACGGTCGGCATCGTGCTCGGCACCACCATGCTCCAGGATCCGCTGCTGAACACGCTCAAAGCGGAGACCTCCGACCTGCGCGAGCAGAGCGACCGGCTGCGGACGGAGAAGGACGTCGCCAACAGGCTCAACGCGGGCGGGGGCGAACTCATCTCCGCCTACGCCGAGGACATGCTGGACGACCTGCTGACCGACGTCGACGTCGTCATACTGGAGTCGCCCGGTGCCGACAAGTCCACCCGGGACGAGCTGATCGCCCGCATCGAGCAGGCCGGTGGAGAAGTTCCCGGCCAGGTGGTGTTCACCGACAAGTACATCGACACCGGGCAGGCAACGTTCGTCGACGAACTCACCGAGCAGCTCGCCGAAGGGATGCGCCTCCCCAAGGGCGGCGCGTACGAGAAGGCCGGGGCCGAACTGGCCCGCGCTGTTCTCCGCCACGAGCAGGACGACAGCACAGCGAACAACGAGGACGACACAGCGGGCAGCGAGGGCGCCTCCGCGAACGACGGGGGCGGCGACGCGGACACAGTGGACGAGACCGGTGAGGAGGCCGTCTCCGAGTTCGACGCGGACGCCGTGCTCGCCGGGTTCTCCGAAGCCGGGCTGCTGACCGTTCAAGGCAACGTCGTCGAACAGGGCGACATCGCCGTGGTCCTCGCTCCGGCGCAACCGTTCCCGACCGAGAGCAGATCCAGCCCCAAGGAGCACGACACTCCGACGGCTAATGCCGCGATGCTGGCCCTGGCGCGTGCTGCGGACGACGCGGCGCACGGCGCGGTACTCGTCGGCGGCCCCACCTCGATCGAACCGGGCGGTCTCGTGGCGCAGGCCCGCGCGCAGGAGGCGAGGTACAGCACCGTGGACACCGCCGGATCGACCAGTGGAAACGTGGTCGCCGCTCTGGCTGTCGCCGCCGCGGAGGCGAACCGCAGCGGAGCCTACGGCATCGGCGAGGGAGTCGACGGGTTCCTGCCTGACCCGCTGCCAGAACCCAAGGAGAACACCAAGGGGAACAGCGAGGGCAGCGGTAAGGAGCACAACAGGTACGAGGGGACCGGGAAGAAGAAGCGGGACGCGACGGCATCGGCGTACGCCTCGTAAGACATCGCAGGTGCGGCCGGACGCCCTCACCCCCCGTCCGAGGGCGGAAGCGGCCGCGGCCGACAAGCGCCTCCGAAAACCGCAGGACCGCGCGCCGCGCGCGGAGGACGCCCGGACCGGAGAGGAGCGTGGTCGACGCCCGCACCCCCATTCTCCGCGCACCTCGAACACCCCCGGTCCTTCCCCCCCGGAGAGCTCTCCAGTGGGACAGGCGCCGGGAACGACGCTTCCGAGGACCGCCGCGGCGCACGGCCGTAAAAAACGCCGCCCGACGGACGGTCCGACGACGAATCGACGACGAAGAATCGGAGCGAGCTCATGGCTTTCCCTCGCCGCACCCGACGTGCGAGCCGCAGCCGGTCCCTCTTCCGGGGACTGGCCGGTGCCGCCCTCGGCGCCATCGCCGCGCGAACCGCCTTCACCCGCGCGACCCACGCACCCCGTGGCGACTCGGTCGACGACGTGTTCCTCGGATCCGGTGCCGCCCGCGACCTGTGGGCGCGCACCAATTTCCGCGGCGAGAAGGTCACCCTGCTGGAAGGCCCCGCCCTCGCCGCTGGAACGTGCGCCGCGGCCGCCCTCACGCCCGGTGTACCCGGACGGCTGCGCCTGGCCACCATCACCGCCGCCACCGGCGCGGCGGGCTTCGGCGCGTACGACGACATCTCGGGGTCCTCACGTTCACGTGGGTTCAAAGGCCACCTGAGCGCGCTGGGGCGAGGAGAGATCACCACGGGGGCGGTCAAGGTGGCGGGGATCGGCCTGACCGGGCTGCTCGCCGGAGCGATGATCCACCGCCGGCCGGTCGACACACTGATCAACGGTGCGCTGATCGCGGGCTCCGCCAACCTCCTCAACCTCTTCGACCTTCGTCCGGGCCGCGCAGCCAAGGTCGGACTGATCGCGGGCCTCCCCGCCCTCACCGGTCCGGCCGCCGGAGTTGTCGGGCCAGTGCTTGGCGCCACCGCCGCACTGCTCCCCGACGACCTGGGCGAACGCGCCATGATGGGCGACGCCGGAGCGAACGCGCTCGGCGCTGTCCTTGGTGTCACCGCGGCGGCATCGCTGCCCCGCCCGACACGTGCGGGGATGCTCGGCGCTGTCGTGGGTCTGACGCTGGCCAGCGAGTTCGTCAGTTTCAGCAGGGTCATCAGCGCCACCCCTCCGCTGCGGGCCCTGGACGACGTGGGCCGACGCCCCGCGCCGCGGCCGACGACAGCGGACTCGGCGACCGGGGACGACGGCCGGAGCGGCCCGCGCCCTTTGGATGCGGCGGACACCCCGCCGATCAACGTCCCGGCACAGCAGAGCCTCCAAACGACGCGCCGCCACAGCGACGGAGGCCCGGACCGGACGTGAGACGCTGCTCATCACGCCCGAGCGCCTCCATCCCCGACGTCGGACCTGGTCACCCTCAGATGTGTGCCCGGTCGAGGGGAGGGCCGCTCCTCATCCGTACCAGTTCTACGGACCCGCGGGCGGCCGCCCGTCCGACGGTCGCACGAGCAGAGGGAAAAGGCGTGTTCCCCACGCACGCGGGGATCGAGGCCGCCCGTCCCCGGGCCGCATCACGCGGACGAACTCTTCTCCGGCTGGTCGGGTGCCGCCGGGCTCGTATCAGCGGGCTTTCCCGTGGAGCACCCCCGTGTGGTGAGGATGCGGTGCGCCCATGTGGCTGAGACAGCGCCTGTGGGCGGGTGTGGCTGGTGCGGCGGCGCTGATCGCCGTTGTCACGGCGTTCGCGCGCGTGGCCGGGTTCGCCCGGACCGTGGTCTTCTCGCAGACCGTGGGGGACAACTGCCTGGGCACCGCCTATGTCACCGCGAACATGCTGCCCACCATCCTGTTCGAAATTGTCATCGGCGGCGCGCTCGCGGGGATGGTGGTACCCGTCTTGGCGGCTGGCGCCGACAAGGGCGATGACGCGCATGTGCGGCACACGGCTTCGGCGTTGGTGACGTGGGTGATCGTGATCGCGGTGCCGCTGAGCCTGGCGCTCGCCGCCATCGCTGTTCCGGCGATGTCGGTGATGTTGGGGCCGGGCCAGGGATGCGACCGCGCCGAGCTGGTCTGGTTGGCCGCGCGATTCGTGTTCGTCTTCGCGCCGCAGATCCTGTTCTACGGTCTCGCGGCCGTACTCTACGGAATCCTGCAGGCGCACCGGCGCTTCCTCGCCCCGGCGCTCGCTCCCCTGGTTTCCAGCCTCGTGGTGATGGCCGCCTACGTCGCGTTCCGGCCGCAGGGCGGGGCCTACACCAACGACCTTGCCCACCTGCCGCTGAACGCGGAACTGACGCTGTCGGTCGGTACCACCACCGGTGTCGCCGTGCTGTTCGCCACCGCGCTCTTCCCGACCCTGCGGTTGCGCCTCGGCCTGCGCCCTCGGCTGGCGTTCCCGCCCGGTGTGGGGCGGAGGGTCCGGTCGCTGGCGGCTGCCGCGCTGCTGCCGCTGGTGGCCATGCAGCTCAGCCTGTTGCTGGCGGCCGCCCTCGCGAACCGAGGCGGGGGATCGGGCGCGATCGTGCTCAACAACTATGCCTGGGTGCTGTTCACGCTGCCCTACGGGATCATCGCGGTGCCCATCGCCACCAGTGCGTTCACCACGCTCGCCGTACGCCACGGCGAGCACGACCAGCGCGGGTTCGACCGGGTGCTGGTCGGGAGCGCACGCGCGTCGCTGATCATCACGGCCGGCCTGGCCACCGCCCTGGCCGCCGCCGCGGCGCCCGTAGGCGCGCTGTTCGCCCAGGACGACCCGCTTCCCCTCCAACGGGCGCTGCTCTGCTACGCGCCCGGCGTCGTCGGATTCGGCCTGGTCGCGCTGTTGAGCCGGGCGCTGTATGCCTCTCGGCACGGACGTGAGGCCGCGGTGGCCCAAGTGACCGGATGGCTCGCGGTCATGGTGGGAAACGTGGTGCTGGTCGGGGTACTGCCTGCCGAGTGGACGGTGGCGGCGCTGGGCACCGGGACCTCCATCGGCCTGACGCTGGCCGCCATACTGCTGTCCGTCGCGACGCTCCGGGCGCACGGGCGGGCGGCCTTCGCGGGGCTGGGTCGGGGACTGCTGGCGGCGGTCATCGGCGCGGCGGCCGGGTACCCCGCCGGGGCGGCGGTGTCCGGGCTGTTTCCTCTCGACGGGGCGTGGGGCGACGCCATAGCGGCCCTCGTCGGGGGAGGAGCCGCCTTCGTGGTTTTCGGTGCGGCGGCTCTGGTGATCGACGGCCGCGCGGTGAGGTCCGCGCTGGCGCGGGGGACGGCGGTGCCCCGGGTGGCCGACGACGAGGGACAGGCACCTCCTGGCGATGATGAGATAACGGGTGAGGGTAGGTGAGGGGCAGGTGAACAAGATGCGGGTCGCGCTGGTGATCGGCACCAGCAGCGGGGGCGTGGGCAACCACGTCCGCTCCCTGTGTGAGGGGCTGGCCGGCCGGGGGCACCGGGTGGCGGTGATCGGGCCGCCGGAAACCGAGGAGCACTTCGGCTTCACGGCCACCGGTGCGAGGTTCGCCGCCGTCGATATCGGCGCGCTGCCGCGCCCTGGAGCCGATGTGGTCGCGGCCGCCAGGCTCAGTGGACTCCTGGCGGGTGCCGACGTCGTGCACGCCCACGGGATCCGCGCCGGCGCCATGTGCGCTCTCGCCGGGGCCGCCCCGCTGGTGGCCACCGTGCACAACGCGCCGCCCGAGCTCAGCGGGCCACGCGCCTGGGTGTTCCCGACACTGGAGCGTGTCGTGGCCCGGCGCGCGGACATCGTGCTGGGGGTGTCCAGCGACCTGGTGGACCGCATGCGCGCCCGCGGCGCGCGCCGCGTCGTGCGAGCCGTGGTCACCGCACCGCCGATGCCCGCGGCCGGGACGGCACGCGCGCAGGTCCGGGCCAGACTCGGTGTCTCCGGTGATCGCCCGCTTCTGCTGGTCGTGGCCCGCCTCGCCCCGCAGAAGGGGCTGAAGGTGCTGCTGGACGCGGCGCCCATGATCGCGGCAGGCGTCGGTGCCCCCGCCGAGCGCGCGACCCGTGTCCCCGCGACGGCCGCGCGCGACGCGGGGGCGGTGCCTCCGCTCATCGCCATCGCGGGGGACGGGCCGATGCGTGAGGAACTCTCCAGGCGGATCGACGCCGAGGATCTGCCCGTGCGACCGCTCGGGCACAGGTCGGACATCCCGGACCTGCTTGCCGCGGCCGACCTGTTCGTCCTGCCGTCCCTCTGGGAGGGGCCCTCGCTGGTCATCATGGAGGCGCTGCGCGCCGGGCTGCCCGTTGTGGCGACGCGCGTCGGGGGCATCCCGGACCTGTACGAGGATGTCGCGCTGCTGGTACCGCCGGGCGATGCGGGGGCGCTGGCCGAGGGGGTGACCCGGGTGCTCGGCGACCCGGGGCTGGCCGCGAAGATGCGCGCGGACGCGGAAGAGGCGGCGGAACGGCTCCCTACGGTGGAGGACACGCTGCGTCAGGTGGACGGGATCTACGCGTCGCTGACGGGTCGGTGAATTCTGGACGACCGGGAGGTGGACGGCCGGGTGTCGCCGCGGGTCGGATCGGCCCTCCGCGATTCCGATATCGCGTGAGGTCGGGGGATACCCGCACTCTGACCACGTCGTGGACGCAGCGGACATGGTCTGGTTCGCGCGCTCCGCGGGCGGCGAGGATCCGTCGAATATCCGTCAAGGATGGTCCCCAGCATGGCCAAGAGATGGCATGATGGACGTCAGTTCCCGGATCCGGCGGTAGTGCGCCCGGTGTCCGGATCGTTGAAGACAGGTGAGGGGAGTATCCCTTCGCGACGGTGTCGTCATCACGGATCGCAATGATGCGCTCCCGGTGCCGTCGGTCCACCTTCCGCGCTGTGTTCTCGGCGTGGTGCCGCGTGGGCGGGAGAGACCTCCGGTTAACTGGCATGCGCGGAGTCTCGGCTTCGGGCGGTGTGACCGGAGGAGTACCCCGATGGACGTTCCCCTGTGGGTGTGGATCGCGACGATCGGCGCGATGACCGCCATCCTGCTGATCGATCTCGCGATCGTCGACCACCCCTGGAGCAAGAAGAGCGGGCCGCGCGAGTTCGGCATGAAGCAGGCGGCCTGGTGGGCCGTCTTCTACGTCGGTATCGCGATCGTCTTCGGGTTCGGCCTCTGGTATTTCGGCGGGGCCACGGTAGCCGGTGAGTACTTCGCCGGGTTCATCACCGAGAAGAGCCTCAGCGTCGACAACCTCTTCGTCTTCTATCTGATCATCGGCGGGTTCGCGGTACCCCGGCGGTACCAGCACGAGGTGCTGCTCGTCGGCATCGTGATCGCGCTGATCATGCGCGGCTTCTTCATCGCCATCGGTGCCCAGGCCATCAACGCCTGGAGCGAGGTCTTCTACGTCTTCGGCGCGTTCCTCATCTACACCGCCGTGAAGATCGTCCACGATCACCTCAACGGCGACGAGGACGCCGACTACACCGACAGCTTCGCGGTGCGCATGGTCAAGAAGGTCTGGCCGGTGGCCGATGACTACCACGGCTCCAAACTGACGGTGCGTCTGAGCGGACGTCGCCACGTCACCCCGATGCTGATGGTCATCGTCGCGATCGGCGTCACCGACCTCGTCTTCGCCGTCGACTCGATCCCGGCGATCTTCGGCCTGACCAAGGACCCCTACATCGTCTTCACCGCCAACGCCTTCGCCCTCCTCGGGCTGCGCCAGCTCTACTTCCTCCTGGCCGGGTTGATGGACCGCCTCGCCTACATCAGCTGGGGCCTGGCGGCGATCATGGTGTTCATCGGCGTCAAGATGATCCTGCACGCGCTGCACGAGAGCGGCTTCACCGTCCCGGAGATCTCCACGAGCACGTCCCTGGTGGTGATCATCGGCGTGATGACCGTCACTATCGTGGCGAGTCTGCTGTGGTCCCGCGGCAGTGGCCGAACCGGGGAGAAGGAGCTCGAAGCCGAGCGCGGCGTCCCCTCGGAGTGACGGGGCGTGGCCGCCGAACCGGCCACCGAAGGACCTTCCTTCGAACGAATGTTCGTCTATAGTGGTGGTGTCCGCCGGTGATCCCGTCGGGCACCACGCGTTTCCCCCGGGCGGAAGATTCCGCCCGCCGAAGTCGTTACCGTTAAAGGTCCATCACCGCGGTCGCCTGCGTGCCCCTACGCGCCGCCGCGTTCTGGTGGGCCATATTCCGTGCGGTGTCTGGACGGGGCCGGTGTGTTCTCCGGCGCCCCAACCGCGCGCCGATGCCGAGGGGGCTGAAGCAAGAACATGGCCGAGCAGCTGGTGATCCGGGGCGCCCGGGAGCACAACCTCAAGGATGTCTCACTGGATCTGCCGCGCGACGCGATGATCGTGTTCACCGGCCTGTCCGGATCGGGCAAGTCATCGCTGGCATTCGACACGATCTTCGCCGAGGGGCAGCGGCGCTACGTGGAATCGCTCTCGGCCTACGCCCGGCAGTTCCTCGGCCAGATGGACAAGCCCGACGTCGACTTCATCGAGGGGCTGTCCCCGGCGGTCTCCATCGACCAGAAGTCGACCAGCCGCAACCCCCGCTCCACGGTCGGCACCATCACCGAGGTCTACGACTACCTGCGACTGCTGTGGGCGCGCATCGGCGTACCGCACTGCCCCGAGTGCGGCAGGGAGATCGCCCGCCAGACCCCGCAGCAGATCGTGGACCGCGTTCTGGAGCTCACCGAGGGGACCCGCTTCCAGGTGCTCGCGCCGGTCGTGCGCGGACGCAAGGGCGAGTACACCGAACTCTTCAAGGACCTGCAGTCCAAGGGCTTCACCCGGGCCATGGTCGACGGCGCCATGGTGCGGCTGGACGAGGCGCCCACGCTGAAGAAGCAGGAGAAGCACGACATCTCCGTGATCGTCGACCGCCTCACGGTCAAGGAGTCCGCGCAGAAGCGCCTCACCGACTCCATCGAGACCGCGCTGCAGCTGGCGGGCGGCACCATCGTGCTCGACTTCGTCGACCTGCCCGCCGACGACGCCGAACGCGAGAAGGTCTTCTCCGAGCACCTCTACTGCCCCTACGACGACCTTTCCTTCGAGGAGCTGGAGCCGCGCTCCTTCTCCTTCAACTCGCCCTACGGCGCGTGCCCCGAGTGCGCCGGGCTCGGCAGCCGCATGGAGGTCGACCCCGAGCTGCTCATCCCGGACCCGGCCAAGACGCTCAACGAGGGCGCCATCGCCCCCTGGTCCGGCGGGCACGCCAGCGAGTACTTCGGTCGACTCATGCAGGCCGTCGGCGACGCCATCGGCTTTGACCTCGACACCCCCTGGGAGCGCCTGTCCAGAGCCGCGCGCAAGGCGCTGCTGGAAGGCCACAACACCCAGGTGAACGTGCGCTACCGCAACCGCTACGGGCGCACCCGCTCCTACTACACCGACTTCGAGGGCGTCATCCCGTGGGTGAAGCGCCGCCACGCCGAGAGCGAGAGCGACTACGGCCGCGAGCGCCTGGAGGGCTACATGCGCACCGTGCACTGCCCCGCGTGCGGCGGCCAGCGGCTCAAGCCGGTGGTGCTGGCGGTGACCGTCGGAGGCGCCTCCATCTCCGAGGTGAGCGCCATGCCGCTGAGCGAGTGCGCACAGTTCCTGCGCGACCTCACGCTGAGCGAGCGCGACCAGGTCATCGCCTCACAGGTGCTCAAGGAGATCAACGCCCGCCTGGGCTTCCTGCTCGACGTCGGGCTCGACTACCTCAACCTTGAACGCCCCTCCGGCTCACTGTCAGGCGGTGAGGCGCAGCGCATCCGGCTGGCCACCCAGATCGGCTCCGGTCTGGTGGGTGTCCTCTACGTGCTCGACGAGCCGTCCATCGGCCTGCACCAGCGCGACAACTTCCGGCTGCTGGAGACGCTGCAGCGGCTCCGCGACATCGGCAACACCCTCATCGTGGTGGAGCACGACGAGGACACCATTCGCGCCGCCGACTGGGTCGTCGACATCGGCCCGGGAGCAGGGGAGCACGGCGGCAAGGTGGTCGTCTCCGGTCCCGTCGAGGACCTGCTGTCCAGCACCGACTCCGCCACCGGCGACTACCTCTCGCGTCGGCGGAAGATCGAGGTCCCCAACGAGCGCCGCCCCGTGACCAAGGGCCGCGAGCTCGTGGTCAAGGGCGCCCGCGAGAACAACCTCCACAACATCGACGTGGCGTTCCCGCTCGGCGTGTTCACGGCCGTCACCGGCGTCTCCGGGTCCGGAAAGTCCACTCTCGTCAACGAGATCCTGTACAAGGCACTGGCCAAGGAACTGCAAGGCGCCCGCTCGGTGCCGGGACGGCACACCAGGGTCAACGGGGTTAACCAGGTCGACAAGATCGTGCACGTCGACCAGAGCCCCATCGGCCGCACACCGAGGTCCAACCCCGCCACCTACACCGGGGTTTTCGACCACATCCGCAAGCTCTTCGCGCAGACCACCGAGGCGAAGATGCGCGGATACCAGCCGGGCCGCTTCTCCTTCAACATCAAGGGCGGCCGCTGCGAGGCGTGCGCGGGTGACGGCACCATCAAAATCGAGATGCAGTTCCTGCCCGACGTCTACGTCCCCTGCGAGGTGTGCCACGGGGCGCGCTACAACCGCGAGACGCTGGACGTCCACTACAAGGGCAAGACCATCTCCGAGGTGCTCAACATGCCGATCGAGGAGGCCCTGGAGTTCTTCGAGCCGATCTCCGCGATCCGCCGGCACATGCAGACCCTGAACGACGTCGGCCTGGGCTACGTGCGGCTGGGCCAGCCCGCGACCACGCTCTCCGGCGGTGAGGCCCAGCGCGTGAAGCTCGCCTCGGAGCTGCAGCGCCGCTCCACCGGGCGGACCGTCTACGTGCTGGACGAACCCACCACCGGCCTGCACTTCGAGGACATCCGCAAGCTGCTCGGCGTGCTCAACCGGCTGGCCGACAGCGGCAACACGGTCATCGTCATCGAGCACAACCTCGACGTCATCAAGACCGCCGACTACATCATCGACATGGGGCCCGAAGGCGGTGCTCGGGGCGGCACCGTCGTCGCCACCGGCACCCCCGAGGCGGTCGCGGCCGTCCCCGACTCCTACACCGGGCAGTTCCTCAACAAGATGCTCTAGCCGCGACGGTCCCACGGGCTAGGGTGGGACACGGCATCACCACTGCCTGGGGCGCGGCCGACATGAGACGATCCTGCCCGGAGCGGTTCCGTCCGGGCGGCGGATGCGCGGGTTGGCGCCGCTCGGAGCGGCGCTGCCCGGGTCGGCGTGCGCCGGATCGGCACCTGCGGTGGTCAGCACGTCCGTTGTCCAGAGCTGGGGCGGCCGGAGCGGTGGTGCGCCAGCGCTGTCGTGGGGTGGCACTGTCGGGGTCGGCGCCTCCGGCGCCGTAACGCCTGGAATCGAGGAGACGATGAACGACGCCCTCTCCGGGGAGCCCGGTGCCGGCGTCCAGGTACCGGCCGGAATGGGCATGCGGGTCCTCGCGCGGGTGATCGACCTGGTGATCGTCGGCGCTATCGGACTGGTCGTGAGCGCCGCGGTCTCCTACGAGGTGCCGGTCGGCACCGAGACCGCGTTGAAGGAGTTCCTGGCCTCGCTGGTCACCTCCCTTATCCTGTTCGTGCTCTACGCGGGCTATGAGGTCGCCTTCACCGCGGTCTACGGCGCCACGCCCGGCAAGCTCTTCTGCCGCCTGCGTATCGCCGCCGCGGTGGACGAGGAGACAGGCAGCGGGGGCGGGCCGGCCGACGCCCTGGGCGTGCTGAAGCGCTCCGCCGTCCTCTACCTGTCGGTGCTGCTCAACTTCGTCCCGATCATCGGCCTGCTGGCACTGGGTGTGTCCATCTACGCGGTCACATCGGCGTTCCTCGACCAGCCGCGGGGCAGGGGGCTGCACGACCGTATCGGCGGCACCGAAGTGGTGACCACGCGAGAGCGGCCGGTATCGTCGGATGACATTTGATACGGGCGTTTTGGCGCCCCTCCACCGCCCTGATCAACCCCATCCGAGAGGGTCTCAGCGCAGATGAACCAAGCTCCGCCGCCGTGGAATGAGGGTGCGGTACCCGCCCCCGGTCCTGGCGCGTCCGGGACCCCCGGGGGGCCGCCGGGTGTGCCAGGTGTGCCGGGAGTTCCACAGGAACGCGGGTGGTCCGCCGACGCCGCGTCCGGGACCCGCCACGGCCCGCCTCCGCCCTACCGGGGTCCCGGCATGCCGGGACCGGACCCGGGACATCACGGCGAGGCGCCCCGCCAACCGGCGCCCTGGATGCGGCGGGCGGGGGCGCGCCTCGTCGACGTCATCCTGGTCATGATCCCGGCCGCCGTCGTGGCCGCGATCGTCGCCTTGGTGTGGCTCGGCGCGCAGGCGCTCGTCGGCGGCGCGACGTCGGAAAGCTACTTCATCATCTTCTGTGTCTGCTACTACCTCATCCTGGTGGGGTACGACGCGGTCAGCGTGGCGCGCAAGCGCCGCACCGCCGGCAAGAAGCTGCTCGGCCTCGAAGTGGCGCCCCAGGACGCGGAGGGCCGCCCGGGCCCCATCCCCATCACCGCGATCGTCGCTCGCGCGGCCGTGTTCCACCTGTGGGTGCTGTTCTGGTGGATTCCCGGCTGGAAGTGGGTGGTCGGCGTCCTCTTCCTGGTCCTGTGCGCCCTGTGGCCGCTGCGGGCGCGCCCCTACCCGCAGGGGGTCCATGACAGGGTCGCCCGCACGATCGTGGTGCACAGCGCCTGATCAGGCCCGCGCGCCGCGTCCCCGGTGGTCGGTCCGCACCAAAGTAGTACTACGCTATGTAGTGCTTTTCTGGGTTCGATCGAAGGGAGCCGTGCGATGGACGCGGGGGCGACGTGTGCGTGCGGAATGAGCCGGAGACGGCTGCTCGGCGCGGCAGGGGCCGCGGGGGCCGCCGTAGTAGGGGCGAGCGCGTGCTCGAGCGCCGAGGGCCGTCCCAAGCCGCAGGACGCACTGCGGGGCACGGTGGTCGCGCAGACGACGGACATCCCCGAGGGCGGCGGCAAGGTCATCGTCCGCGACAAGCTCGTCATCACCCAGCCGGAGAAGGGGGACTTCCGGGCGTACAGCGCCGTGTGCACCCACGCCGGATGCACGATCCAGGAGGTCACCGAGGCCGACAACATCCACTGCCTGTGCCACGGCAGCGAGTTCGACATCGCGACGGGTGAGGTGCTCAAGGGCCCGGCTACCGAACCTTTGGAGAAGTTCGGGGTCACCGTGAACGGCACCGACATCGTGCTCGACGAGGCTGAGTAGACGACCCCTCCGTCACACGGCACTGCGAGGGTGCCCGCGAGGTGCGACCACGGCTGCGGCGGCCCGCCCCATATGGGGCGGGCCGCGCGCGGGACGGGGTGGCGGGCCGCCGCAGCCGTGAAGACAGGGAGCGAAGGTAGAGATCAGGGAGCGAACGGGAGAAGGGGCTTAGGTGCCGTCTCCGTCGCCATCGCCGTCGCCGTCGGGTCTGGACCCCTCGGACCCCTCCGACGCCTCCTCCCGCAGCGACCCGTCGGGAGCCCCGCCCGTGCCCCGGGGCCGAGCGTGGGGGCGCCGGAACGCCGAGTCGGGGAAGATCTCCGCGTAGGCGTCGTCCCCGTCCCGGACCACGAACTCGGTCCGGCGGCGTGGCAGCGAGTCCGGGTAGTTCGTGGTGATGAAGGCGATCAGGTGCTCGCGCAGATCGCAGCAGAGATCCCACCGCGCGTCGGAGTCGGCGGTGGTGGCCACGGCGCGCAGTTCGACCAGGCCGCCCTCCAGGATGTCGGTGGCCTGCAGCGACCAGCGGCGGCCGTCCCACAGCGGGTGGGAAGTGACGAAGTCGCCCACCTCCTCGCGCAGCCGTCCGATCGGAATACTCCAGTCGACCCGGAGCATCACCCATCCGGTGATGGACGTGCTCTCCTTGGTCCAGTTCTCGAACGCGTGGCCGGTGAAGTGGGAGACCGGCACCACCAGCCGCCGCTCGTCCCACAGCCGCACCGTCACGTTGGTCAGGCTCAGCTCCTCGATCCGGCCCCAGTTGCCCTCGAACACGACGATGTCGTTGATCCGCAGCGAGTCGCTGAACGCCAACTGCAGCCCGGCGAAGAGGTTGCCCAGTGTCGACTGGGCGGCGACACCGGCGACGATGCCGATCAGTCCCGCGGACGTCAGCAACCCGGCGCCGAGCAGCTTCACCGAGTCGAAGGTGAACAGCACCGCGGCCGTGGCGATGACGGCGATGACGGTGGCGACGATCCGGCGCAGCAGGCGCACCTGGGTCTGCAGCCGCCGGGCGCGGCGGTCGGCGTCCCCGTTGCTGGTCGAGAGCCGCTCCAGCACGCTGTCGGTGATCGCGTAGGCGACCGTGATAGCGAGCCAGGTCAGGGTGATGATCATCGCGATCGTCAGCACGTGCTGGATCACCGGGTAGAGCGCGGTGTCCTTCATCTCGGTCTTGTCCGGCCGCGCGATGTTCACCCCGACGACGATGGCCGCGGCGTAGGCGGAGTAGCGGCACCGCCGGACCAGGGGCGGGGCCACCTGCCAGACCTTGGACAGCTGGTGGGTGAGCAGCCAGTGCACCACCGTCACCAGCAGGACGGAGATCGCGACGGAGACGCCGATCACGGTCCACTGTGCGGCATCCACGGGAACGGTCCCCCTTAGAGAACGTGAGAGAAACGGAATAATCGGCAAGTACCACGCCCAACCTAGGCCATCGAGATGCCGAATCGTGACGTTTGCGGGGTGAGGCATGGCATGCGCGCTGGTCACCGCCCGCGTTTTCCACCCTAGGTCCGCCGGGCGGCCCGATCCCGGAACAGCCGATCGGGAGGCCGGCGCCTCGCCAGTTGGCCGAATGTCACCCTCGCCCACGAGAATGGGGCTATGGCTGCCCGTTCCCATCTGCGCCCCAGTCCCGGTTCCATTCCGACCTCCCCCGGGGTGTACCGGTTCCTGGACGAGCACGGCCGGGTCATCTACGTGGGCAAGGCCAAGAACCTGCGGGCCCGGCTGTCCTCCTACTTCCACGACTTCGCCGCCCTGCACCCGCGCACGCAGAGCATGGTGTCCACCGCCGCCGACGTCGACTGGACGGTCGTCGGAACCGAGGTGGAGGCGCTGCAACTGGAGTACTCCTGGATCAAGGAGTACGACCCGCGCTTCAACGTCAAGTACCGCGACGACAAGAGCTACCCCTACCTCGCGGTCACCCTCAACGAGGAGTACCCGCGTGTGCAGGTGATGCGCGGCGCCAAGCGCAAGGGAGTGCGCTACTTCGGCCCCTACGGGCACGCCTGGGCTATCCGCGAAACCGTCGACCTGCTGCTCCGCGTCTTCCCGGTGCGGACCTGCTCGGCCGGGGTGTTCCGGGGCGCCCGCAACAGCGGCCGCCCCTGCCTGCTCGGGTACATCGGCAAGTGCGCCGCGCCGTGCGTGGAGCGGGTCTCCGCCGAGGAGCACCGGCGGTTGGCCGAGGACTTCTGCGCCTTTATGGCGGGCGACACCAGCCGGTTCATCCGGAGGCTGGAGCAGAGCATGCGCGAGGCCGCCGCCGAGCAGGAGTACGAGCGCGCCGCACGCATCCGCGACGACATCGAGGCGCTGCGCACCGCCCTGGAGAAGCAGGCCGTGGTGCTCGGCGACGCCACCGACTGCGACGTGATCGCGTTCGCCGAGGACCCGCTGGAGGCCGCCGTCCAGGTGTTCTACGTACGCGGCGGGCGCATCCGCGGCCAGCGCGGCTGGGTGGTCGACAAGGTCGAGGACGTCGGCACTGGTGAACTCGTCGAGCGCTTCCTCGCCCAGACGTACGGCGGCACCACCAGCGCGGGGGCCGGCGACTCCGCCGATGACGGAGCGCCCGGCGGCCCGGAGTCGGCGATCCCCCGCGAGGTGCTGGTGTCGGCGGAGCCCGCCGACCGGGAGGCGGTCATCGCCTGGCTCAGCGAACGCCGCGGCGCAAACGTGAACCTGCGGGTGCCCCAGCGCGGCGACAAGAAGACCCTGCTGGAGACCGTGGCGAAAAACGCCGAGCAGGCGCTGGCCCGGCACAAGACGCAGCGCGCCGGCGACCTCACCACCCGCAGCCGCGCGCTGCACGAGATCCAGGAGGCCCTCGGCCTGGACGAGGCGCCTCTGCGTATCGAGTGCTTCGACATCTCCAACCTCATGGGCGAGCACGTTGTGGCCTCGATGGTGGTCTTCGAAGACGGCCTGGCGCGCAAATCGGAGTACCGGCGCTTCAGCGTCCGCGGCACGAGCAAGGGCGACAAGGAGCAGAACGACGTCGCCTCCATGCACGAGGTCATCAAACGCCGCTTCACCCGCTACCTTGAGGAGAGCAGCCGACACGGTGAGGTCGCCCGCATGGGCGACGGGGCCACAGGCGACGGCGCCGCGTCGGAGAACGGTGAGGGCGCGGCCAGGCCCGGGAAGTTCGCCTACCCGCCTAACCTGGTGGTGGTGGACGGTGGACTCCCGCAGGTGCGGGCCGCGCACCAGGCCATGGCCGAGCTGGGCATCTCCGACATTGCGGTGTGCGGCCTGGCCAAGCGTCTGGAAGAGGTGTGGCTGCCCGACGACGAGGACCCGGTCATCCTGCCACGGGCCGGAGAGGGGCTCTACCTGCTGCAGCGGGTGCGCGACGAGGCGCACCGCTTCGCCATCGCCTACCACCGGCAGAAGCGGGCCAAGGCGCTCACCGGAAGCGCGCTGGACGACCTTCCGGGCCTGGGCCCGGCCCGGCGC
This sequence comes from Nocardiopsis rhodophaea, assembly GCF_039530945.1. NCBI lineage: Bacteria > Bacillati > Actinomycetota > Actinomycetes > Streptosporangiales > Nocardiopsidaceae > Nocardiopsis > Nocardiopsis rhodophaea. Next base: position 43,684 of record NZ_BAAAPC010000004.1, read on the forward strand.
TCCGCGCTGATCAAGCACTTCGGGTCGGTGAAGCGGCTGGCGGCGGCCGAGGCCGAGCAGATCGCTGAGGTACCCGGCATCGGTCCGCGCCTCGCACAGACCATCCACGACCGGTTGTCCGGCGCGGACGGCGGCGCGGCCACGGCCACCACCACGGAGGCGCCGGAACCGGACGCGGGTGGCTCCGGCAGCGCGAGCGCGGACGACGCAAACTGTGAGCCGCGCCGTAACGCGCCGGACAACGAGGGCGGCTAGCGTCGGAGGCCCACAAGCGGGGGACGCGGGAGCGCGCGACGAAGCGCGCGTGAATGAGGACCAGTGGCGAAGACCCATCGCGAATTGGGGGAGAGGGGACGGATGACGAACAATCTCAGCGGGGAACTCCCGCCCGAGATCGTCATTGTCACGGGTATGTCGGGTGCGGGTCGGAGCACGGCCGCGCGGGCGCTGGAGGACCTCGACTGGTTCGTGGTCGACAATCTCCCGCCGGGGCTGCTCCCGACCATGATCGATCTCGCCGGGCGTACCCAGGGAGCGGTCCCGCGTGTCGCCGCGGTCGTCGACGTCCGGAGCATGGCCTTCACCGAGGACCTGCTGTCCACCGTGGAGGAGCTGCGCTCGCGCGGCATCATCGCGCGCGTGGTGTTCCTGGAGGCGGGCGATGACGAACTGGTCCGCAGATTCGAGAGCGTGCGCCGCCCGCACCCGCTGCAGGGCGACGGCCGGCTCACCGACGGCATCGCGCGCGAGCGCGAGACCCTGCGCGCCATCCGGGGCGAGGCCGACCTGGTCATCGACACCTCGCAGCTCAACGTGCACCAGCTCAAGGCGAAGGTCATCGGCTTCTTCGGCGGGGCCGAGGAGGCGCGTCCACGCGCGAACGTGGTCTCGTTCGGGTTCAAGCACGGCCTGCCCGTCGACGCCGACCTGGTCCTCGACTGCCGCTTCCTGCCCAACCCGCACTGGATTCCCGAGCTGCGTCCGATGAACGGGCGCGACACCCCGGTGCGCGAGTACGTCCTGGCCCAGGAGGGCGCCAAGGAGATGCTGGACGCCTACACCGAGGTCCTGCGCCTGATCCTCGCGGGCTACCAGCGGGAGGGCAAGCACTACATGACGTTCGCCGTGGGTTGCACCGGCGGGAAGCACCGCAGTGTGGCCATGGCGGAGCGCTTCGGTGAGCGCCTGCGCGAGCAGGGGATCGAAGTGCACGTGGTCCACCGGGACCTCGGCCGCGAGTGATTTCGGCCCCGAACGGGCAGCGCGGCGCTCCCGGACGTCCGGTCGTCTGCGGGGACCTGCGGTGGAGCGGGCGGACGGCCGCGACGCGGGGCCGTGGCGGAGCCCCGGCGCGGACCCCGTCGCCGCGCCCGGATGGCCAAAGGGCGCCGGGATCCCTAGCATTGGCACGTTCACCCTCGGTGGCGCGGAGCTCTTCGACGTGTGCGGCGCGGGCACCCTGCTTCGGGCACGGACCGCGGATGAGAAGCGGGCAGGAAGAAGCGGGCAAGAAAAGGTACGAGGTACACGACACTGATGTCAGGCAACACGCAGGCGCGCGACGACAGCGGACGCGCCGACCCGGACCGACGGGCGGCGGACGCCGCTGAGGACGGTCTCCCCCCGCGCGTCGTGGCCCTGGGCGGCGGCCACGGGCTGCACGCCTCGCTGTCGGCGCTGCGCCGCGTTACCACCGACCTCACCGGAGTGGTCACCGTTGCCGACGACGGCGGGTCGAGTGGCCGGCTCCGCCGCGAGCTGGGGGTGCTGCCCCCGGGCGACCTGCGCATGGCGCTGGCCGCGCTGTGCGGCGACGACGAGTGGGGCCACACCTGGAGCGAGGTCATCCAGCACCGCTTCCGATCCGAGGGCGAGCTGCACGGCCACGCCGTCGGCAACCTGCTCATCGTCGCGCTGTGGGAGCTGCTCGGCGACTCGGTGGCCGGACTCGACTGGGTGGGCCAGCTGCTCGGCGCGCACGGGCGCGTTCTGCCGATGTCCTCGGTACCGCTGGACATCGCCGCCGAGGTGCAGGGCGTCGATCCCGCGCGGCCCCATGACATCACCACCGTGCGCGGCCAGGTGGCCTGCGCGAGCACGCGCGGCCGGGTGCGTTCGATCTCGCTGATCCCGCAGAACCCGCCCGCCTTCCCGCAGGCGCTCAAGGCGGTCCGGGAGGCCGACTGGGTGGTGTTCGGCCCCGGCTCCTGGTTCACCAGCGTGCTGCCGCACCTGCTGGTCCCCGAGCTGGCCGAAGCCCTGGTGGCCACTCCGGCGCGCCGGATCGTGACCCTCAACCTGTCGCCGCAGCGGGGCGAGACCGACGGCTTCCAGCCCGAGACCTACCTGGAGGTACTGGCCGCTCACGCGCCGGACCTGCGGGTGGACGTGGTGCTGGCCGACCGGGGTGTGGTGGAGGACACAACGCGGCTGATCGAGGCCGCCAAGGCGCTCGGCGGACGCCTGGTGCTGGCCGACGTCGGCGCGCCCGACGGCTCGCCGCGCCACGACCATGAGCTGCTCGCCGCCGCCTTCGACGACATTATTCGAGGCTGACCGAAACCGGCGGTCCGCGTTGCGCCACCCGCTCCGCGGCACCGCCGCGGGGCGGGGACCGGCTCCGGGCGGAGCCGGCGCGGGAATGGACAGTGCGGTGCTCTGAGCGAAGACGGCCGCAGGTCGGCGGGGCGGCGGCCCTATTCCTACCAAGATCGTTGGAAGAGGGAAGAACGCGACTCGCCGGTTCGACCAGGGAGATCGGACACGCGGCCAGGGGAGTGGCGTACCGGCTGTTGGCCAGTAGTCTGCGTACGAGGCCGCTGCGTTCGCACCCACCCGTGCGTGAGTCGTCGCCCCTGTGGCGATCGCGGCCGCCTCGCGATGGCGAGGACCCCGCAGGCGTGGGGGGAGAACCGCGACGAATTCCAGGGGGAGGACCGCATCCATGGCGATGACCGGTGTGGTGAAGGACGAGTTGAGCAGGCTGACCGTTCTCAAGCCATGCTGTCGGAAGGCAGAGGTCTCCACGATCCTCCGGTTCACCGGCGGTCTGCACCTCGTCGGCGGACGCATCGTAATCGAGGCCGAACTCGACACGGGGGCGGCCGCCCGCCGGTTGCGCAAGGACATCTCCGAGGTGTTCGGGCACGAGTCCGAGGTCGTCGTTCTGTCCCCCAGCGGCCTGCGCAAGGGCAACCGCTACGTCGTCCGGGTCATCAAGGACGGCGAGAGCTTCGCCCGCCAGACCGGGCTGATCGACAACAACGGGCGGCCGGTGCGCGGGCTGCCGCGGCATGTCGTGGCGGGTGGTTCGTGTGACGCGGAGTCGGCGTGGCGGGGCGCGTTCATCGCCCACGGGTCGCTGACCGAGCCCGGGCGCTCGATGTCGCTGGAGGTCACCTGCCCCGGCCCGGAGGCCGCCCTGGCCCTCGTCGGCGCGGCGCGGCGGCTGAAGGTGCACGCCAAGGCGCGCGAGGTGCGGGGGGTGGACCGGGTCGTCGTGCGCGACGGCGACTCCATCGGGGCACTGCTCACTCTCCTGGGGGCGCACCAGAGCGTACTGACCTGGGAGGAACGGCGGATGCGCCGCGAGGTGCGGGCCACCGCCAACCGGCTGGCCAACTTCGACGACGCCAATCTGCGCCGCAGCGCCCGCGCGGCGGTGGCCGCCGGCGCGCGGGTGGAGCGGGCCCTGGAGATCCTCGGTGATGAGGCCCCCGACCACCTGGTCGCGGCGGGGCAGCTGCGGCTGGCCCACAAGCAGGCGTCGCTGGAGGAGCTGGGCCAGCTGTCCACGCCGCCGCTGACCAAGGACGCGATCGCCGGCCGCATCCGACGGCTGCTCGCCATGGCCGACAAGCGCGCCTCCGACCTCGGCATCCCGGGCACCGACGCCAACCTGACCCCGGACATGCTGGTGCCATAGGCCGTCGCCGTGGGGCCCGGCCGCGCTTTGAGGGGCGGCTTCCCCGGGGCGTGACGAGGGGGTGGCACTGCGGCCGGGACCGCGGGGCAAAGCGTCCTGGTCCCGGGGCCGGCCGCCCGGTGGATATCGCGTCGCCCAGCGGCCAGTGTTGCCCTGTGTGAACAGCGGCGATGTCGGGATAACTTTGGAAAATGGTATAGACCTCTGCTCGGCCAGGGTGCCACCATGGCGGGGGTGCTCGCGGAGCAGGCCGTCGAAGGCAGGGCGGACATCGTCACCTGCCACTACTCCGCTAAGCTCGGTTTCGACCCCAGCGCGCATCTTCGCCGGGCCGGTACAACCTATGCCTCGTCGGTGCGGCGATCGTCAAAGCATGCAACAAGTGAGGAGACTGGTTCCGTGACCATCCGTGTAGGCGTCAACGGATTCGGCCGGATCGGCCGCAACTTCTGGCGGGCGGCCCAGGCCGCCGGCAGCGAGGTGGAGATCGTCGCGGTCAACGACCTCACCGACAACGCCACGCTCGCTCACCTGCTCAAGTACGACACCGTGCTGGGCACCCTCGACGGCGACGTCGCGGTGGAGGGCGACACCATCCGCGTCGGCAACGCCTCGGTCAAGGCCATCGAGGAGCGCGACCCGGCCCAGCTGCCGTGGAGCGACCTCGGGGTCGACGTCGTGATCGAGTCCACCGGCCGCTTCACCAAGGCCGAGGACGCCAAGAAGCACATCGACGCCGGTGCTAAGAAGGTCATCATCTCCGCTCCGGCCAAGGGCGAAGACCTGACCGTCGTCATGGGCGTCAACGACGACAAGTACGACCCCGCCCAGCACCACATCCTGTCCAACGCCTCCTGCACCACCAACTGTGTGGCGCCGATGGCCAAGACGCTGCTGGACAGCTTCGGCATCGTCAAGGGTCTGATGACCACGACCCACGCGTACACCAACGACCAGGTCATCCTGGACTTCCCGCACAAGGACCTGCGCCGGGCGCGCGCGGCCGGACAGAACATCATCCCGACCACCACGGGCGCCGCCAAGGCCACCGCCCTGGTGCTGCCGGAGCTCCAGGGCAAGCTGGACGGCATCGCCATGCGCGTCCCGGTTCCGGACGGCTCCGTCACCGACCTGGTGGTCGAGCTGGAGCGCGAGGTCACCAAGGACGAGGTCAACGCCGCGTTCAAGGCCGCCGCTGAGGGCCCGCTCAAGCAGGTGCTGACCTACACGGAGGACCCGATCGTCTCCTCCGACATCGTCGGCACCTCGCCCTCCTGCACCTTCGACGCGAGCCTGACCATGGCCTTCGGCAACACGGTCAAGATCATCGGCTGGTACGACAACGAGTGGGGCTACTCCAACCGCCTCGTGGACCTGGCCAAGCTGGTCGGCTCCAAACTGTAACCGTCACCGGGTTCGGCCGTGTGAGCACCGGGGTGGCGCCCCTTCGATGTGCGGAGGGGCGCCACCGCTCCCATGTACAGGGCGGTTCTGTACGAGGCGGTTTCGCGCGCGCCACCACCGCGGAAGAAGGAGAAACTCACATGCGGACGATCGAGGACCTCGACGTCTCCGGCAAGCGCGTGTTCGTCCGGGCCGACCTCAACGTCCCGCTCGACGGTGACCGCATCACCGACGACGGCCGGATTCGCGCAGCCCTGCCCACCATCGCCAAGCTGCGCGAGCGCGGCGCCCGCGTCATCGTCGCCGCCCACCTCGGTCGGCCGAAGGGCGCGCCCGACCCGCAGTACACGCTGCGCCCCGTCGCCGCCCGGCTCGGCGAGCTGCTCGGCACCGAGGTCGCCTTCGCGACCGACACCTCCGGGGAGTCGGCCGCCGCCGTGAGCGCCGCACTGGCCGACGGCGACGTCGCGCTGCTGGAGAACCTGCGCTTCGAAGCCGGGGAGACCAGCAAGGACGACGCCGAGCGGGGCGCGTTCGCCGACCGCCTGGCCCGGCTCGCCGACCTGTATGTCGGCGACGGGTTCGGCGCTGTGCACCGCAAGCACGCCAGCGTCTACGACCTGCCGCAGCGGCTGCCGCACGCCGTCGGCGGACTGGTACTCGCCGAGGTCGAGGTGCTGCGCAGGCTGACCAGCGACCCCGACCGCCCCTACGCGGTCGTCCTCGGCGGTGCCAAGGTCTCCGACAAGCTCGACGTCATCGACAACCTGCTCAACACCGCCGACCGCCTCATCATCGGCGGCGGCATGGTCTACACCTTCCTCAAGGCGCGCGGGTACGAGGTCGGCAGCAGCCTGCTGGAGGCCGACCAGGTCGAGACGGTCCAGGGCTATTTGCAGCGGGCCCAGGAGCAGGGCGTGGAGATCGTGCTGCCGGTCGACGTCGTCGCCGCCGAGGCGTTCGCGGCCGACGCGCCGCACGGCCCGGTCGACGCCGACGCCATCCCCGCCGACCGTATGGGCCTGGACATCGGGCCGAAGAGCGTCGAGCTCTTCGCCGCCAAGCTCGCCGACGCCCGCACCATCTTCTGGAACGGCCCCATGGGGGTCTTCGAGATGGAACCCTACTCGCACGGCACCCGCGGCCTGGCCGAGGCGCTCATCGGCTCCGGCGCGTTCACGGTCGTGGGTGGCGGCGACTCCGCCGCCGCCGTTCGCGCGCTCGGCTTCGACGAGAAGGCCTTCGGGCACATCTCGACCGGCGGCGGGGCGAGCCTGGAGTACCTGGAGGGCAAGACCCTGCCGGGCATCGAGGCGCTCGACGACTGACCACCTGACCGACGCCCACCACCGCAGTCGAGGACACCGAAACACCATGGCAAACGCCCAGCGCAAACCGCTGATCGCGGGCAACTGGAAGCTCAACAACAACCACCTGGAGTCGATCGCTCTCGTCCAGAAGCTGGCGTTCGCTCTGAACGACGCCGACTTCGACGCCGCTGAGATCGTCGTGCTTCCGCCGTTCACCAGCCTGAGGACCGTCCAGACCCTGGTCGACGGCGACAAGCTGCGGATCGGCTACGGCGCCCAGGACATCTCGCAGCACGACAAGGGCGCCTACACCGGCGAGGTCTCCGGCGCGATGCTGGCCAAGCTCGGCTGCTCCTACGCCCTGGCCGGGCACTCCGAGCGGCGCGAATACCACCACGAGGACGACGCTATCGTCAACGCCAAGGTCAAGGCGGCGTTCGCTAACGACATCACCCCGATCCTGTGCCTGGGAGAGGGGCTGGAGGTCCGCAAGGCCGGCAACCAGGTCGCCCACACCCTGGCCCAGCTTGAGGGTGCCCTGAAGGACGTCACCGCCGAGCAGGCCGCCCGGCTGGTCATCGCCTATGAGCCGGTCTGGGCCATCGGCACCGGCGAGGTCGCCACGCCCGACGACGCGCAGGAGGTCTGCGCGGCGCTGCGCCAGCGCATCGGCGAGCTCTACACGCCCGAGGTCTCCCGCGAGACGCGCGTCCTGTACGGCGGCTCGGTCAAGGCCGACAACATCGCCGGGATCATGGCCAAGGCCGACGTCGACGGCGCGCTCGTCGGTGGCGCCAGCCTTAAGCCCGACGAATTCGTGAAACTGGCCCGCCTCGGCGAGGAGAAGTGATATACCGCTGCTGAGCGGCTATGAACGGATGACCGACGGACGTGGCCGGGCCCGCCCCTGGCGGTCGGGCCCGCGCCGCGTCACGGGACCGTGACGTTGTCGGCCCGCGCGGCCCGACCAGCGGCGGAGCGAGACGCGATTCGTTCGGCCGAGGTCGGAACGGAATGGTCCTCCGCGCGCGTTAGACTGCGCGGAAGGTATTTTCCTGCAGTGTCCGTGTGTCGTTGTGGTGCACGGTAAAATCGAGCAACGTCCCCGGTCCCTCCTCCGTCTGGCCCATGACCCCGCCCCGGCGGGGCCCTCCTGCGGTCGTTGGATCTAGGTCGTCAATTCCCCCTCGTCGGGGTCGAGTTACGGGTGAGAGCGTGATCATCGGTCTGTCCATTGTCGTGATGCTCTGCAGCGTGCTGCTGATCCTGCTGGTGCTCCTCCACAAGGGCAAGGGCGGTGGCCTCTCCGACCTGTTCGGCGGCGGTGTGACCTCTTCGCTGGGCGGATCGTCGGTGGTGGAGCGCAACCTCGACCGGCTGACAATCGCCACGGGTCTCATCTGGATCGTGTGCGTGGTCGTGCTCGGTCTGCTCATCAACCGGGGCGTGTAGGTCCGTCCGCGCCTCGCGCCCGCACGGCGCGGGTGTGCGTGTGACGCGCCCCGCCGCTGTGTGGGGCGCGTGTCCGTTGTCCCCCGTCGTGGGGTATGTCCGCCGAAGGAGTTTTTCGTGGGTAGTGGCAGCGCCATCCGTGGCAGCCGCGTCGGCGCCGGTCCCATGGGCGAGGCCGAGCGCGGTGAGTCCGCGCCGCGTATCCGGGTTCCGTTCTACTGCGCCAACAATCATGAGGTTGTGCCGAGCTTCGCGCACGAGGCGCAGGTTCCCGAGGAGTGGGACTGCCCCCGGTGCGGTTTCCCGGCGGGCAAGGACCCGCATAACCCCCCGGCCCCGCCGCGCACCGAGCCGTACAAGACGCACCTCGCCTACGTGAAGGAGCGCCGCAGCGACGAGGAGGGCCAGGCCATCCTGGACGAGGCTCTCGCCAAGCTGCGCGCCGACCGCGCCGAGGTCGAGGCCTACATGCGGGCCAACGCCAACTGAGGCGTGGCCGGCCGGGGCCGGACGCAGACATCGCGGCGCCCGTGGTCCTCGCAGGGGGCCGCGGGCGCCGTTGTCGTATCCGGGGTCGTCCCGCGCGGCCTCAGTGTCGGCGCCGGCGCAGGTGCAGCCGGGTCACGTAGGCAAGCTCGACCTGGGTCGTGGCGCCGTGGCGCTCCAGCAGGGCGCGCAGCTCGGCCGAGATCCGCTCCTGGCCGAGGCGCCGCACGACCGGCTGCATCATGGTGGTCGACATCGCCAGGCCGATGAACGCGTCGGGTTCCAGCGTGCGTACCCAGGGCGTGGCGCTGTCGTCAGGGTCGCCGAGCCCGTCCACGCGGTTCAGTTCCGCGGCGAAGTCGATGTCGCGGTAGTGCCGTGAGTAGCCGTCGCCGTGGCGTTCGAGAAACGTCTCGTACTCGTCGACGAGGGCGCTGCGCTCCCCGTCCTTGTCGTTGGCCATCAGCGCCACCGCCCCGCCGGGGCGCAGCACGCGGACCGCCTCGGCGTAGAAGGCCGGACGGTCGAACCAGTGCGCGGCCTGCGCCGCCATGACCAGTGAGGCGGTCCCGTTCGCCGCGGGCAGGGACTCGGCCGTTCCCTCGATGAACCGGATGTCCATCGCCTCGCGGGGGCCGCCGGGGCCGTGCTCCGACTCGGCTGTCGTGCGCATGCCCACCCCCGGTTCCACGCCGATGATCTCGGGCTCCGGGCCGAAGGCGGCCCGCAGCGCGCGGGCGGAGATGCCGGTGCCCGCCCCCACGTCGATGAGCAGGGCCGGGCCCCCGCCCCGCGCCGCGGTGCCCGCGCGCACATAGGCGGTGATCCGGTCCAGCGCGGCCCGGGGGTAGCTGGGCCGGAAGCGCTCGTAGAGGCCGGCCAGGTCGTTGAACCGCTGCGTGTCGTCGATGACGCTCACCCGTTTTCCGTCCCCTGCCACGGCGGCCCCGTCCCGCTCGCGGTGCGCCGGAGCGGGACCGCGGGACGCGTACAGCTTCAGTTGTACCCGGTGGCCGGGGGCGCCGGGGGAGAGGGTGCGGCGCGTCGGGCACGGGGCGCGGTGGTGGCACCCCCGCGCTTCAGGACGGTTGGGGTATCCTGCCGCCCAGCCGCCGGGTCAGTTCGGCGGCGGCGTCGCGGGCGCGGGCCGCCAGCGCGGCCGGGGTGACCGGGCGCGCGGAGGGGATGGTGAGGCTGATCGAGGCGACCGGGGCGCCGTTGTGGTCGAAGGCCGCGGCTGCCACCGACGAGAACCCCTCGGTCACCTGTCCCTCCTCGATCGCGTAGCCCTGCCGCCGCTCGCGGCCGAGGAGTTCGCGCAGCTCGCTGGGGGATGCGGGACCGAGACCGGTGCGGGTCACGAAGCTGTCGGAGGTGGGGTAGAGCGCCCGCACCTGGGCGCGGGGCAGGTGGGCCAGTAGGGCCCGTCCCGACGCGGTGAGGTGTGCGGGCAGGCGCACTCCGACGCCGGTGATGAGTGTCGGCGCGTGCGGCGGCTGTTCCTTGAGCAGGTAGAGCGTGTCGGCGCCGTGCAGCACACCGAGGTGCGCGGTCGCGCCGGTTTCCTCCGTCAGCCGCTCCAGCAGCGGGCGGGCCAGGCGCTCCAGCGGGTCGTGGCGCAGGTAGGCCGACCCGATCTCGAACGCCGCCAGGCCGAGGCCCCAGCGGTGCTCCTCGGGCAGGTGGGTCACGAACCCTTCCTCGGCCATCGCCTCCAGCAGCTGGTAGACGCTGGAGCGCGGCAGGCCCAGCTCGGCGGCGATGGCTGTCGCCGACACCGGCCCGGAACGCGTCGCGAGGAACCTGAGCAACCGCAGTGCCCGGGTGGCCGCCGGAACGTGAGTCATCACGCGATTGTGCCACGGAGCGCGACCGCCTCCGGCCGGTCCGGGACCGTGCCGGGCCATGGTGATCGTCCCCCGCCGCAGGGCTCCACCGGTGTCCCCGTGCCCGTCCCTGGCGGGGGACGGCCGATGGTCGGGGCATGCGCACCGCGACGCCTCTCTGCGGAGCGGGGAAAGCGGCGACGCGGAGGCGGGGGGCGGGTGCCCTGCTCCCGATGATGGGGGGACGGAAAACGGGTGAGCGTCATCGACGACACGCAGCGGTTCAACGACCTGGCCGGCCTCTACGAGCGCTTCCGGCCCAGCTACCCCCGGGCCGCGCTGGACCGGATCACCGCCTATGTGCGCGCGGGCACCGCGGCGCGGGGCGGGGGCCCGGCCCTGCTCATCGACGTGGGGGCGGGCACCGGCATCTCCGCCCGCGCGCTGCGGGCCGCCTTCGGCCCGGAGCCCGGGACCACGGGAATGCTCCCGGCACAGCGGGGGTGGCTTCCTGTGGCTGTTGCGGCATCGCACGTGATGAAGGTGGTGGAATGCCCGCTAGGACCTCAACTGGCGCACACCCGCCGACGTCCTCGATCCGTTACTCGCTGCGATAACCCCGTGATACCAAGCGGACAGAATCGCATTCCCGGCCGTGATCACCCGCGGAAGGTGCTTGTGCAGGGATGGCGCTTTCGGAACGCGGCATGCCCCTCACGCGCAGCCGAGGCCAGGAGTTCCGGCGGGTCGGCCGTGCAGATGTGCCCGCCCGCGACCGTCCCCTGTCCCTTACCGCAACCGACGTCCGGACGGTACTCGCCCGCTCGTACAGGGCCGCTCATGTCCACCCGTTGGCGGGCGGGGGTGCCCCACCCCGCCGCCGTGTCGCTGCTGCCAGCACCACCCCGTCGGGAAGCCGTGCGGCGTGCCGGTCGTCGCCGACGCTGGCCCGGCGCCGCTCGCTCCGATCGGCGCGGGGGCCGCAGGACGCGGTCCCACGCTGCTGGCCGATATCGGGTGTCCCGGGCTCCGGGATGGGCATGACGACGGCCGGTGGGTCATGGCGGGTCATCTGAAATCTCAGACACATCCCGCGTGTTACCCCTCGCGAGAACGGTGCGAAGGGCGTGCAATGGGTGCATGTCCACCACCCTTGAGATTCCGGTCGGCCGCGAACCACTGCGTCCCCAGGACGTCGTCGCCGTCGCGCGCGACGGGGCGCGCGTCCAGATCACCGACGACGCGCGCAAAGCCCTGACCGAAGGGCGCGAGCGGGTGCTGGCGCTGGCCGCCGGTGAGGTCCCCGCCTACGGGGTGAGCACCGGATTCGGTGCGCTCGCCACCCGGCACATCGCCCCCGACCTGCGCGCCAAGCTGCAGCGGTCGCTGATCCGCTCGCACGCCGCGGGGACCGGGGCCGAGGTCGAGCGCGAGGTCGTGCGCGCCCTCATGCTGCTCCGACTGCGCACGCTGGCCTCCGGTAACACCGGTGTGCAGGTTGTGACCGCCGAGACCCTCGCGGCCATGCTCAACGCCGACATCACCCCCATCGTGCGCGAATACGGCAGCCTCGGCTGCTCCGGCGACCTCGCGCCGCTCTCCCACATCGCGCTCGCGCTCATGGGCGAGGGCGAGGTCCGCACCGCCGACGGCACGCTCACCTCCGCCTACACAGCGCTGCACAGCGCCGGGCTGCGCCCGGTGGAACTCGGCGCCAAGGAAGGGCTCGCCCTGATCAACGGCACCGACGGCATGCTCGGCATGCTGCTGTTGGCCTGCCACGATCTCGACCGGCTGGTCCGCGTCTCCGACATCAGCGCCGCCATGAGTGTCGAGGCGCTGCTCGGCACGGACCGGGTCTTCGCCGCCGACCTGCAAGAGCTGCGCCCCCACCCCGGCCAGGCGGCCTCGGCGCGCAACCTGCGCAACCTGCTCGCTGACTCGCCGATCGTGGCCTCCCACCGCGGGCCCGACTGCACCCGGGTCCAGGACGCCTACTCGCTGCGCTGCGCGCCCCAGGTCACCGGCGCAGCGCGCGACACCCTCGACCACGCCCGCAACGTGGCCATGCGCGAACTCGCCGCCATCATCGACAACCCCGTCGTCCTGGACGACGGCCGGGTGGAGTCCAACGGCAACTTCCACGGCGCGCCCGTGGGCTACGTGCTCGACTTCCTCGCCGTCGCCGTCGCCGACCTCGGCTCCATCGCCGAGCGCCGCACCGACCGCATGCTCGACGTCGCCCGATCCCACGGCCTGCCCGCGTTCCTCGCCGACGACCCCGGCGTGGACTCCGGCCACATGATCGCCCAGTACACCCAGGCCGCGATCGTCTCCGAGCTCAAGCGCCTGGCCATGCCCGCCAGTGTCGACTCCATCCCGAGCTCGGCCATGCAGGAGGACCACGTCTCCATGGGCTGGTCGGCCGCGCGCAAGCTGCGCCGCGCCATCGACGGCCTGACCCGTGTCCTGGCCGTGGAGCTCCTCACCGCCGCCCGCGCCCTGGACCTGCGCTCCCCCCTGCTGCCCGCGCCCGCCACCGGCGCCGTGGTGCGCACCCTGCGCGAGCGGGTCCCCGGCCCCGGGCCGGATCGCTACCTGGCGCCCGAGATCGACGCGGTGGCCGCCCTCATCGCCGACGGTTCCGTCCTCGATGCGGCCGAATCCGTTACCCCGCTCGCCTAATCGCCCCACGTGACCCAGAAGGGGAAAGGGGAATCGACCACATGACAACCCACAACGCGACCTCCGGCCCGCGCCCCGTGCGCGCACCGCGCGGCACCGCGATCTCCGCCAAGGGCTGGCAGCAGGAGGCCGCCCTGCGGATGCTCCATAACAACCTCGACCCGGAGGTCGCCGAGCACCCCGACGACCTCGTCGTCTACGGCGGAACCGGCCGGGCCGCCCGCGACTGGCCCAGCTTCGACCGCATCTCCGCGTCCCTGCGCGACCTGGAGGCTGACGAGACCCTGCTCGTGCAGTCCGGCCGCCCCGTCGGCATCATGCGCACTCATGAGTGGGCGCCGCGCGTCCTCATCGCCAACAGCAACCTCGTCGGCGACTGGGCGAACTGGGAGGAGTTCCGCCGCCTGGAGGCGCTTGGCCTCACCATGTACGGGCAGATGACCGCCGGGTCGTGGATCTACATCGGTACCCAGGGCATCCTCCAGGGCACCTACGAGACCTTCGGAGCGGTCGCCCGCAAGCTCGGCCGCTCCGGCGGGCAGGGCGACGGGACGCTCGCCGGGACCATCACCCTCACCGCCGGCCTCGGCGGCATGGGCGGCGCCCAGCCGCTCGCCGTCACCATGAACGACGGTGTCGCCATCGTGGTGGAGTGCGACTCCAGCCGCATCGACCGCCGCATCGAGCACCGCTACCTGGACGCGCGCACCGACAGCATCGACGAGGCGCTGCGCCTGGCCGTCGAGGCGCGCGACGCCCGCCGCCCGCTGTCCGTCGGCCTGCTCGGGAACGCCGCCGACGTGGTACCCGAGATGCTGCGCCGCGGCGCCCCCATCGACATCGTCACCGACCAGACCTCCGCCCACGATCCGCTGGCCTACCTACCGGTGGGGGTGCCCTTCGAGGAATGGCGCGACTACGCCGCCGCCAAGCCCGAAGAGTTCACCGAGCGGGCGCGCGCCTCGATGGCCGCGCACGTCGAGGCGATGGTCGGGTTCATGGACGCCGGGGCCGAGGTGTTCGACTACGGCAACTCGATCCGCGGCGAGGCCAAAACCGCCGGATTCGCCCGCGCGTTCGACTTCCCCGGTTTCGTGCCCGCCTACATCCGACCGCTCTTCTGCGAGGGCAAGGGCCCCTTCCGGTGGGCGGCGCTGTCCGGCGACCCCAGCGACATCGCCCGCACCGACCAAGCTATCTGCGAGCTCTTCCCCGACAACGAGCATCTGATCCGGTGGATCCGCATGGCCGGGGAGCGCGTGGCCTACCAGGGGCTGCCCGCCCGCATCTGCTGGCTCGGCCAGGGCGAGCGCGCCGCGGCGGGTCTGCGCTTCAACGAGCTCGTCGCCTCCGGTGAGATCAGCGCGCCCCTCGCGATCGGCCGGGACCATCTGGACACCGGCTCGGTGGCCTCCCCCTACCGGGAGACCGAGGCGATGAAGGACGGCTCCGACGCGATCGCCGACTGGCCCTTGCTCAACGCTCTGGTCAACACCTCTTCCGGCGCGTCGTGGGTGTCCATTCACCACGGTGGCGGGGTCGGCATGGGACGCTCGATCCACGCGGGCCAGGTCACGGTCGCCGATGGCACCGACCTGGCCGCGATGAAGCTGGAGCGGGTGCTCACCAATGACCCGGCCATGGGCGTGATCCGGCACGTCGACGCCGGTTACCCGGAGGCCCAGGAGGTGGCCCGGCGGCACGGGGTGCGCGTTCCGATGAGCGAGCGCTAGGCCCGCGCCGGCGGGACGGCGGTGCCGGGGCCGACTTCCCCCAGCCCCGGCACCGCCGTCCGGTACGGGACCACGCACGTGCCACGGCAGCGATATCCATGACCAGCGAGGACGAGGACAGAGGGCGGGCATGAGCGACGGCTTCGATCAACTCTGGGCGGACCTGGAACCTTTGGGCCGGAACCGGACCACCGGCGGCTACCGGCGCTTCTCCTGGGGGGAGGCCGACGCCGACGTTCGCGCGTGGTTCGTCGCGGCGGCGACCGCCCGCGGGCTGACGGTCGAGACCGACCGCAACGGCAACCTGTGGGCGTGGTGGGGCGAGCCCGGACCCGACGCCGTAGTCACCGGCTCCCACCTGGACTCCGTCCCGGACGGCGGCGCCTTCGACGGCCCGCTCGGCGTCGTCAGCGCGCTGGCGGCGGTGGACGAGCTCAAGCGCCGCGGCGTGCGCCCTTCCCGCCCGCTCGCCGTCACCGTCTTCGTTGAGGAGGAGGGCGCCCGCTTCGGTGTGCCGTGCCTGGGGACCCGGCTGCTCACCGGAGCTATCACCCCCGAACGCGCCCTCGGGCTCACCGACGCCGACGGCGTCACCTGGGAGCGCGCCATGGAACAGGCCGGACACGACCCCAGCCGCATCGGCGCCGACCCCGACCTCCTCGGCCGCGTCGGTGTCTTCATCGAGCTCCACGTCGAGCAGGGCACCGCGCTCATCCACACCGACGCCGCTGTCGGCGTCGCCAGCTCCGTGTGGCCGCACGGCCGGTGGCGGATGGACTTCTCCGGCCAGGGCGACCACGCCGGAACGACCCGCCTGGCCGACCGCAAGGATCCGATGCTGCCCTTCGCCGAGACCGTGCTGGCCGCGCGCGCCGCGGCCGAGGCCCACGACGCCGTGGCCACCATCGGGAAGGTGCACGTCGCCCCCAACGGCACCAACGCGATCCCCAGCCGGGTCCGCACCTGGCTGGACGCCCGCGCTCCCGATGAGGCGACGCTGCACGCGGTCGTCGGCCACGTCGACGCGGCCGCCCGGCGCGCCGCCAACGAACACAACGTCTTCCACGCCCGCTTCGAGGAGTCCTACACCCCCGTCGTCGACTTCGACCCCACCCTGCGCGACCACATCGCCGCGGTCGTCGGCGGAGACGGCACCCCCGCCCCCGTGCTCCCGACCGGAGCCGGACACGACGCCGGAGTCCTCGCCGCCTCGGTTCCCACAGCGATGCTGTTCGTCCGCAATCCCAGCGGCATCTCCCACGCCCCGCAGGAGTTCGCCCGTCCCGAGGACTGCCACCAGGGCGTCGTCGCCCTCGCCGACGTCCTGGCCGACCTGCTCGGCGACGCGTAGCCCAGCGACGGGCAGCTGGAGAGAAGAATGGAGAACGAGTGAGCCCCAGCCCCACCTCCGCCGGTCAGGGACCGGACTCCGGTGCCTCCCACACTGGGCGCGACCCGCGCCCGGCACCCGGGGCGCCCGGAACCGGGAGCACCACAGCGGGCAGTACCATGCGCCGCTACTGGTGTGAGTGGGCCTGGACCGGCGGGGACGACGCCCCGGTCGAGGCCGATGTCCTGATCGAGCTCGGCGCCAACGGCCGGATCGCCGCGGTCACCCCCGGATCGGCGCCGGCCGCCGACGCCGAGCGACTGCCCGGCCTCACCATGGCCGGGCTCGCCAACGCCCACTCCCACGCCTTCCACCGCGCCCTGCGCGGGCGCACCCACGGCGACGGCGGCTCGTTTTGGACCTGGCGCGAGCGCATGTACGAGGTTGCCGACCGGCTCACCCCCGACTCCTACCACCGGCTCGCCCGCGCGGTGTACGCGGAGATGGCGCTGGCCGGTATCACCTGCGTCGGCGAGTTCCACTACCTGCACCACGACCGTGCCGGCGTACCGTACGCCGACCCCAACGCGATGAGCGCGGCCCTGGTCGCCGCCGCGGCCGACGCCGGGATCCGCATCACCCTCCTCGACACCTGCTACCTGTCCGGCGGCCTGTCCGCCGAGGGCGGGCATACCCCCCTCGACGGCACGCAGCTGCGCTTCGGTGACGGCGACGCCGACGCCTGGGCCGCCCGGGTGGACGCCTTCCGGCCGCAGGGCGACCACGCCCGCCTCGGCGCGGCCGTGCACTCGGTGCGCGCTGTCCCCGCCGCGCAGATCCCCGGCGTCGCCGCCTGGGCCGAGGCCCGCGAGGCCCCCCTCCACGTCCACCTCTCCGAGCAGCGCGCCGAGAACACGGCGTGCGCTGCCGCCTACGGCCGCACCCCCGCCGCCCTGCTCGCGGACGCCGGCGCGCTCGGCACCCGCACCAGCCTGGTGCACGCCACCCACCTCACCGACGCCGACGTCAGCGCCGTCCGGGCGGCGCGTGCCACGGTCTGCCTGTGCCTGACGACCGAGCGGGACCTGGCCGACGGCATCGCCCGCACCGGCGACCTGGTGGCGGGCGACGCCGCGGACGGCACCGGCCCCGCCGCCCTCTCCTTGGGCACCGACCAGCACGCGCAGATCGACATGTTCGAGGAGATGCGCGGCGCGGAGCTGCACGAGCGGCTGCGCACCGGCCGGCGCGGCGTCCTCACACCCTCGGCCCTGCGGACCGCCGCCACCCTGCACGGGCACGCGTCCCTCGGCTGGATCTCCGAGACCACCGCCGAGGCGGGCGCGCTCACCCCCGGAGCCCGCGCCGACCTGGTCACCCTGCGCCTGGACAGCATCCGGCTCGCCGGGCTCGACCCCGCCCGCGCCAGCGACGCCGTCGTGTTCGCCGCCACCGCCGCCGACGTTCGGCACGTCATGGCCGACGGCCGGTGGATCGTCCGCGACGGCGCGCACCTGACCGTCCCCGACACCGCCCGCGAGCTCGACGCCGCCATCACCGAGCTGTACGCGCCGGCCGCGCGGAACCGCTGACACGCCGCGCCCGAGCGGGCCGGGAACCCGCGCGCGGACGAGAACCCGACGACAAGGAGCACCGCAGATGACCGCACCGGCCGCGCCGACCTCCGTACTGATCGACGGGATCGGCACCCTCGTCACCAACGACCCCGGCCTGGGGGAGGGGCCGCTGGGCGAACTCGCCGACGCCGCGCTGCTGATCGAGGAGGGCCGTGTCGCCTGGGTTGGGGCCCGCGCGCGAGCCCCCGAGGCCGACGTCCGCGTGGACGCGAACGGGCGCTGCGTCATCCCCGGCTTCGTCGACAGCCACTCCCACATCGTCTTCGCTGGTGACCGCAGCCGCGAGTTCGCCGCCCGGATGAGCGGGCAGCCCTACGCGGCCGGCGGGATCCGCACCACGGTCGCCGCCACGCGCGCCGCGGGCGACGCCGACCTGCTGGGCAACGCGACCCGCCTTTTGCGGGAAGCGCACGCCCAGGGCACCACGACATTGGAGATCAAGTCCGGCTACGGGCTCAGCGTCGCCGACGAGGAGCGCGCCCTGCGGGTGGCCGAGCGTCTCACCGACGAGGTCACCTTCCTCGGCGCCCACATCGTCCCCCCGGAGTACACCGACGACCCCGGCGGGTACGTCGACCTCGTCACCGGCCCCATGCTGGACGCCTGCGCCCCGCACGCGCGCTGGATCGACGTGTTCTGCGAACGCGGCGCGTTCGACGAGGAGGCGTCGCGGCGTATCCTCGCCGCCGGACAGGGGCGGGGGCTGCGCGCGCGTGTGCACGGCAACCAGCTCGGCGCAGGGCCGGGCGTGCGGCTGGCCGTCGAGGTCGGCGCCGCCTCGGTGGACCACTGCACCTACCTGACCGGCGACGACGTGGACGCCCTCGCCCAGTCGGCCAAGAGCGGCGACGGCACGGTCGCCACCCTCCTCCCCGGCGTGGACTTCTCCACCCGCCAGCCCTACCCCGATGCCCGCGCCCTGCTCGACGCCGGTGCGACGGTCGCCCTGGCCGGGGACTGCAACCCCGGCTCCTGTTTCACCTCCAGCATCGCCTTCTGTATCGCCCTGGCGGTGCGGGAGATGCGGATGACCCCCGACGAGGCGCTGTGGGCGGCGACCGCGGGCGGAGCGCGCGCCCTGCGCCGCACCGACGTGGGCCACCTGGGTGTCGGCGCCCGCGCCGATCTCGCGCTACTGGACGCGCCCAACCACATCTACCTCGCCTACCGCCCCGGCGTCCCCCAGGTCGCCGCGGTGTGGAAGGACGGGGAGATCGTCAGCGGCCGCCCCTGAGCACGGCCGTCACTCCCGGGATCTTCCGTCACTCCACGTCACTCCCTGCCCCGGGGGAACAGCACCTCGCACCGGCGCAATCCCCGACACCGCAACGGTTCCGGGTTGATGGCGACGCTAACCTCCCCGTAGCCTGCCGGAAACATAGGGTAAGCAGACTCGGAGCGACTCGGCGCATTTCTACCGCCGATCCAACGCCGTATCGCGGTGGGAATGCGCCCATCTGAAGAGGGAGTGCTCATGACCCTGTGGCGGATCCGAACGGTCGTCGACGACCGGCCAGGTCAGCTCGCCGGGGTGGTCGAGACGATGGCCGCCCACGGCGGAAACATCGTGGGCCTGTCCATCCACACCGACGCCGCCGGGGTGGTCGATGAGTTCATCGTCGACATCCCCGGAGAGCACCACTCGCTGCTGCGCGCGGTCAGTCAGCGCAGCGTCACGGACTCCGTGATCGCCGTCCCCGCCGAGCGCCGCGAAGTAGGCGACGACGTCACCCGCGGCCTCCTGCTCACCGCGCGGCTGCAGCGCGAACCCAACCGGCTGCCCGAGGCGCTGGCCGAGCTCCTGCTCGCCGACGATGGCCGGTGGACCAACCTCACCCAGCCCGTGCCCGAGTTCCCCGAGGAACCCGAGAGCACCCTGCTGGTGCCGGTCGGCCCGCTGCGCGGCGTCCGGCTGCGCCGCGAGGACCAGCCGTTCACCTGGACCGAGTCGGCCCGCGCCGACGCCCTGGTCCGCTCCGTGCTCCCGTCGGCGGGTCCCGCTCCCACCGACGGCGCCGTCGTCACCCACCACGGCACCGACATCTACGTCTGGCAGGTGGGGGCCGGGGACGCCGCCGCCCTGCAGCGCCTGCACCGGCGCTGCTCGGCGGAGACGACGCGCCGCCGCTACCTCTCCAACGTGCGCGAGCTCAGCCCGCGGATGCTCGGCGTCTTCTGCGACCCCGAACGCGGCCTGACCCTGGCCGCGCGGTCGCTCAAGGGCGGTGAACCCGTCGCCCTGGCCCACCTGATGTACACGCTCGATCCCGGGGTGGGGGAGATCGCGTTCCTCGTCGAGGACGCCTGGCAGGGAACGGGGGTCGGGACGGCCCTCGCACGGGCACTGACCGCGATCGCCGCCGACTGGGGGCTCGCGGAAGTCCGCGCCGAGACCACGCCGGGCAACCGGTCGATGCTGCGGATCATGCGACGGCTGGGCGCCTCGGTGAGCCCGCCGCGCCAGGGTGTCGTCCAGGCCCGGCTGCCGGTCGCGGGGACGGTGCCGTCGCGTCGGCCCGGGCGGTTGATGACCCTGATGAGCCAGTCCGGAGCGCCCGGCGGCCCCATGGGCTGACGGCGGGGGCCGGGCGGAAGGTCGCCACCGGGCCGCGACAGGACCAACCAGGACGATGAGAAGACGAGAAGAACACGAGGCGGGGTCCGCGCCATGGCGCGGACCCCGCCTTTCGACCGTGCGTGAGCGGTGGGACCGGGAGCCTCAGCCGCCGGTACCGCCAGCACCCCCGGTGCTGGCAGTGGGCCCGCTTCCGACCGGCTCGGGCGTGGCGGCGCCCTCCCGCTCGGCGCGGCCCACACGGCTGTTGCGCATGCCGTAGGCGAGGTAGATGACCACACCCACCGCCATCCACACCAGGAAGCGGATCCAGGTGTCGACGGTCAGGTTGACCATCAGCCACGCGCAGGCCAGGGCCGCGATGATCGGGAGCACCGGGACCCACGGGGCGCGGAAGGCGCGCGGCAGGTCCGGTCGGCTCCTGCGGAGGACGATCACGCCGATGGACACGATCACGAACGCGAACAGCGTCCCGATGTTGACCATCTCCTCCAGCGTGCCGATCGGCACCAGTCCGGCCAGGACGGCGACGACGACCGTGGTGACGATGTTCATCACGTAGGGCGTGCCGAAGCGCGGGTGCGACTTGGACAGCCCGCGCGGCAGCAGCCCGTCGCGCGACATCGCGAACCCGACCCGGGCCTGGCCCATCATGAGGACCAGGATGACCGTCGTGATACCGATGACGCCGCCCAGCGAGATGATCGAGCCCGCCCAGTCGGCACCGACCGCGCGGAACGCCTCGGCGAGCGGGGCGGGGGTGTCCAGCTCGGCGTAGGGGCGCATGCCCGTGATGACCGCGGAGACGGCCATATAGAGGAGCGTGACGATGATCAGGGAGCCGAAGATGCCGATCGGCATGTCGCGCTTGGGCTTCTTGGTCTCCTCCGCGGTCGTGGCGACGACGTCGAAGCCGATGAAGGCGAAGAACACGACCGAGGCGGCGGTGATCACGCCCCAGAGGCCGTACTGGCTCGGCTCCAGGCCGAACACGACGTGGGTGAGCGGCTCGTGCCCGATCGACGTCTCCTGGGCGGGGACCGCGTGCGGCGCGGGGATGAACGGCGTCCAGTTGGCGGCCTTCACATAGAAGGCGCCGACGCCGATGATCAGCAGCACGATGCCGACCTTGATGGCGACGATGACCATCGACACCCGCCCGGAGAGCTTGGTGCCGAGCGTGCTGAGGACACCGAGGACGATCACGATGAGGATCGCGCCGGCGTTCACCGTCCACCCGCCGACGTCGAACGAGGTGGGGATGCCGCTCAGGTCGCTCGCGTAGCCGGACCAGCCCACCGCGACCACCGATGCGGCCAGGGTGAACTCCAGGATCAGGTCCCAGCCGATGATCCAGGCGAGGAACTCGCCCAGCGCCGCGTAGCCGAACGTGTAGGCGCTGCCGGCCACCGGGACGGTGGAGGCGAACTCCGCGTAGCACATGGCGGCGAGGCCGCACACGAGTCCGGCGATGAGGAACGCCAGGACGATCGCGGGACCCGCGTTCTCCGCGGCCTGCCGTCCGGTGACGACGAAGATGCCGGTACCGATGATGACACCGATGCCGAAGATGATCAGGTCGAACCCGTTGAGGTCCTTCTTGAGCTGGTGCCCGGGCTCATCGGTGTCCCGGATCGACTGCTCGATGCTCTTGGTGCGCGCGAGACTGCGCAGGATGCTCAAGAGCGCCTCCGTGCCCGTACTTGGCCCTTGTGGGGCGAGTGGGATGAATGATGAATAACGTCGGGTGATCTTACCGGGGATTTAACCCGCGCTAATACGCACCGTTTAGCGAGGGGTGAGCTAGACGGTGCGGTCGGAGAGCCTAGATGAAGCTTCGCAGCCTGCATAGAGCAAACACGTTTAGCCGAACTTCATGTCATGCTCGCGCGTCACCTCGGCCTGGGCGCGTCGGCGCTGATCAGCGGAGGCCGGGCTCGGCGTGCCGGGGAGGGGCCGGCCGGAGGATGCCGGAGCACGCAAAAGCCGGTGCCGCGCCTGCAGGCGCGGCACCGGCTTTTGCGTGCGGGGTCGAAAGGTCAGGCGTCGGTGGAGGCCTCGGCCGACGACCCGTTGTCCGCGGCATCCTCGGGGGCGGCGGACTTGGTGCCGGTCTTCTTGGTGGCGCGGCGCTTCTTCACCGGGCGGGAGTAGTCGACCAGCGGCTCGTAGCGGGTCTCGTGCTCCTTCTTGCACTCGGCGCAGGCGTCGACCTCGCGGACGGTGCCCTCCCAGGCGAACTGGATGATGTCAGTCGCCTCGACCTTCTCCTCGCGGAGTGCGTGCGGATCGCAGTACTTGAGCGTGAAGACCTCGGTAACCACGGCGGTGGCATCCCTTCGGTAGTCGGTATGGGGACTGGTGCCCAGATCATACACGTGTTCGAAGGGTCCGTAGGGGTTATGGCGGACCGATTCTCGGGGCCGGACGCGCGGCGAGTGCGGGCGATGGGGCCCTCGGGAAGCCTAGCGAAGTCCGGGGCTGAGCCGGGGCGGGCGAACAGGGTATGGCAAGGGGATATGAGTCACGCCTGTGTGGCGACGGACACGTGTTGCGTCTGAGTACGTTGAATACGATGTAACTTCCAAGGAAGATTCTTTCCTTGTAATTCCCTGTTTCCGGGGATGCGGGTGGATCGCCGCCCGCGCCTGTCCCCGACACCGACTCATGGAGAGAGACCGATGCCAGGACAGACTCTGCCGGCGAGGGCCCTGCTGGCCGACATCACCACCCTGCTCGCGCGCATCGCCATCGGCGCCGCCTTTATCATCCACGGGCTGCAGAAGCTCGGCATGGGGGTGGAGGCAACCGCCGGCTTCTTCCGGGACCACGGTGTCCCCATGCCGGAGATCGCCGCGATCGTGGCCATCGTCATCGAGGTCGGCGGCGGAACCGCGCTGCTGATCGGCTTCGCCCTGCCGGTCGTCGGCGTGCTACTGGCGCTCCAGATGGCCAGCGCTATCTTCTTCGTCCACTTGGGGCAGCCGTTCGTCTCGGCCGAGGGGGGACCCAGCTTCGAGCTTCCGCTGGTAATGGGGGCCGCATCGCTCGCGCTCGGCTTTGCCGGCGGGGGCCTCGCGGTCGACCGGTTCCTGCCGTGGGGTGCACGGACCATGCAAGTCCGCGCCTGAAGGGGGCGGGGCCGTGCTCCCGCCGCGCGCCGCCGGGTGCGCCCGGCGCGAGATCGGCCCGCCTCCGCGCGGGCGTGAGACGCCACTGCTGTCGGTGCCACACCGTGCGCGTCCCTGCCTTCGCTCATCACCGCAGCCATCCCAGCGACAGGGCAGCCGACCGGTGAGCAGCCGCGAGAACCGATCGCCCCGCACGACGTCGGCCCACGGCGTGCGGGGCGACGACGCGCCGCTGTTGGCTGGCGGGGCGGGGAAGTGCGCTGGCTCCGCTGGGCGGCCTGGCCCGCTTTCGTCGGTGTTCGGTGCTGGAAAGCGGCCGCGACGGCCGGCGGGGTGGCGGCTGCCTCTCGACCACTGGTAGGGCCCGGGCAGGTGAGCGCCGGGGAGCGCCCACCGCGGAGCTTTTCGGGTGGAGCGGGGCAGGAGACGACGAGGGAGGCGGGGCGGGGCGCCCGGGTCGGCTTCCGGGCGGCCCCGAGGGGCGGGTCAGCGCTGCCCGTACCCCCGGTCAGCGGTGATCACGGCGAACGTCCTCGGTTCTGGCCCTTTCCGGCCCTTGGTCTCCATGGGTCGTTGCACCGAGGAACTGGTCGAGGACTTCGGCGGGGCTGCGCCAGTCCGGGTTCTGGCGGCATCGGCCGACGGCTCCTTCCCCAGGGTGATCGCGTTCCTCCTCCGCGTGCCGTTCCCGGACAGCTTCCGGGGGCAGGGCCGCCAGCGATGTGCCGCGGATGATCCGGAACCCCGGAAATTTATCAGGTCGATTTGCGAATATGGACCCGACGGAACCTGATTCGCGTATAACGTGTTCCACCACCCCGATCGATACCGATGTGTGCGGGAGGCACGTGCGCACGGAGGTCGATCGGTACCGATATCGCCCAGGGGAGGGCGAATCGGAAGTAAGGGGGAGGAGTGGACCGCGGGTCCGCTATGTCTGGTAACTATCCACGTATTGGGGGAGGATCGTGGTCGACTATCTCGAAGGAAAGCCCGGGATGGTGCCCGAAGTAAAGGAGGCGGAGCCGCTCCGCGGCGTTGGTGAACAGCGCGGACGGTCGCAGGGAGCGACCATGTCGGCCGTCTTCGCCTCATGGAATCCGCAATTCGTCACGCTGCGCAGGCGTTCGATGGCGCAAATGATCATTTTGGTGGCCACCGTTCTGGCGTGGTATCTCGGCTATCTATTTCTGTCCGCCTATCAGCGCGACGTCATGGGCTACCAGGTCGTCGGCTCGGTCAATGTCGCGCTCATTGTCGGCGTCGGGCAATTCGTCTCGACATTCTTCATCGCGTGGGCGTACGGGCGCTACACCAGGCGTCGCCTCGACCCCCTCGCCGAACAGATCCGCACCGGATCCGACAACGGGGACGCGGACACGCGCACCTGCCACGGCGGGAAGGCGGGACGCCCGTGACCACCGCCGAACTCGCCGCGATCCCCGAACGCACCTTCGGCGCCTCCCACGTCTGGACGCTGCTGCTGTGCGCCCTGTTCATCGGCGTGACCCTCGCCATCACCATCCGCGCGCGGCGTACCACCCGGGCCGCCGTGGACTTCTACGCGGGCGGGCGCAGTTTCAGCAGCACGCAGAACGGCCTCGCTCTGACCGGGGACTACCTGTCGGCCGCCTCATTCCTCGGGATCGCGGGCATGATCTCGCTGAAGGGCTACGACGGCTTCCTCTACTCCATCGGCTTCCTGGTGGCGTGGCTTCTGGTACTGCCGATGGCGCAGCTGATCCGCAACACCGGCCGCTTCACCCTGGCCGACATACCGGGGTTCCGGATGCGTCGGATGCGGATCCGCCTGGCCTGCGCCACGTCCACGGTAACGGTCAGTGTTTTCTACCTGCTCGCCCAAATGGTCGGCGCCGGAGCCCTGGTGACCGTCCTGCTGGGTATCGCCGAGGGCGGGACCTTCCTCGGCCTGACCGCGTCGCAGGCCAAGACCGGGTCAATCGTCTTCGTCGGCCTGCTGATGATCATCTACGTGATGTATGGCGGCATGAAAGCGGCCACCTGGCTGCAGATCATCAAGGCGTTCCTGCTGCTGGCCGGAACGCTGCTGATGTCGCTCATGGTGCTGGCGGTGTTCGGCTTCAACGTCAGCGCGCTGCTGGGCAGCGCCGCCGAGGCCAGCGGCCACGGGCAGGCCTTCCTGGAGCCGGGGCTGCGCTTCGGCGTCGAGGTCCCGGGCGATCCCGCACAGAGCCTGACCAACAAGCTCGACCTGTTCAGCCTGGGCATGGCCCTGGTGCTCGGCACCGCGGCGCTGCCCCACATCCTCATCCGCTTCTACACGGTCCCCGATGGCCGCGCCGCGCGCACGTCGGTCAACCGCACCATCCTGCTGGTGGGCACGTTCTACCTGATGACGCTGGCCCTGGGGTTCGGGGCCGCCGCGCTGGTCGGCCCGGACCGCATCCGCGCCCAGGACGCCGCGGGCAACACGGCGGTGCCGCTGCTCGCCGAGGAGCTCGGCCGGATCGTCGCGGGGCCGGCGGGCGGCGCGGTGATGCTCGCGTTCATCAGCTCGGTGGCGCTGGCCACCATCCTCGCGGTCATCGCCAGCCTCACCCTGGCGTCGTCGTCCTCGGTGGCGCACGATGTCTTCGGGCACATCCTCATGTGGGGCCGCCCCCGGGAATCCCAGGAGGTGGGTGTCGCGCGTTTCGCCGCCGTCATGATCGGCCTCGTCGCGATCATCCTGGCGATCCGGGCGCAGAACCTCAACGTGGCCTTCCTCGTCGGGCTCGCGTTCGCCATCGCCGCCGCCGCCAACCTGCCGGTCATCGTGCTGTCGCTGTTCTGGCGGCGGTTCAACACCCGGGGCGTGGAGTGGGGGATCTACGGCGGTCTCGGCGCGTCGCTGCTGCTGGTGCTCCTGTCCCCGGTGATGTCGGGCAAGACCGACCCGGCCACCGGGGAGAACCTGTCGCTGCTGCCGGAGTGGATCGACATCCAGGTGTTCCCGCTGGAGAACCCCGGCCTGGTGGCCATCCCCCTCGGCTTCGTCTGCGCCGTTATCGGGACCCTGCTCTCCGACGAGCGCAACGCCACCCGCTTCCAGGAACTGCGGGTCCGCGCGCTCACCGGGCTCGGGGTGCGGTAGGCGGGGCGGGGTGAGATGACGCGTTGCGTCGCGCCGCTGCGCGGTGGCAACGCCGGCGGTCACCGGCGGGTGCCCAGGGTCGGCCTGCGTTAACCGTTGGCCGACCTGGGGTGCGCCGGCGTCCGGCCCCCCGCCCGCGGAGCGGTGACGCCGCTCTGTCGGCTGCTGACCGGCACCCAGCCCCCGGAGCTGGCCCGCGGCCGACCCGTCCACCCCCGGCCGTGGGGACGCTTTGACGGGCGCCGGTCCCTATCGGCGATCCACCGGCGACGACATCACATTGCGCCCGGACGTCGCGCGCCGCCATCATCTCCCCCATGGTGATCAGAGACGCGACGCCCGACGACTGGGCGCAGATCTGGCCGTTCCTGCGCGAGATCGTCGCCGCCGGGGAGACCTACACCTGGCCCCGCGACATCGACGAGGAGCGAGCCCGCGCGCTGTGGATGAAGGAGCCCCCGGGCCGCACGGTCGTCGCCGTCGACGCGCAGGGGGAGGTCGTGGGGTCCGCGGCGATGTACCCCAACCAGCCGGGACCCGGCGCGCACGTCGCCAGCGCCAGCTTCATGGTCGCGCCGGGGCGGGCGGGCCGGGGCGTCGGCCGCGCCCTGGGCACCCACGTCCTGGACCGGGCGCGGGCCGACGGCTACCGCGCGATGCAGTTCAACGCCGTGGTCGAGGCCAACACCCGCGCTGTCGGCCTGTGGCGCTCGCTCGGCTTCGAGATCGTCGGGACCGTGCCCGAGGCGTTCCACCACCCGCGGGAGGGGTACGTGGGGCTGCACATCATGTACCGGCGCCTCTAGGTGCCTCACCGAGCAGCGCCGGCGCCAGCTCGCGCAGCGCGGCCACCTGCGCGGTGAGGGTGGCGGCCAGCGGCTGCACGGCCACGTGGTCGGCACCGGCGTCGCGGTGCTCCCGCAGGCGCTCGGCGATGGTGCCGGGCCCGCCCCAGGGGACGATCGCGTCGACCAGGGCGTCGCTGCCGCCGTCGGCGAAGTCC
The DNA here is from genome assembly GCF_039530945.1 of Nocardiopsis rhodophaea. Classification (NCBI taxonomy): domain Bacteria; kingdom Bacillati; phylum Actinomycetota; class Actinomycetes; order Streptosporangiales; family Nocardiopsidaceae; genus Nocardiopsis; species Nocardiopsis rhodophaea. Next base: position 71,296 of record NZ_BAAAPC010000004.1, read on the forward strand.
GCGTCGTCCCAGCCCAGTTCGCGGAGGTTATTAACATAGTTCGGCAGGGCCAGGTACCGGGCCATGTGGTCGCGTGCCGTGGCGCGGGCGCGCCGCGGATCGGTGTCGAGGACCACCGCCTGTTCAGGGGCGAGGAGCGGCGCGGTGCCGAGGGTCGCGCGGACCCGCGCGGTGTGGGCGGGGGTCGTGAAGTAGGTGTGGGCGCCGTCGGCGCGGTCGCGGGCCAGACCCACCATCTTGGGTCGCAGCGCGGCCAGTACACGCGGGGCGGGAGCGGGCCGCGGCTCGCTAGGGAAGTCGACGGCGTCCATCGCGTCCAGGTAGGAGCGCATCGCCGTGAGGGGTTTGCGGTATTCGGACCCGCGGGCGGCGACCAGCTTCGCGTGGCTGACGCCCAGTCCCAGGAGGAACCGGTCGGGCCACGCCTCGGCGAGGCTGGTGGCGGCCGTGGCGGCGGCGAGGGCGTCGCGCGACCAGATGCTGGCGATGCCGGTGGCCACGACCGTGCGCTGGGTGGCCGACAGCAGGATCGCCGCCTGCGAGATCGCCTCCTTGCTGCCGGGGCCGTCACCGCCGAACCACAGCGCGCCGTAGCCGAGCCGATCGAGGTCCTGGGCCGCCTGGCGGACCGTGTCCGCGGGGGCCGCGGCCAGGGTGTACCCGAGCCAGACGCCGGTGGGGCCCAGCCGCCGCTTGAGGTCGGCGGTGTCGGCGCGGCGCGGCCGCGGTGCCGGGGACACCGGAGACGGGGCTCGCTCGCTGCTCTCGCCGCTCTGACGCGTGTCCGCTTGGTCCTGCTGGTCGCTCATGGGGGTCCGCCTCTCCCGACACAGAAACTTATGTTCTTAATCTTGCGAACATAGAAGCTACATCATGTTCGCAAGAATGCGAACATCGAGGGAGGGGAGAGGTGGGGCATACTCAAGACCATGGCCAGCCGCACCGCCACCCCACTCGTCCACCCCGGCGTCAACGAACTGGTGTTCACCACCGTGATGGCCGCTCTCAGCGACCCCGTCCGCCTGGGGATCGTCGCCGTCCTCGCGGACCACCCCGGCACCCCGTGCGGCACCTTCGAACTGCCCGTCGGCAAGTCCGCAGGGTCCCGCCACTTCCGCGTACTGCGGGAGGCCGGGCTCCTGCGCCAGTGGGACGACGGTACCCGGCGCCGCAACGCACTCCGGCGCGAGGAGTGCGATCGGCGCTTTCCCGGCATCCTCGACCTGGCCATCGCCGAGGGGCGGCGCCAGGGCACCGTGCGCGTGGCCGACCACGCCGATCCGGACTACGTGCGCGCGGACACCGCGCCCCAGCGCGACGCGAGCGACCCCGACGCCACGCCGTGAACGCGCCCCGACGGCGTCGGCCCCGCCCACCTCGAACAAAAACGGGGGCGGGGCCGACAGCGTCACGGTCGGGCCGTAGGGGCTTTACAGCGCGCCGGGCACCTCGATGCCGTCGGGCAGCTGGGCCGCGGCGGCGTGGTCCAGCAGGAACAGGGTGTGGTTGCGCCCGCGCGCACCGCACGCCGGCACCTGCACCGCTCCGCCGTCGCCCAGCGCCACACGCACGGCGCCGGCCTTGCCTTCGCCGCTCGCCAGGACCCAGACCTCGTGGGCGGCGCGGATGGCCGGCAGCGTCAGCGAGACGCGGGTGGGCGGCGGCTTGGGTGCGCCGTGCACCGCCACCACGGTCCGCTCCTCCTCATACAGGGCGGGCATGCCGGGAAACAGCGAGGCCACGTGCGTGTCCGGGCCGATCCCCAGCAGGCAGACGTCAAACGAGGGCACTCCCGCGTGGTCCTCGGGGCCGGCCGCCCGCGCCAGCTCCGCGGCGTAGCGCTCGGCGCCCGGTTCGGGCACGTCGCCGTCGGGGCCGTCGGACGCCGGCATCGGGTGCACCCGTGCCGGGTCGACCTTCACGTGGTCCAGCAGCGCCGCGCGCGCCTGGGTCTCGTTGCGCTCCGGGTCGCCGGCGGGCAGGAAGCGCTCGTCGCCCCACCAGATGTCCAGGCGCCGCCAGTCGATGGCGTCGCGCGCCGGTGCCTGGGCGAGTTCGCGCAGCACGGCGATCCCGATGCCGCCGCCGGTAAGCACGATCGACGCCGTGCCGCGCGCGGCCTGCGCGTCGACCAGGCGGGTCACGACGCGCGCCGCCGTGGCCGTGGCCAGCAGGGCGGCGTCGGGGTGGACGATGATGCGGGGAGCGGTCACGCCGGCGCCCCCGCTCGTTTCCTACGGCTTCCCACGTGCTTCGCGGTCCTTTCGTAGATCTCGTCGGCGTCCAGGCGGCGGAGCTCCTCGGCGAGCGCCTCGGCGGCGTGCCGCTGCGACAGCGCCACGTGCTGGTCGGGCTGGTTGGGCCGGGTCAGCGTGGCCACGCGCCCGTCGAGCCGGTTGATCGCGATGTCACCGCAGTCGGTGATGAGCCGGGCGCCGGTGATGCCGGGGCCGTCGGACTCCTTGCGCTCCACCGGCACCTCCAACTGGTCCGACAGCCACGACGCCAGCAGCTCGGCGCTGGGGTAGTGCGGTTCGGCGGTGACCTCGGCGGCCGTCACCCAGCCGCACGGCTGGTCCATGGTGCTGGCCAGCAGCGAGCGCCACGGGGTGAGCCGCGTCCAGGTCAGGTCGGTGTCGCCGGGGCGGTAGTGCCGGATGCGCTCCAGCAGGTCGTTGACGGGGTCCTCGGCCCGCAGCGCGTCGGTGATGCGGCGGTGCGCGATCTGCCCGACCGGGTCCGACGCCGGGTCCGCGGGGCCGGCCCCCGGCCACCACGCGACCACGGGCGCGTCGGGCACCAGCAGCGGGACGACGACCGAGTCGGGGTGGTCGCCCAGCGGCCCGTACAGGCGCAGCAGCAGCGCCTCGCCGGGGCCGGCCGTCCCGGGGCGGCGGATCTCGGCGTCGATGGCGGGTGCGGCGTCCGGGTCGCGGCGGATCAGCGCGATAACGCGCGACGGGTGCTCGCGCCCGGCCTCGGTGGCGGCGCGCACGGCGTCGTAGTGGTCGGCCTCGTCGGTGACGATGATCAGGGTCAGCACCATGCTCATCGCCCCGCCGCCGACGCTGTGCCGCTCGGCGGTCAGTTCCTCGGAGATCTGGGAGGTCGTGGTGCGCGGCAGGTAGAGCGTCATGGTCTCCTCCATTGGCGGCCGTCACGGCCGAGCAGCTCGTGTCCCGAGGAAGGGCCCCAGGTGCCGGCGCTGTAGGCCTCCGGGCGGCCGTTCTTGGCCCAGAACTCCTCGATCGGGTCGAGGATCTTCCAGGACAGCTCGACCTCCTGCTGGCGCGGGAAGAGCGGCGGGTCGCCGATGAGCACGTCGAGGATGAGCCGCTCGTAGGCCTCCGGGCTCGACTCCGTGAACGACTGGCCGTAGGCGAAGTCCATGGTCACGTCGCGCACCTCCATGGCCGCGCCCGGGACCTTGGAGCCGAACCGCAGGGTGACCCCCTCGTCGGGCTGGATGCGCAGGACCAGCGCGTTCTGGCCGAGGTCCTCCACGTCGGTCTGGCTGAACACCTGGTGCGGAGCGCGCTGGAAGACCAGGGCCACCTCGGTCACCCGGCGCCCCAGCCGCTTGCCGGTCCGCAGGTAGAACGGCACGCCCGCCCAGCGCCGCGTGTTCACGCCCAGCCTCATCGCGGCGTAGGTCTCGGTGATGGAGTCGGACGGGATGCCGTCCTCCTCCAAGTAGCCCGACACCCGCGCGCCGCCCTGCCAGCCCCCGGCGTACTGGCCGCGCGCGGTCCCCGTGGCGAGGTCGGACGGGAGTGTCACCGCCGACAGCGCCTTCTCCTTCTCCGCCCGGATCGCGTCGGCGGTGAAGGACACCGGCTCCTCCATCGCCACCAGCGCCAGCAGCTGCAGCAGGTGGTTCTGGATGACGTCGCGCGCCGCGCCGATGCCGTCGTAGTAGCCGGCCCGCCCGCCCACGCCGATGTCCTCGGCCATGGTGATCTGCACGTGGTCGACGTAGTTGCGGTTCCACAGCGGCTCGAAGAGGGTGTTGGCGAACCGCAGCGCCATGATGTTCTGGACGGTTTCCTTGCCCAGGTAGTGGTCGATGCGGAAGACCGCCGACGGGGGGAACACGTCGTCGACGACCGCGTTGAGCTCCTGGGCGCTCTGCAGGTCGTGGCCGAAGGGCTTCTCGATGATGACCCTGCGCCACGCATCGCCGTCCGAGTCGGCGAGGCCCGAGCGCTTCAGCTGCGTGACGACGGTCGGGAACAGCTTGGGCGGCAGCGACAGGTAGAACGCGTAGTTCCCGCCGGTGCCCCGCTGGGTGTCCAGCTCGCGGACGGTGCGGGCCAGCTGGTCGAAGACCGCGTCGTCGTGCAGCTCGCCCTGGACGTAGCGGACGCCCTCGCTGAGCTGGCGCCACACATCCTCCCGGAAGGGGGTGCGGGCGTGCTCGCGCACCGCGTCGTGGGCCAGCCGCGCGAAGTCCTCGTCCTGCCAGTCCCGGCGGGCTACCCCCACCAGGCCGAAACCCGGCGGCAGCAGTCCCCGGTTGGCGAGGTCGTAGATCGCCGGAAGCAGCTTCTTGCGGGCGAGATCGCCCGTGACTCCGAACAGCACGAGCACACTCGGCCCGGCGACGCGTGGCAACCGCCGGTCGAGGAAGTTGCGCAGCGGATTCGGGATCGCTCCCGGCATCACCGGTTCTTTCACTTTGTGGAAACTCCCCGTGTGGTCGTGTGTCGCCGCGCTCCCGCGAGGCCGCTCCGGCGCGCTGGTCGGCCTCGGCCGCGGCCCGTGTCTCCTCGGCTGCTTCCCTGGCTGTCCTTCTGCTGGAATCGTCCGCCGCCCGGAGGGTCCCTGTCAGGAGAACACGCGGGGACCCTCCGACGCGATGCCGATCGCGGGATCAGCCGGCCGACCCCAGGCGGCTGGCGACCATGGCCAGCAGCTCCTTCCAGGACTTCTCGAACTTCACGACGCCCTCGTCCTCCAGGAGCTTCACGACGTCGTCCATGTCGATCCCGACCTCGGCCAGGGCCGCCAGGTCGGCGCGGGCCTGAGCGTAGCCGCCGCGCACGGTGTCGCCGACGATCTCGCCGTGGTCGGCCGCGGCCTCCATGGTGGCCTCGGGCATGGTGTTCACGGTGCCGGGCGCCACCAGCTCGGTGACGTACACCGTGTCGGGGTACGACGGGTCCTTGACGCCGGTGGACGCCCACAGCGGACGCTGCGGCTGGGCACCGGCCGCCTCCAGGGCCTTCCAGCGCTGCGAGCCGAAGACCTCCTCGTAGGCCTCGTAGGCCAGGCGCGCGTTGGCCAGGGCGGCGCGGCCGCGCAGCTCCTTGGCGGCGTCCGTGCCGATCGTGTCGAGGCGCTTGTCGACCTCGGTGTCGACGCGGCTGACGAAGAACGACGCGACCGACTGGATACGGGACAGGTCGTGCCCGTTCTCCTTCGCCTTCTCCAGACCGGCCAGGAACGCGTCCATGACGGCCCGGTAGCGCTCCAGGGAGAAGATCAGGGTGACGTTGACGCTGATGCCCTCCGCGAGCGCCGCGGTGATGGCCGGGAGGCCCTCGACGGTGGCCGGAATCTTGATCATCAGGTTGGGACGGTCCACCATCCACCACAGAGCACGCGCCTCGGAGATCGTGCGCTCGGTGTCGCGGGCCAGCCGGGGGTCGACCTCAAGGGACACCCGGCCGTCGGTGCGGTCGGTGGAGTCGTACAGCGGGCGCAGGACGTCGGCCGCCCAGCGGATGTCGTAGCCGGTGATGAAGCGGACCGCCTCGTCCACCGAGACGCCGCGCGCAGCCAGGTCGTGCAGCTGCGCGTCGTAGGCGTCGCCCTCCTTGAGCGCCTTTTCGAAGATCGTCGGGTTGGAGGTCACGCCGACGACGCTGCGGGTGTCGATCAGCTCCTGGAGGTTCCCGGAGCGGAGCCGCTCGCGGCTGATGTCGTCCAGCCAGACGGCGACGCCCTCACCGGACAGTTTGTGCAGCGGATTCGTCATATAGTCTTCGCCTCTTCACTCGTCGGGCGCCAGGCCGTGTCCCCGGGCACCCTGCCTGGCGGGGCGCCGTTGTGGTGCGCGGCGCCCGAGCCGCAGTGGGGTCCTTTAGGTGCGGTGAAGGATCCCCTAGTACAACACTCAGTTTCCGGTTGTCGTTCCCCGCTCACCGCCGACCTTGGCGATGCTGGCGTGCACCGCGGCGACGACGCGGTCCGGGGTGATCCCGAACTGCTCGTAGAGCGTCTGGTACGGGGCGGAGGCACCGAAGTGCTCCAGGCTCACCGTCTCGCCGGCGTCGCCGATGAACTCGCGCCAGCCCATGCCGATGCCGGCCTCGACCGCGACGCGGGCGCGCACCGACGGGGGCAGCACGTGCTGGCGGTAGGCGTCGTCCTGCTCGGCGAACCACTCGACGCTCGGCATGGACACCACGCGGGTGGGGATGCCGGAGGCCTCCAGGCGCTCGCGGCCCTCCAGAGCGATGGCGACCTCGCTGCCGGTGGCCAGGATGATCGCCTCGGGCTTGCCGTTGGACGCCTCGGCGAGGATGTAGCCGCCCTTGGCGGTGTCCTCGGCGTCGCCCAGCTCGGAGCGGTCGAGGGTGGGGACGTTCTGCCGGGTCAGCGCCAGCGCGACGGGGCGGTCGCCGTTGCACATGATGGTGCGCCAGGCCACCGCGGTCTCGTTGGCGTCGGCCGGGCGGACCACGTCCAGTCCGGGAATGGCGCGCAGCGCCCACAGCTGCTCGACCGGCTGGTGGGTGGGGCCGTCTTCGCCCAGGCCGATGGAGTCGTGCGTCCACACGTAGGTGACCGGCAGCTTCATCAGCGCGGCGAGCCGGACCGCCGGGCGCATGTAGTCGCTGAACACCAGGAAGGTGCCGCCGTAGGGGCGGGTGGGGCCGTGCAGGGCCATGCCGTTGAGGATCGCGCCCATGCCGTGCTCGCGGATACCGAAGTGCAGCACGCGGCCGAACCGGTTGCCGGAGAACGCCTTGGTGGAGTACTCCTCCGGGATGAAGGAGGGCTCGCCCTTGGGCGTGGTGTTGTTGGACCCGGCGAGGTCGGCGGAGCCGCCCCACAGCTCTGGCAGTACCGGCGCGATGGCGTTGAGGACCTCACCGCTGGCCTTGCGGGTGGCCATGCCCTTCTCGCTGGCCTCGAAGACGGGAAGCGCGTCCTCCCAGCCGTCGGGCAGCTTGCCCGCGGCCAGCCGGTCGAAGAGCTCGGCGCGTTCGCCGACCTGGCGGCGCCAGCCGTCGAAGGCCTCCTCCCACGCCGTGCGCGCGGCGCGGCCGCGGTCGACGGCCTTGCGGGTGTGGGCCAGCACGTCCTCGGGGACGTCGAAGGAGACCTCGGGGTCGAGCCCCAGGACCTTCTTTGTCTCGGCGACCTCGGCCGCGCCCAGCGCGGAGCCGTGGACCGCGCCGGTGTTCTGCTTGCTCGGCGCGGGCCAACCGATGATGGTGCGCAGTTTGATGAAGGAGGGGCGCTCGGTCTCGGCCTGGGCGGCCAGGATCGCGCGGTGGAGCGCCTCGACATCCTCGGTGTAGGAGCCGTTGGCGGCCCAGTCGACCTCTTGGACGTGCCAGCCGTAGGCGGCGTAGCGCGCGGCCACGTCCTCGGAGAACGCGATCTGGGTGTCGTCCTCGATGGAGATGTGGTTGTCGTCCCACAGGAGGATGAGGTTGCCCAGCTTCTGCGTGCCGGCGAGCGCGCTGGCCTCGTGGCTGACACCCTCCTGGACGTCGCCGTCAGAGCAGATGGCGTAGATGAAGTGGTCGAAGGGGCTCTCGCCGGGCGCGGTCTCGGGGTCGAACAGGCCGCGCTCGCGGCGCGCCGCCATGGCCATGCCCACGGCGTTCCCGATGCCCTGGCCCAGGGGCCCGGTGGTGGTCTCCACGCCAGCGGTGTGCCCGTGCTCGGGGTGGCCGGGGGTGAGGCTGTCCCACTGGCGCAGCCGCTTGATGTCGTCCAGGCTCAGCCCGTACCCGGCCAGGAACAGCTGGATGTAGAGGGTCAGGCTGGAGTGGCCGCAGGACAGGACGAAGCGGTCGCGGCCCACCCAGGACGGCTCGCTCGGGTCATGCCGCATCATCTTCTGGAAGAGCAGGTAGGCCGCTGGAGCGAGGCTCATCGCGGTCCCCGGGTGGCCGGAGCCCGCCTCCTCGACCGCGTCCATTGCCAGGGCACGGACCACATCGACGGCACGCCGGTCGAGGTCCGACCAGTCAAGGGCTTGGGAAGTGTCGATGTTCACGCGGGCTTCAGGGCTCCTTTCGCGCATCCAGCCGATACCCGGACACCTCGGCCGGGGACCGTGAATGTGAGGTTGTCCATCTTTATGGTGATCTGCCGTGCGATCCGCGCGCGCAGAAGCGCTGGCACGGCGCGGCGGCCGACTCGTGACGGCGCGACCGCGTACCCCGGAGGACGCGGCAGGTGTGACCAACTGCGAGCTTACCGCCCACATGGACGCCGCGCTTGTCCGGGATGTCACAAATGAGCTTATGTCCCCACAACTGAGCACGGCCATAGCGTCGAAAGCGTGGCGTGCCGGGCGTTCCGGCGCAGGATATGGAAAGCTGCGGACCACGGCCGAAGCCGGCCGGGTGGCGGAAGGAGGGCGCGCCCTGCCGCATACTCGGGCAAGGGCGGGCGCGGAGGGACGAACCGCCGGGGCGGGTCGAACCCCGGTCAAAGAAGCGCCGCACGAAGTACTACAGTATGTCGTTGACGGGGCATACGGCACCTTGACCTGGCGTCTGGAGTGACCTGGATCCCCGCTGTGGCGAGCAGTGTAGATCCCTGATTTCTTTGAGGTTCAGCGTGTCTTTGTCCGTAAAACGGATCATCCCCGTCGTCATCCCCGACGAAGCGGCCCCCGCGCGGCCGGGAACACGGCGGCACTCATGGCACTGATGAACCGATCCCCTCGCGGCGGGTCCGAGACGCCCGCTGATACGCCCCCCGCGGGCGCGTCCCGCGGCGCCCCCTCCTTCGGCGACTACGTCCGCGCCTACGTCGCACTGTCCAAGCCCCGCGTCATCGAGCTGCTGCTCATCACCACCATCCCGGTGATGTTCGTCGCGGCCGGAGGGGTACCCCCGCTGTGGACCGCGGTCGCCACCCTGCTGTTCGGCACCATGTCGGCGGCGAGCGCGAACGCCATCAACTGCTACATCGACCGCGACATCGACCAGGAGATGCGGCGCACCCGCCGCCGCCCTGTCGCCATGGACCAGGTCACCCCGCGCGGCGCCATGATCTACGGGCTGGTGCTGGCCGCCGCCTCCACCGCCGGCTTCGCGGTGTTCGTGAACTGGCTGTCGGCGGCGCTGTCGCTGTTCGCGATCGCCTTCTACATCTTCGTCTACACGATGCTGCTGAAGCGGCGTACCGCGCAGAACGTCGTGTGGGGAGGCATCGCCGGGTGCATGCCGGTCCTCATCGGATGGTCGGCCATCACCGAGCGCCTCGACTGGGCGCCGTTCATCCTGTTCCTGGTCGTGTTCTTCTGGACACCGCCGCACACCTGGGCACTGGCCATGCGCTACCGCGAGGACTACGCCGCCGCCAAGGTCCCGATGCTGCCGGTGGTCGCCGGTGACCGCCGGGTCATGCTGGAGTGCGTGGCCTACAGCTGGGCCACCGTCCTGGTGTCGCTCCTGCTGTGGCCGGTCGCCGGGACCACGCTGGTCTACCCCCTGGTGGCTGCCGTCCTGGGCGCCCTGCTGCTGGTGCAGGCGCACCGGCTCCTGGCCAAGGTCAACGCCGGGGTCAGCGGGGCGAGACTGCAGACGATGGGCTTCTTCCACCTCTCCAACGCCTACCTGGCCCTGCTGTTCTGCGTCGTCACCATCGACCCGCTGCTGGTCGGCATCCTTCCCTGACCTGCGCAGTCAGCGTCTGCGCGGCCCGTCCCCCGCGCGGATCCGCCGGGGGCGGTGCCGCGCCCCTGCCGCGGCCGCGGCGCCCCCGCGCCCTTCCGAACCACATCCGACCGGCGCGGACGGGCCCCCAGGAGCCCCGGACCCGTTACCATCTGGGGCCATGCCCGCACTTGACACCAAGGCCATCCTCCAGGGGCGCAAGCCCGGTCGATCCACCAGCCTGACCATCGGCATCACCGTCGGCACACTGTGCACGCTGGGGATGATCGGCTACCTGCTCCTGTCGGGGCTGGCCCAGGGCGGTGTCCACGGCATCCTCGGGTTCCTGCTGAGCCTGCTCGCGGCCGTCATCCCGGTCGCCATCCTCATCCCTCTGATCCTGCTGCTGGACCGGCTGGAACCGGAACCCGGGTCGATGCTGGTGTTCGCGTTCCTGTGGGGCGCGGGCGTCGCGGTGGTCGTCTCGTTCATCCTCAACACCCTGGGCATGGAGGCGGTCGCCGTCCCCGTCTTCGGCGCCGACCTCGGCCACATGCTGAGCACGTCCGTCGGCGCCCCGCTCGTCGAGGAGAGCGCCAAGGGCATCGTGCTGCTCCTGCTGCTGTGGCGGCGCCGCCACGAGATCGACTCCTTCACCGACGGCGTCACCTACGCCGCCATGGTCGCCACCGGCTTCGCCTTCACCGAGAACGTGCTGTACTTCCTCAGCTCGTTTTTCTCCGAGGGCTTCTTCGGCCTGGTCTTCACCTTCGTGCTGCGCGGCCTGGTCGCCCCGTTCGGGCACCCGATCTACACCTCGATGATCGGCATCGGCGTCGCCTATGCCGCGATGAACCGCGGGGTGCTGCGCTTCCTGGCCCCCGTGGCGGGCTGGGTCGCCGCGGTGCTGCTGCACGCGCTATGGAACGGTTCGACGTTCTTCGGCTGGGTCGGGCTGGGTGTCGCCTACCTCGTGCTCTTCTTCGTGCTGATGGGGATCGTGGTGATCGCCGTACAGGACCGGCGCCGCCAGGTTGAGGCGATCTCCTCCTACCTGCCCACCTACACCCCCACCGGTCTGGTGACCCCCGCCGACATCCGGATGCTCAGCTCGATGAAGGGCCGCCGCGGGGCGCGGGCCTGGGCGCAGCGCAACGCCGGGCAGCGCGGGCGCCAGGCGATGAAGGACTACCAGCTCGCCGCGACCGAGCTCGCCCTGCTCCACCAGCGCCTGGACCGCGGGGTGGCCCGCCCCCACTGGGAGGGGCGCCGCGACTCCTTCCTGGCGCTGATGCACGTGGCGCGGGAGGCGTTCCTCGGCCGGGTCCAGCAGCCGGTCGCCCCGGGCTGGGCGGCTAACCCCACCGACTCCGGCTTCCTCAAGCGTGCCGACTTCGCCCACGTCATCGCCAGTGCCCAGGACCAGCGCGGGCAGCGCCCCACCCCGCCTCGGCCGACCGGCGGCGGGCCAGCCCAGCAGGGGCGCCAGGGGCCGGGCACCCCGCCTAGCGGAGATCAGCCGCGGCCGGGTCCGCACGGCCCCGAGGGGCCCGCTCAGGGCCGCTGATGGCCACGCGCTCGGCTGTCGCGAAGTAGAGCCGCAGGATCGCGATCCACGTCAGCGCCGACCCGAGCACATGCAGCACCACCAGCCCCTCGGGAAGGCCCAGCAGGTACTGGGTGTAGCCGATCACGCCCTGTCCGAGGATCACGGCGATGAGCAGCCACGACTGTGTCCGCGCGGTGCGGGGCGCGTCGCTCCGCGCCAGCAGTACCGCCATGGCGACGGCGCCGATGAGCGTGCACCAGGCCAGCGCGGAGTGGATCCGGACGACGAGGACCATGTCGAAGCCCCAGCGCGGTGCCTCCGCGTCCCCGCCGTGCGGGCCGTTGCCGGTGACCACGGTTCCGGCGGCCAGCAGCACGAAGCCGAGCACGACGAGCGCTGTGGCAAGGTGGCGCGCGGCGGGGGCGACGGTCAGTCGCAGCTCGCCCTGCGGCTCGCGGCAGCGCACGTAGAACGCCACCGTCAGGATGACGACGAGCGTGGAGAGCAGAAAGTGCGCGGCCACCGAGGCCGGGTGCAGCTTGCTCCACACCGTGATGCCGCCGACCACGCCCTGGCCCAGGACGCCGACGGGGATGATCGCCGCCAGGCGCGTCAGATCGCGGCGGCGCGGTCGCATGCGCAGGCAGGCGACGAGCACGATGATGCCGACCGCCATCACGAGGAAGGTCAGCGTGCGGTTGCCGAACTCGATGGCGGCGTTGATCGCGGAGTGGTCGGTGGCGACGGGAACGAAGCTGTCCTCGGTGCACTTGGGCCACTCCGAGCAGCCCAGCCCCGACGAGGTCACCCGCACTGTCGCGCCGGTGACGGCGATGCCCGCGTTGAAAATGATGTTCCCCAGCGCCCACCAGCGCAGCGTGCGGGTGGTCGGATTCCAGATGGTCCGGGCGAGCAGGACCAGCGCGACGACGCCGGCGACGGCGAACGCGACCTGCCAGGCCCACAGGGGGACGGAGAGGAATTCGATAGCGTCCGTCGCGAGCGCGGCCGGACCGGGGTCACCAATCATACGACGAACTGTAGTAGACGACGGTGGCCGCCCTCGTCAGGGGCGAGCCGGGCGGTCGGTGGTGTCGCGGGGCCGACCCCGCGGTCGTGTGCGGGCGGCCCGCGGCCCGGGGGAGAGACTAAGAGGCTAGGAGACGGGGCCGGTGCCGGGTGGCCGGGGCGTCGCGGCCCGTTGTTCTCTGTCGTCCTGTGGGCCCGGGTCGGGGCGCGGGCGCCGCGCGCGGGTGGCGCCCGCGCTGGCACCGACCACGCAGGCCACAGCGATCCACTGCCACACCGACAGCAGTTCGCCGAGCAGTACCAGCCCGATCAGCGCGGCGGCCGCTGGTTGCAGGCTCATCAGGATGCCGAAGACCCGCGGCGGCATGCGGCGCAGCGCGTGCATCTCCAGCGAGTAGGGCACCACCGACGACAGCACCCCCACCGCCAGGCCCAACAGCAGCAGACGCGGGTCCAGCAGCGCGGTGCCTCCCGCGGCGACCGCGGCGGGGGAGAGCAGCACCACGCCCGCCAGGCTGGCGATCGCCAGTCCGGAGGTTCCGGTGAACCGCCGCCCGGTGGCGGCGCTGAGCAGGATGTAGCAGGCCCACGCCCCGGCCGCGAGGAGGGCGAAGGCGAGCCCCGCGAGGTCGATGGCGCCGTCGCCGCGGCCGAGCAGCACGACGCCCGTACCGGCGAGCACCACCCACACGAGGTCCAGTGCGCGCCGGGAGCCGATGAGGGCGAGGGCAAGCGGGCCGAGGAACTCGACGGTGACCGCGATCCCCAGCGGGATGCGCGCGATGGCCTGGTAGATCGCCCAGTTCATCCCGGCGAGCGCCATCCCGAAGCCGAGGACGACCAGCCAGTCGGCCCGGGTCCGTCCGCGCAGGGCGGGCCGGGCCACCACCGTGAGCAGAACGGCCGAGGTGAGCAGCCGCAGCCACACCACCGTGCTCGGCGGCAGCACGGCGAACAGGTTTTTGGCGATCCCCGCGCCCGCTTGCACGGACAGGATGCCGATCAGGATCATCCCTGTCGGCGGGACCGCGTCACCGGCTGTGCGCAGCAGGGTTCCGGCGCTCGGCAGTCGGCCCCACAGGGCACCCCCGCGATCGTTCACCGCTGTGTTGGCACTCACGACCGACCATCCTACGAATGACGTGGGGGAGCTCACGCCGTTGAACGGCTCTCATTGGCGCGAGTGCAGGTCAGCGACGCTTACCGTGTCCAAGTGCCGTGAAGGGCCCTGAGCCGGGGTCCGCCACCGCACGCGGGGACCGGCCGCACGGCCCGGACTCGACGGATTCCTCCGGGCGCGCCAGGAGCCGCCCACGCCGCACCTTCCGCGCCCGACGCGCGCGGTATGGCACGGCCGCGGACCGCCCGGCGGGCGCCGGCCGGAATCGACGGGGGAATCCATCGGAGCGGGCCGGAAAGCGTCCGCCCGGTCACACCATCGACCTGTCGGCACGGGCGCCGTCGCGCCCGCAACGGAAACGGATGCCACTGTGGCTGTATCGCAGGCGGAACGGGCACCGCTGCAGGAGGAACACTCCCGCCCGGACAGGGGCGGTCGTGGCGCCCTCGGCCTGCCCATGGCGACCGCACTGGTCATGGGCAACATCGTCGGCATCGGCATCTTCCTGCTCCCGGCCGAGATGGCCGGCTTTGGCACGGTTAGCCTGGTGGCGTTCGCGCTGGTGTCCCTCGGTGCTGTGGCGCTTGCCGCCGTCTTCGGCCGCCTTGCCGCGCGACTGCCCGCACCCGGCGGGCCCTACGCCTATGCCCGCGCCGCCTTCGGGGACTTCACCGGATTCTGGATCGCCTGGTCGTTCTGGATCACCACGTGGGCCGGGATCGCCGGGATCGCGGTGGCCTGGACCGGCTACGCCAACCACTTCCTGGGCTGGGAGTCGAACGAGGGGCGGGCCGCCGTCGCCCTGGCCGGTGTCTGGATCCCGGCCATGATCAACCTGCTGGGCGTGCGCGTTATGGGCGCCATCCAGGTGATCAGCACCATCGCCAAGTTCGTTCCGCTGGTGCTGGTGGCGGTCATCGGCCTGTTCTTCATCGACCCGGCCAACTACGGGCCGTTCAACGCCACCGGCGGGTCGCTGCTGACCGCGGTCTCGATGGCTGGTGCCGTCCTGCTCTTCGTCTACTCGGGCGTGGAGAGCGCCTCCGTCGCCGCCGAGAAGGTGCGCGACCCCCGCCGCAACGTCGGCCGCGCCACGGTCATCGGCACGCTGGCCTGCTCCGCCGTCTACCTGCTGTGCCTGGTGTCGATGATGGGTGTGGTCCCGAGCCAGGAACTGGCCGGCTCCCGGGCGCCGTTCGCCCTCGCCGCCGACACCATGTTCGGCGGGGTTTTCTGGGGCTCGGCTGTGGCCCTGATGGCGGTGGTCTCCGGGCTGGGCGCGATGAACGGCTGGATGATGGTGGTCGCCGAGATGCCCATGGCCGCCGCGCGCGACGGCCTGTTTCCCCGGTTCCTGGACCGCGTGAACCGCCGCGGCGTGCCGCACACGGGCGTGCTCGCCGGAGCGGTCATGGCCTCGCTGGTCATCATCGGCAACTTCTATGGCGCGGCGGACGCGTTCCGCTCGATCGTCCTGCTGGCCACCTTCACTTCCGTGGTGCCCTACTTCTTCTCCGCCTGCGCCCAGCTGTACTGGCTGGCCACCGGCGCCCGGCCGGTGAGCGCCGCCCGCCTCGCCGTGGACGCGGTCCTGGCCGCGCTGGCGCTGCTCTTCTCCCTGTGGATGGTGATCGGCGCCGGAGCCGAGGCGACCTTCCAGGGCGTGATCATCATGCTGCTGGGGGTGCCGATCTATACCGTCGTCAAGGCCCGACGCGAACGCGAGCGAGCGAGCGGAGGCGTCGATGCCGCTCCGGCCGGAGGCCCGGTTGCTTCGGCGGTGGAGTGAGTGAGGAGTGTGAGCGCGGGGGTGGTGCTGTCGCGAACGCGATCGAGCGAGCGGAGGCGTCGATGCCGCTTCGGCCGGAGGCCCGGTTGCTTCGGCGGTGGAGTGAGTGAGGAGCGGGAGCGCGGCGTAGCCGCTCCTACCAGCTCCTGACCCTCACCACCCCGGTGGGAAACGGCGCCGCGCCGGTCCCACCGGGGTTCGCGGAGAGCGCGCGGGGAATGTTTCCGGCGTTGCGAATTCGCGAGAGAAACCGAGGCACCATGGGGTTTTCGGTCGCGTCGGAGGTGGGGCGGCTCCGTCAGGTGGTCGTCCACCGCCCGGATCTGGAACTTAAACGGCTCACCCCGTCGAACAACGACGAGCTGCTCTTCGACGATGTCCTGTGGGTCCGGCGCGCCCAGGAGGAGCACGACGCCTTCGTCGAGCAGCTCTACGACCGGGGCATCCGGGTGCACTACTTCCACCGGCTGCTCCGGGACGTCCTGGAGATCCCCGAGGCCCGCGCCTACGTCCTCGGCAGCATCCTGGACGACCGCTTCTTCGGGCCGATGGCGGTCGACGCTATTCGCACCGCCTTCGACGCCATGGACGCCGAGACGCTGTGCCGCTTCCTCATCGGCGGCATCACCAAGCGCGAACTGCTCCAGCGCATGACCGAGCCCAGATCGGTCTGGTTCCACACCCTCGGCACGGACGACTTCGTCCTCACCCCGCTGCCCAACCACATCTTCACCCGCGACACCTCCTGCTGGCTGTACAACGGGGTCTCCATCAACCCGATGCGCAAGAAGGCGCGGCGCCGCGAGACCATCCACTACGAGGCGGTCTACGCCTGGCATCCGATGTTCGCCGGGGCCGACTTCGAGGTCTGGAACCCCGGCCGGGCGTGGGCTCCGGCGACTATCGAGGGCGGCGACGTCATGCCTATCGGCAACCGGGCTGTGCTGATCGGGCTGAGCGAGCGGACCCGGCCGCAGGCCGTGGAGCTGCTCGCGCACGAACTCTTCGCCCGCGGCGGAGCCGACCGGATCCTCGGACTGTGGATGCCCAAGGCTCGCGCGGTGATGCACCTCGACACCGTGATGACCAACGTGGACTACGGGGTGTTCACCAAGTACGCGGGTCTGGGCATGCTGCCGTCCTACACCATCGAGCCGGGCGACAACGAGAAGGAACTCAAGGTCACCGACCACCCGCCCGACGACATGCACCGCGCGATCGCGCACGCCGCGGGCCTCGACGACATCACGGTGCTCACCCCCACCCAGGACGTGTTCTCCACGGAGCGCGAGCAGTGGGATGACGGCTGCAACGTCTTCGCGGTGGAACCGGGCGTGGTGATCGCCTACGAGCGGAACATGACCTCCAACACCTCCCTGCGCAAGAACGGCATCGAGGTCATCACCATCGGCGGCAGCGAACTGGGCCGGGGAAGGGGCGGGCCGCACTGCATGACCTGCCCGATCGAGCGCGACGCCTGAGCGGGCGCGATGGCGTCAGGCCCCCGGGGGTCTGACGTTCTGACCCGCCGGGAGCGGGCGGCTCCACACGACGACGGCCCCGACAGTAACCAGAAGGAGGGGCGGTCCCAGATGTCGAACCAGCACACACCGGGGCACCCCAATGACGTCCCCCGAGCGACCCTGCCGATGCGACCGGACACTCCACCGCACCTTTGCCGGGGCGGTCAATCGACGGGGGAGTCCGGAGAATTGGTGGGATTCCCATCCCACCGGCGTGTAGCTTGTGCCTATGAGCGTACGCAAGCTCTCGATCTCGGTCCCACCTGAGGTCGAGGAGATGATCAAGGCCTCTGCTGCCAAGGAGGGCCAGCCGGTGTCCGCCTGGCTGGCACATGCGGCCGTGCAGCAAGCGATGGAGGCTGCCCGCATCGAGGAAGGCCGAGAGGCAGCCCGGGAACTTGTAGCCGAGTATGAAGCGGAGTTCGGGCCGCTGCCGGAAGAGTCTCGGGAGAAAGCGCGCGAATTCATGCGGGAGGCCGGGTTGCTGGACGATCAGTGGCCGGCGGCGGGTTGATGCGCCACATCGTTTACGACACAGGCGCTTTGATCGCGGCGGAACGGCGCGCTCCCGACATGCTGTCCCTGCATGACGAGGTGACGGGGGCGGGGCTGTGCCCGATCGTGCCGGTCGTTGTTCTGGCTCAGGCGTGGCGCGGTGGCCCTCAGCAGCGTCTATCCCGCCTGCTCAAGGGATGCGACATTGTGCCAGACGACGCGGCCATAGGGAGGGCTGCCGGTACCGCCTGTGGTGCAGCCGGTACGTCCGATATTGTCGACGCAATTGTTGTCACGACCGCTCTCCAGAGCAACGCTTCGATCGTTACGAGTGACCCGGACGACCTCAATCGAATCGCTGGTGGAGTCAGCGTCAAGCTTCGGCTCTACGTCGTGTGACGTTTCGTTTTACTCCCAGCGGAAGAAGCGGGCGGCCAGCGCCGCTCCGATGGCTGCCCAAGCGGCCAGCACGACGATGGGGAGCACCGAGGGGGAGGCACCCTCGGTCAGAACGGAGCGGAGGCCGGAGGCCAGCGCCGTGATCGGCAGCGCCTCCAGTACCGGCTGCACAGCGGACGGGAAGCGGTCGACCGAGAAGACGACGCCGCCGAGGCCCAGCAGCACCACGTAGACGAGATTGGCGGCGGCCAGGGTGGCCTCGGCGCGCAGGGTGCCGGCCATCAGCAGGGCCAGCGAGCTGAACGTGGCGGTGGCCAGCACGATGAGCAGGGCGGCGTACAGCGCGCCGATGACCCCGCCGTGGGGCGACCAGCCCAGGGCGAGAGCGACACCGCAGATCACCGCGATCTGCAGGGCCTCCACGGCGACCACGGCCAGGGTCTTGGCCGCGATCAGGCCGAACCGCGACAGCGGGGTCGCTCCCAGGCGCTTCAGTACGCCGTAGCGCCGCTCGAAGCCGGTGCCGATGGCCTGTCCGGTGAACGCCGTGGACATCACGGCCAGGGCGAGGATGCCGGGGGCGAGGAAGCCGACGCGGGAGCCCGCTCCGATGTCGAGGACCGAGGTCAGGCTGAACCCGACCAGCAGCAGCACCGGGATGACCATGGTGAGCAGCAGCTGCTCGCCGTTGCGCAGCAGGATGCGCAGTTCCATTGCGGCCTGCGCGCGCACCATGCGGTGCATGGGCGCCGCGCCCGGCGCGGGGGCGAACGTCGTCGGAGAGTTCTGGACGGAGTTGCTGCTCATGTCTCGCGGAGGTCCCGGCCGGTGAGGTTGAGGAAGACGTCTTCGAGGGTACGGCGCTGCACGCGCAGGTCCTGGGGGAGGACACCGTTGGCGGCGCACCAGGTGGTGACCGTGGCCACGAACTCGGGGCCGATGTCGTCCGCCGCGGCCGTGGTGATGGCGTAGCGGACCACGTCGTCCTCGTGGTCCCGACCGGGCCGGTCGCCGGAGGCCTCATCGGACCGCACCTCGACCCGGCTCTCGGGCGGCAGCGCGGCGAGCAGGCTGTCGGTGTCGAGCCCGCCCTTCGCCGCGAAGCGCAACTCCTGGCGGGCGTCGGTGAGGTCGTCGGTGGTCCCGTCGGCGACCACGCGGCCGTGGTCGATGATCACCACACGGTCGGCGAGGCGCTCGGCCTCTTCCATGTAGTGCGTGGTGAGCACAACGCCGACCCCGGCGGCGCGCAGCTCGCGGATGAGGTCCCAGGTGGCCATGCGCGCCTGCGGGTCGAGCCCGGCGGTCGGCTCGTCGAGGAAGACGAGCTCGGGGCGGCCGATGACGGCGGCGGCCAGCGACAGCCGCTGCTGCTGCCCGCCCGACAGGCGACGGAAGGGGGTCGTGGCGACCGAGAGTAGGCCGAGCCGTTCCAGGAGCGTGTGCGGCGGGATGGGCTGGGCGTGGAACGAGGCCACCAGGCGCAGCCATTCCCCGGCGCGGGCGCCGGTGGGGACCCCGCCGGACTGCGGCATCACGCCGACCTTGGGCTTGAGCGCGGCGGCGTCGGCCACGGGGTCGAGGCCCAGCACACGGACCCGGCCGGAATCGGCTGACCGAAACCCCTCGCAGATTTCGATGGTGCTCGTCTTGCCCGCCCCGTTGGGGCCCAGCAGCGCGGTCACCGCGCCGCGGGGTGCGGTGAACGACAGGCCCGCCACGGCGGTGGTGTCGCCATAGCTCTTGACCAAGTCGGAGACCTCGACCGCGGCTGTGCTCATGGAGTGAGAGTCTACGGCCGGTCCGCGGGCGCCTTGCACACCCCCGTCCGTTTTGCAAGGGGCTGGGGGTATCTCGCGGAAAGGTGCCGCCGTCCGCTGCCGCGCCGGCGCGGCAGCGGACATCGCAAAAAAGTTCGGTCGGGTCGGCGGGAATATCCACCGTCCTGTCGCGGTCGTGACCTGTGGTGGGGCGCGTTTTCCCTTCCCGGTTCCGTCTCACATCGTGGTCAGTCCGTATCGTCCCGCGAGAATTTCAGCGCGCGACCCCGGCGCCGCGGGTGGAGGTCAGGGCGGCGTGCGTCGAGAAATGCCTGTTAGGCAAGGCTTGCCTGCGTGAGTAAGCGCACGGAGTGGCGGTTGCCCGCAGGGACTGATTTACGCCACACTGATGTTGTGAAAAAGGTGAGCAGCAAACGACGAGTAGACGGGAGCGCCGATTCCGGCGCGCCCCGGGTGCCCGTCGGTCCGGAGCGGGGGGCCGAGACCGGTACCCGCGCGCGGGTGGCGCGGCTCATTCTGGAACACGGTCCGATCACGGCGTCCACGCTGGGGGAGCGCCTCGGACTGACACCGGCGGCCATTCGCCGCCACCTTGACAACTTGATGGATGAGGGAATGGTGGAGGCCCGCGATGCCCGTCCGCACGGGCGCCGCGGACGGGGCCGCCCGGCCCGTGTCTTCGCCATCACCGAAGCCGGCCGTGATGCGTTCGTGCACGGATACGATGACCTGGCCTCCAGCGCCCTGCGTTTTCTCGCTGAGAAGGCGGGCCCCGAGGCCGTCACCGAGTTCGCCCGGCTGCAGGTCGCCGATTTGGAGCGCCGTTATCGGCCGCTGCTCGAATCCGTACCCCCGCAGCAGCGGGTCCGGTTGCTCGCCGAGGCGCTGTCCAGCGACGGCTACGCGGCGACGGCGGGTGAGGCCCCCGCCCCCGGTGGCGGCGAGCAGCTGTGCCAGCACCACTGCCCGGTGGCGCACGTCGCGGCGGAGTTCCCGGAGCTGTGCGAGGCCGAGGTCGAGGCCTTCGCCCGGCTGCTGGGGACGCCGGTGCGGCGGCTTGCGACCATCGCCCACGGCGACGGCGTGTGCACCACACACGTCACTCCCCGCGACATCGCCCGAGAGGACCCGCCCGAAACCCCGTGAAGCAGGCCAGGGCGGCAATGACAGCAATGCCAGATGAAGGACGTCTGAGTCCAGGAGGATCCGCGTAATGACGTCTATCGCGCACCCCGAGCTCGAAGGGCTCGGAACCTACGAGTACGGCTGGGCCGACCGTGACGAGGCCGGAGCCTCTGCTCGGCGCGGTCTGAACGAAGAGGTCGTCCGCGACATTTCGGCCAAGAAGGGTGAGCCGGAATGGATGCTGAAGCGTCGGCTCAAGTCGCTGAAGCTCTTCGACAAGAAGCCGATGCCCTCCTGGGGTGCCGACCTTTCGGGGATCGACTTCGAC
The DNA here is from genome assembly GCF_039530945.1 of Nocardiopsis rhodophaea. Classification (NCBI taxonomy): domain Bacteria; kingdom Bacillati; phylum Actinomycetota; class Actinomycetes; order Streptosporangiales; family Nocardiopsidaceae; genus Nocardiopsis; species Nocardiopsis rhodophaea. The sequence goes on from NZ_BAAAPC010000004.1 coordinate 92,285, forward strand.
AACATCAAGTACTTCGTCCGCTCCACGGAGCAGCAGGCCGCCTCCTGGGAGGACCTGCCCGAGGACATCAAGAACACCTATGACAAGCTCGGCATCCCCGAGGCCGAGAAGCAGCGCCTGGTCGCCGGTGTCGCCGCGCAGTACGAGTCCGAGGTCGTCTACCACCAGATCCGCGAGGACCTGGAGGAGCAGGGCGTCCTCTTCCTCGACACCGACACCGCGCTCAAGGAGTACCCCGAGATCTTCGAGGAGTACTTCGGCACCGTCATCCCGTCCGGCGACAACAAGTTCGCCGCGCTGAACACGGCGGTGTGGAGCGGCGGCTCCTTCATCTATGTTCCCAAGAACGTGCACGTCGAGATCCCGCTGCAGGCCTACTTCCGGATCAACACCGAGAACATGGGCCAGTTCGAGCGGACCCTGATCATCGTCGACGAGGGCGCCTACGTCCACTACGTCGAGGGCTGCACCGCGCCGATCTACAAGACGGACTCGCTGCACTCCGCGGTCGTCGAGATCATCGTCAAGAAGAACGCCCGCTGCCGGTACACGACCATCCAGAACTGGTCGAACAACGTCTTCAACCTGGTGACCAAGCGCGCCGTCGCCTACGAGGGCGCCACCATGGAGTGGGTCGACGGCAACATCGGCTCCCAGGTGACCATGAAGTACCCGGCCGTCTACCTGATGGGCGAGCACGCCAAGGGCGAGACCCTGTCCATCGCCTTCGCGGGCGAGGGCCAGCACCAGGACACCGGCTCCAAGATGGTGCACTGCGCGCCGAACACCTCCTCGACCATCGTCTCCAAGTCGGTGGCCCGCGCTGGCGGCCGCGCCTCCTACCGCGGCCTGGTGCAGGTGCAGGAGGGCGCCGCGCGCGCCAAGTCCACGGTCAAGTGCGACGCGCTGCTGATCGACACCATCAGCCGCTCCGACACATACCCCTACAACGACCTCCGTGAGGACGACACCGAGCTCGGCCACGAGGCGACCGTCTCCAAGGTCAGTGAGGACCAGCTCTTCTACCTGATGAGCCGGGGTCTGGACGAGGACGAGGCCATGGCGATGATCGTGCGCGGCTTCGTCGAGCCCATCGCGCGCGAACTGCCCATGGAGTACGCGCTGGAACTGAACCGGCTGATCGAGCTGCAGATGGAAGGAGCGGTTGGTTAAGTTGGCCAGCCCGAATCTCGGAATCAAGGAACACTCCCACGGCGACGTGGAGCTCCCGATCTCCAAACTCGACGTGCACGGCTCGTTCGACGTCGACGCGTTGCCGGTGCCCACCGGCCGCGAGGAGGAGTGGCGCTTCACCCCGCTGCGCCGCCTGCGCGGTCTGCACGACGGCCGGGACATCAGCGACGGTTCCGTCAAGGTCGAGACACGTGCGCCCGCCGGGGTCACGGTCGAAACCGGTGTCGGCTCCGACGACCCCCGCCTGGGGACCTCGTTCCTGCCCACCGACCGTGTGAGTGCGCTGGCCTACCGCGACTTCGACAAGTTCGACGGCGCCACCGTCGTCACCGTGCCCAAGGAGACCGAGGTCTCCGAGCCGGTCTTCATCACGACCACCGGCACCGAGCAGGGCGACGCCTATGGCCACGTGCTGGTCCGCGTCGAGCGCCACGCCTCGGCCACCGTCGTCCTGGAGTACGCCGGGTCCGCGGTCTACGCCGACAACATCGAGTTCATCGTCGACGACGGTGCCAAGCTCACGGTGATCAGCCTGCAGGACTGGGACACCGACGCGGTCCACGTCGCCCACCAGTACACCAAGGTCGGCCGCGACGCCCGCTTCAAGAGCCACGTGGTCACCCTCGGCGGCGACCTGGTGCGGATCTCCCCGAAGGTCGGCTACACCGGCCCTGGGGGCGACGCCGAGCTGCACGGCCTGTACTTCACCGGCGACAACCAGCACCACGAGCACCGCTCGCTCATCGACCACAACGTGTCCAACACCCGCAGCCGCGTCAACTACCGTGGCGCGCTCAGCGGCGAGGGCGCGCACGGCGTGTGGATCGGTGACGTCATCATCGGCGAGGGCACCGAGGGCACGGACTCCTACGAGCACAACCGCAACCTCGCGCTCACCGACGGCACCCGGATCGACTCCGTTCCCAACCTGGAGATCTTCACCGGTGAGGTCGAGGGCGCCGGGCACGCCAGCGCCAGCGGCCGCTTGGACGACATCCACCTGTTCTACCTCCAGTCGCGCGGTATCCCGGAGGACGAGGCGCGCCGCCTGGTCATCCGCGGCTACTTCGCCGAGCTGATCAACACGATCGAGATCCCGGAGCTGCGCGACCGGATCATGGACGAGGTCGAGGAGAAGCTGGCCCGCCATGAGTAACGACGGATTCACCAAGGTCTGCTCGCTGAACGACATCCCCGAGGAGGGGGCGCTCGGCGTGGAGGTCGATGGCACTCCGGTGGCCGTCGTCCGCAGCGAGGGCGAGGTGTTCGCGATCAGCGACATCTGCTCGCACGCCGAGGTGAACCTGTCCGAGGGGGAGGTCGAGGACGGCGCGATCGAGTGCTGGCTGCACGGTTCGTGCTTCGAGCTCTCGTCGGGCAAGCCGATCAACCCGCCGGCGACGCAGCCGGTCTCCACGTACGCAGTCAAGATCGAAGGCGATGACGTGCTCGTCTCGCTGGACACGAAGAATTCCTGAGGCTGATTCACACATGACGAAGTTCGAACTCCGCGGGGTGCGCGCCGATGTCCTCATCGGCGCCGAAGAGCGCGAAGAGATCCTCAAGGGCGTCGACCTCACCATCAACTCCGGTGAGACGCACGCGATCATGGGCCCCAACGGCTCCGGCAAGTCCACCCTGGCCTACGCGATCGCCGGCCACCCGAAGTACGAGATCACCGCTGGCGAGGTCCTCCTCGACGGCGAGAACGTGCTGGAGATGAGCGTCGACGAGCGCGCCCGCGCCGGCCTGTTCCTCGCCATGCAGTACCCCGTCGAGGTCCCGGGCGTCTCGATGTCCAACTTCCTGCGCAGCTCGGTCACGGCCGTGCGCGGCGAGGCCCCGAAGCTCCGCGCCTTCTCCAAGGAGCTGCAGGGCGTGATGTCGGACCTGTCCATCGACTCGTCCTTCGCCGCCCGCGGCGTCAACGAGGGCTTCTCCGGCGGTGAGAAGAAGCGCCACGAGATCCTCCAGCTGGAGCTGCTCAAGCCCAAGATGGCCATCCTCGACGAGACCGACTCCGGCCTCGACGTCGACGCCCTGAAGGTCGTCTCCAAGGGCATCAACCGGGCCAAGGAGAACCACGAGATGGGGGTCATGCTGATCACCCACTACACCCGGATCCTCAACTACGTGAAGCCGGACTTCGTGCACGTCTTCGCCGACGGCCGGATCGCGGAGTCGGGCGGCCCGGAGCTGGCCGACACCCTGGAGTCCGACGGCTACGAGCGGTTCGTGAAGGCGGGCGCTTAATCGTGGCGACGAGCGAGCTGGCGCTGCTCGACGTGGAGGCCATCCGGGCGGATTTCCCGATCCTCGCCCGGACGGTCCGCGACGAGCGCCCACTGGTGTATCTCGATTCCGGGGCGACCTCCCAGAAGCCCCGGCAGGTCCTCGATGCCGAACGCGAGTTCTACGAACGCCACAACGCGGCGGTGCACCGAGGCGCGCACCAGCTCGCGGAGGAGGCCACCGACGCCTATGAGGCCGCGCGGGCGACCGTCGCGGCCTTCATCGGGGCCCAGTCCGACGAAGTGGTGTTCACCAAGAACGCCACCGAAGCGGTCAACCTCGTCGCCTACGCCATGAGCAACGCGGCCACCAGCGGGGACTCCTACGCCCGCTTCCGCGTCGGCCCGGGCGACGAGGTCGTCGTCACCGAGATGGAGCACCACGCCAACCTGGTGCCCTGGCAGGAGCTGTGTCGGCGCACCGGTGCGACGCTGCGCTGGTTCTCGGTCACCGACGAGGGCCGCCTCGACCTGTCCGCCATGGACGAGCTGGTCAACGAGCGCACCAAGATCGTGGCCCTCACCCACCAGTCCAACGTGCTCGGCACCATCAACCCCGTGCGGACCATCGCCGATCGGGCGCACGAGGTCGGTGCGCTGGTCGTGGTCGACGCCGCCCAGTCCGTGCCGCACATGCCGGTCGACGTCCGTGACCTCGGCGCCGACTTCCTGGTGTTCTCGGGGCACAAGATGCTCGGCCCCAACGGCATCGGTGTGCTGTGGGGGCGGCCGGAGCTGCTCGCCGCGATGCCGCCGTTCATCACCGGCGGGTCGATGATCGGCGTCGTGTACATGGACCACTCCACCTGGGCCGAGCCGCCGCAGCGCTTCGAGGCCGGAGTGCCGATGTCGCCCCAGGCCGTTGGCTTGGCCGCCGCGTGCGACTACCTGAGCGCCCTCGGGATGGAGAAGGTGTTCGCCCACGAACACGCGCTCACCGAGTACGCGCTCAAGCACGTCGGCGCGCTCGACGGTGTGCGGATCGTCGGCCCGATGGACAGCGACCAGCGCGGCGGCGCGCTCTCGTTCACCGTGGACGACATCCACCCGCACGACGTCGGCCAGGTCCTGGACGACCAGGGGGTCGCGATCCGCGTCGGACACCACTGCGCGTGGCCGCTGCACCGCCGTTTCGGAACGGTGGCCACCACCCGGGCCTCGTTCTACCTGTACAACACGTTTGCTGACATCGACGCGCTGGTCGAAGGCATTAAGGCGGCTCAGCGGTTCTTCGGGACCGCCGAGGCGCGGTGAGGGTGAGGATAGCCACAGCGATGCGTTTGGACGCGATGTACCAGGAGATCATCCTGGACCACTACCGCAACCCGCACAACAAGGGGCTGCGCGACCCGTACAACGGCGAGGCGCACCATATCAACCCCACCTGCGGCGACGAGGTGACGCTGCGGGTGACGCTCACCCCGCCCGACGGTCGCGAGCTCGACGGAAGCGCCGTCGTCAGCGACGTCTCCTACGACAGCATGGGGTGTTCGATCAGCCAGGCCAGCGCCTCGGTACTGACCGACCTGCTGATCGGAAAGACGGTTGACGAGGGCATGCGGACGCTCGACGCCTTTAACGAGCTGATGCACTCCAAAGGCCAGGGCGAGCCCGACGAGGACGTCCTGGAGGACGCGGTGGCCTTCGCCGGTGTGTCCCAATATCCTGCCCGTATCAAGTGCGCCCTGCTCGCCTGGATGGCGTGGAAGGACGCGACCGCCCAGTCCCTGGACAAGGAGAAGGAGGGCGCCTCATGACGGACAACGAGTCGGCCGAGGCCGTGGCGGCCCCGGAGCAGAGCGCGGCCGGCGGCGACGAGGCGCTGAGCGAGGAGATCGCCGAGGCGCTGAAGGACGTCATCGACCCCGAGCTGGGCGTCAATGTCGTCGACCTCGGACTGCTGTATGGCGTCAACGTCGACAAGGACGCCATCACCCTCGACATGACGCTGACCAGTGCGGCCTGTCCGCTGACCGACGTCATCGAGGACCAGGCCACCAGCGCGCTGGACGAGTTCGAGCGTGACGTCAAGATCAACTGGGTCTGGATGCCGCCGTGGGGTCCGGACAAGATCACCGAGGACGGCCGCGACCAGCTGCGCATGCTGGGCTTCAACGTCTGACCTTCTCCCGGCCGGGGCGGTCGGATCGAGCAACTTCCTTCAGGGGCGAGCGCGAACGCGCTCGCCCCTGACGCTTTATGCCCGGACACGAGCCGCTCGGCCTGAACGGCCCGCCCCGACCTCCGCGCGCGGGAGAGGCGACTAGTTCACGGCGTACAGGCCCGGCCCCAGCTCACTGACGATGTCGTCGTCGCCGCGCTTGGCGAGCCGCTCCAGCAGGGCCTGCGGCTCGGCCGGTACCTCCTCGCCCTCCGGGCTGATCCGGTGCGCGATGATCTTCATCGCCTCCTCGGTCGTGGCCGGGGCCGTGTAGCCGATGAGGTGCAGCGCCCGGCTCGTCGGGGCGTGGTCGCTGAGGTCGGAGGCCGGAAGCCGCCGGGCATCCAGCTGGTCGCCGTTGACGGTCATGAAGACCCGGTCACCGGGCTGGGCCGACAGGCGGCGCAGCAGCGGGCGCAGCGAGTCGAAGGCGGGCTGGTCGCGCCACACGAGCACGAGGAGGTCCGCGCCGGGCGCGGTCAGGCACAGCAGGCGTCCCGGCCGGAGACCGAGGTGGGTGGCGTAGCCGGGCGGTACCGTCACCGGCGCCCCGTTGAGGTGGTCGGCGGTGACGTCGACCCGGTGCCACCACCGGCCGTCCGGTGCGCGGAAGCACCGTGGCGAGGTCTCGACGCCGGGAAGCGGCTCCGCCTCCGCCACGAGGTGCTCCCCGGCGTGCGGCTGACCCGGCCCGGGGCGGCGCCGGATGGGCAGCCCGTTGGTGGTGGTCGACCCGTCGCCCGCCTGGTGCATCCCCGCGTGGCCGCCACCTGCGGCCTGCGGCGGCGGCTCCATCGGCGTGGCGGGATCCACCAGCACCTGGCCGTCGCGGATGGTCACACCGGGGGTGCTGAGCAGCCACGCGCGCAGCGACTGCTGCCGGATGCCCAGGCGGCCGAGCCGGATCCCGGCCTCGGTCAGGCTGGGGGCGTCGCCCAGCATCTCCCGGGTCTGCCAGCGCAGACGCTGCGGGTCCTCGGTGACCAACCAGCCGTTGTGCAGGCGGCGGTCGGTGAACAGGGTGATGACGACCCGCCACAGGGGGGTGCGCAGTGTGGGGACCTCCGCCGAGTGGTCCGGGTGGGCGCTGATCAGGTGGTCGATGGTGGTGGCGGTGCCGAGCTTCTCCGACAGGTCGCGCAGGTGTTTGGTGACTGGTGCGCCGGAGGGGGAGCCCAGCCACTGGAGCAGCCGCTCCTCGACGCTGCGCTGGGCGTTGCGTATCTCGGCGATCTCGACGCGGACCTGGTCGGCCAGCAGGCGGATGCTGACGGGGTCGGCGGCGAACAGGCGCTCGGCGGCGACCGTGCGCTCCAGGTCGCCCCAGCTTCGGAAGAGGTCTTCCAGCAGGTCGACCAGGGGGTGTGTGCCGAGCTCCCGGGCGCCCTGGTTGGTGTCCTGTACCGCTCCGCACGGCTCCGCGGGCGGGGTGAAGCTGGGGCGGCGTGACCCGTCGCGCCCCAGGAGAGCGTTGCGGCGCTTGGCGAGCTTGCCGGACAGGGACGCCGCGGTCGGGGCGGGTTGCTCGGCGCCGCTCTTCGCGGCCTCCTCCTCGCTCCGTTGGGCGCGCAGCGCCCGCAGCGTACGGATCGCCCGGGAGGCGGGGCTCTGCGGGGCCTCGTGGTCCGATGCGGGTACGGGGTCGCCCGCGCAGTCGGCGCCGGTGGCCAGCGCGAGGTAGGAGAGGGCGTTGTGCACGTGCTCGGGCGCCGAGGCGGGCATCCAGTTGCTGATGGCGCGCACGGCCTCGATCACCAGCGCGGGCGAGGGGGCCGGGGTGCGGGCGGCGCCGTCGGTGAACGGCTGCAGGGCCTGCCAGGAGACGGTACTGACGACGTCGACGATGCCGCAGTCGCCGTGCGGGAACCACCCGGCCATCGTCTCCGGGCTGGTCGACACCAGTTGGTCCCAGCTGCCCGCGGTGGCCAGAACGGCGCCGCGCACGGGCTCGGCGATGTCGTGGAGGTCGAGGGGGCACTCCCGCAGGGTCGGCAGGAAGTCGCCGAGCTCCAGGTAGGCCCACTGCTTGGTGGCGAGCCTGGCCAGGCAGTGCGACAGCCAGGTGGGACCGGCGATGTCCAGGACACGGGGGAGGGGGAGGGACCGCCACCATCCGTCGACCAGCCGGGCATGGCGCAGCACTGGGGAGACGTCCGCGGGGTTGCTCCAGCGCAGGGCGGGCGCGAGGTCGGTGAGGCAGATCGGGGAGATGGCGTTCATCTGCGAGAGACCTCGACCTCCAGGCTGTCGGCTCGTGAACATGAAGGGGACCGCACGGGCATTCGGCTAGTGCTCCACATTACGCGCCCTCGGCCGGGGTGGCGGACCGAGTGGGCCCAACGGTTGCCGGAAGCGACGATGGAGTCGCGGTGCGCACTTCCCGGTGATCGTACGTGGGTCCATGTCTCCTGGGTAGTCCCCGCTGCAGGATCGACGGTGCTGACAAGGCGGCATGGGGGTACGCGGCGTGCGCGCCACGGGCACTCGGGCGCGGACCGGCGGCTGGCCCTCGTCCGAAATGTAACATGAATCACACCTTGTGGCCGGGGCTGGTCAGACTGCCATCTGGCGGGGCCGCGCCACGTGTGATATCTGACCGGAGCGGCGTCGCGGACCGGCCCGCCCGGCCCCTCACCAGGTGGCGGGGCGCCTTGTCCACCGGCGAGGGAAGGCGGGCGGCGGTATGCTGGTCGCGCACGCCGCCCGATCCCCAGTGGCGTCCGCTCGCGCTTGGTGCGAAGAGGGCTCCTGGCAGGCCAAGTCCACGACGTATCCGTGCGCGTCCATGCGGCCCGGCGTGCCGCGCGCACGGGGTCGTGCCGCACGATTGGTTGTACGTGACTGACCTGGACATGAATCCCCACCGAGGCTCTCCGCCAGCGAGCCCGCCGGCCATTCGCTCATACGTGGCGCTCGGGGACAGCCTGACCGAGGGCCTCGACGACCCCGGGCCCGACGGCGAGTACCGCGGATTCGCGGACCGGCTCGCCGCCCACCTCGCCCACGGCGCCGCCGACTTCCGCTATGCCAACCTCGCGGTGCGCGGGCGCCGCATGCGCCACATCTTCGGTGAGCAGCTCGAACAGGCCCTGGTTAGCGCCCCCGACCTGGTCACCGTGCACGCCGGAGGCAACGACCTGCTGCGTCCCGGCGCCGACCTGGACGAACTCGCCGCCGCGTTCGAGCGCGGCATCCGCAGGATGCGGGCGGTCGGGATCCGCACCGTCATCCTCTCCGGCCACGACACCGGCTGGATCCCCGTGCTGCGCGCCTATCGCGGCCGGATCGCGGTGTTCAGCATGCACCTGCGGGCCATCGCCGAGCGGACCGGCAGTGACATCGTCGACCTGTGGGCCATGGCCTCGCTCAACGACCCGCGCGCCTGGAGCGTGGACCGGCTGCATTTCAACGCTGCCGGCCACCGAATCGTCGCCGCGCGCATCGCCGAGGTCCTCGGCGCCCCCATGGGGCCGCGGGAGGTCTGGGAGCGCCCGTGGGACACCCCGCCGCCGCAGCTGCCCCGGATCCTCCGCCGCCGGGAGACGCTGCGGTGGACCCGCGAGCACCTCGTGCCCTGGCTCAGCCGCCGCGCCCTGGGCCGCTCGTCCGGCGACGGCCGCCTGCCCAAGCGCCCCGAGCTCACCGAACTCGACGGTGACGCGGGCGACGACCGCGGGCATCTGCCGCTGTAGTCCCCGTCGGCCCGGACCGGGGGAGCTGTCGGGGGTGCCACAACGGCCTGGGGGCTCGTCCCGCTAGTCCTGCGACGCGGAATCCGCGACGCGCGAGCACAATCCCCCCCACGGTCCCCGTCCGGCGGCGACCACGGGAGTCCCTCGGGTGAACCGGCACGGGGCCGACGGGGGGAGACAAAAGGGCCGCACCCGCGTGTGCGGGTGCGGCCCTTACCGAGCCGTCCGGGCGTCCTCCGATATCCCTCTCCAACACCGGATGACGGCCTCCGGCGGCCTCGGCCTGGGGCTGCAGTTGGGATCTACAGCGGAATGTTCCCGTGCGCGCCGCGGGCGGCGGGGGCGGTGGAAATGGCCTGGGCCAGAGCGGTGCGGGTGCGTGCCGGGTCGATCACCTCGTCGACCACACCAAGCTCTTGAGCCCGCTCCAGACCCCCGGCCTTTTTCTCCTGCTCGGCGGCGAGCTGCTGCTCAAGCGCCGGACGCTCCTCCTCCGGGACGGCGGCGAGCTGCTTGCGGTGCAGGATGCGCACCGCCGCCACGGGGCCCATGACCGCGATCTCCGCGGTCGGCCAGGCCAGCACCCGCGTGGCACCCAGCGAGCGCGAGTTCATCGCGATGTAGGCACCGCCGTAGGACTTGCGCGTCACCAGCGTCACCCGCGGCACGGTGGCCTCAGCGAAGGCGTGCAGCAGCTTGGCGCCGCGGCGCACCACGCCGTCCCACTCCTGACCGACGCCGGGCAGGTAGCCGGGCACGTCCACCAGGACCACCAGCGGAACGCCGAACGCGTCGCACATCCGGACGAAGCGCGCCGCCTTCTCCGCCGACTTGGAGTCCAGGCACCCGCCGAGCCGCAGCGGGTTGTTAGCGATCACACCGACCGTGCGCCCGCCGAGGCGGCCCAACACCGTGACCATGTTCGGCGCCCACTTGGCCTGCAGTTCGATCGAGCCCTCGCCGATCGGCGCGTCCAGGACACGGTTCACCAGCGGCTTGACGTCGTAGGCCCGGCGCGGCGACTCCGGCAGCACGTCGCCCATGTCGGCATCGGCGACGTCGTCGGGGCGCATCTGGCCCTGGTGGCCCATCAGCAGCGCGAGCTCGCGGCCCCTGACCATGGCGGCGGTGTCGTCCGGCGCGGTCAGGTGCACCACCCCGCTGCGCCGCCCGTGGGCGTCGGGTCCGCCCAGCTCCTCGGCGGTGATCTCCTCGCCCGTCACGCTGCGGACCACGTCGGGTCCGGTCACAAACACCTTGCCGCGCTCGGACATGACCACGATGTCGGTCAGCGCCGGACCGTAGGCCGCGCCGCCCGCGGCAGCTCCGAGTACCACCGAGATCTGCGGGACCACGCCCGAGGCCCGGGTCATCGCCGCGAACACCCGGCCGACGGCGTGCAGGCTCTCCACGCCCTCGGCGAGGCGCGCGCCGCCGGAGTGCCACAGCCCGATGACGGGCATCCGCTCACGCACCGCGTGCTCGTAGGCGACCTCGATCGCCGCGCAGCCGGCGGTGCCCATGGCCCCGCCCTGGATGCGGGCGTCGTTGGCGAAGGCGACGGCGGGCATGCCGTTGATCCGGCCCAGGGCGGCGAGCGCGGCGCTGTCGTCCTCGGCGGTGAGCAGCCGCAGCGACCCCTCGTCGAAGAACGCGGCGAGCCGCAGCCGCGGCGTACGCGGGTCCTCGGGTTCGGTGGGGGCGGTGGTCGCCGCCGGCGCCCCCGCCACTCTGTTGTCGGTCACGGTCATGAGGGCCGACTCCAATTCTCGTGGAAGCGGTCGATGGTGAATCGGTCTGAGCCGCCGGTGCTCGTCCGCGGATGTGGGTTCCCCGCGCGGTCGGTGGTCGTCGGCGGATGGTCGGCGCACCTCGGGAAGCGGTCCGCCTCCCGGTGGCCGGTACGGTCCCCGGCACCGGCCACCGGAAGGGGACGGATCAGGGGCGGCGGAAGACGGTGCAGATGTTGTGGCCGCCGAAGCCGAAGGACTCGTTGATGGCGGCGAGCGGCCCGGTCGGCAGGTCGCGCGGCTTGTCCCGGACGATGTCCACCTGGACACCCGGGTCGAGTTCCTCGATGTTGGCGGTCGCGGGGATCACGCCCTCGTGGAGGGCCAGGATGGTGGCGATGGCCTCGACCGCGCCCGCACCACCGAGCAGGTGCCCGGTCATGGACTTGGTGGAGGTGACCGCCACCTGGTCGGCGGCGTCGCCGAGGGCAGCGCGGATGGCGATGGTCTCGCCGACGTCGCCCATCGGCGTCGACGTGGCGTGGGCGTTGATGTGCGCGATGTCGCTCGGCTTGAGGTCGGCGTCGGCCAGCGCCTGGGTGATGGCGCGCGCCTGCCCGGCGCCCTCCGGGTCCGGTTGGACGATGTCGTGGGCGTCGTCGGTGTAGCCCGCACCCGCGGCCACGGCGTAGACGTGGGCGCCGCGCGCGGCGGCGTGCTCGGCCGACTCCAGCACGATGATCCCGGCGCCCTCGCCCAGGACGAACCCGTCGCGGTTGACGTCCCAGGGGCGCGAGGCGTGCTGCGGGTCGTCGTTGCGGGTCGACAGTGCCCGCATGGATGCGAACGACGCGATGTTCAGCGGGTGGAGCGCGGCCTCGGTGCCGCCGGCGATGACCACGTCGGCGCGGCCGTCGCGGATCATCCTGATGGCGTCGCCGATGGCTTCGGAGCTGGAGGCGCAGGCGCTCACTGGAGCGTGCGCGCCGGCGCGCGCCGTGAACTCCAGGGCGACGGCGCCCGCGGGGCTGTTGGGCATGAGCATCGGCACCGTGAACGGCGAGACGCGCTTCCAGCCGCGCTCGCGGAAGATGTCGTACTGCTCCAGGATGGTGAGGATGCCGCCGATGCCGCTGGAGACGACCACGCCCAGGCGCACGGGGTCCACCTCGGGGGCTCCCGCGTTCTGCCACGCCTCCTGCGCGGCGATCAGCGCGAACTGCTGGGTGCGGTCGAGCTTGCGCAGCCGCTGGCGGGGCAACTTCTCCGCGGGATCCACGACGGCCTGACCGGCGAAGTGGACCGGGAGCTGCTCCTTCCACTCGTCGGGAAGCTCGGTGATGCCCGACCGACCTTCGAGGAGGGCGGACCAGGTCGTGGGGACGTCACCCCCCAGCGGGGTGGTGGCGCCCAGGCCAGTGACGACGACTTCGGTGGTACTCATCGGCCTATCGCCCTCTCGTCTCGTAGGTCGATCCCCGGCGGGGTCGCGGCGGGGAATGGTGTCGGGTGGGTGGCGGCGTCCGGGTGCGGACGCGGGGCGAGGTTGGGACGGGGCCCGCCGGCGGGGGGTGGACCGGCGGGCGCGGGGAACCGGCGCCGTGACGTCGGCCCCGACTTCCCTCCTGCGCTACTTCTGGATGAAGGTGATGACGTCCTGGACCGTCTTGAGGTCCTTGAGCTGGTCGTCGGGGATCTCGACCCCGAACTTGTCCTGCGCGGCGACGGCGATCTCGACCATCGACAGGGAGTCGATGTCGAGGTCGTCGACGAAGCTCTTCTCCGCGGTGACCTCCGCCGCGGGGACGCCCGCGATCTCGTCGATGATCTCGCCGAGGCCGGCCAGGATCTCCTGCTCGGTGTGAGCCATTTGGGGTCGCTCCTTTGTGAGTACTACTGCGATGCGGTGAAACGTTCGCCGTGGGGCCGGGCGCGCACGCCGAAGGCCGGGGTCCACGGAGGTTCAGGGAATCTCCAGCACCTGGGCCGCGTAGGTCAGGCCGGCGCCGAATCCCAGGGTCAGCACCGTGCCGCCGGATGGCAGCTCTCCGCGCTCGATCATGCGCGAGAGCGCCAGTGGGATCGAGGCGGAGGAGGTGTTGCCCGCAGTGACGATATCGCGAGCGATGATCGCCTGTGGCGCTCCGAGCTTGCGGGCGATCGACTCGACGATGCGGAGATTCGCCTGGTGCGGGACGAAGGCGGTGAGCTCGCCCGGGTCGACCCCGGCTCGTTTCATCGCCGTGAGCGCCACCTCGGTGAGCTCGGTGGTGGTCCACCGGAAGACCGCCTGGCCCTCCTGGTGGAGGTACTTGTGGTCGCGCAGGTAGATCTTGTCGGCGCGCTCGCCGGAGCTGCCCGACACCATAGGGCCGATGCCGGGGGTGTCGGAGGCGCTGACCACGGCCGCGCCCGCGCCGTCGGCGAAGATGACGCAGGTGGAGCGGTCGGTCCAGTCGACCCAGTCGGACAGCTTCTCCGAGCCGATGACCAGAGCGTTGCGGGCGGACCCGGCGCGCACCTGGTCGGAGGCCACGCCCAGCCCGTAGCAGAACCCCGCGCAGGCGGCGTTGATGTCGTACGCGCCGGGGGCGGTGATCCCCAGCCGCGCGGCGACGGTGGCGGCGGCGTTGGGAATCTGGTCGTGCTGGGTGCAGGTCGCGACGATCACCAGGTCGATGGCGTCGGGGGTGAGCCCGCTGGCCGCGATCGCCTTGCCGCCCGCGATGGCCGCCATGCTCTCGACGGTGTCCTCGGGGCCGGCGATGCGCCGCTCCGTGATGCCGACGCGGCTGCGGATCCACTCGTCGGAGGTGTCGACCCTCTGTGCGAGGTCGTCATTGGTCAGGATGTTGCTGGGCTGGTAGTCGCCCAGGCCGAGGATCCGCGCCCCGGGGGCCATTGGGGGCTGCTTCATCATCGGGCACCTTCCGGTTCGGAGGCCGGGCGTCCGGCGTGCTCCGCGATCAGCCGCTGGGCGGCGTCGAGATCGTCGGGCGTCTTCATGGCGAGGCGTTCGACGCCGCGCATCGACCGCTTGGCCAGGCCGGTCAGCGTGCCCGCGGGGGGCAGCTCGATCAGGGCGGTGACACCGAGCTCGATGAGGGTCTCGGTGCAGGCGTCCCAGCGCACCGGGGAGCTGATCTGGGCGACCAGGCGGTCGAGGTAGTCCTGGCCGTCGGCGACCACGGCGCCGTCGCGATTGGACAGCAGGCGGGTGCGGGCGTCGGCGGGTCTCATCCGGTCGGCGGTCGTGCGGACCCGCCGCACGGCCGGGGCCATGTGGTCGGTGTGGAAGGCGCCGGCGACCGACAGCGAGCGCAGGCGTGCCCGCGCGGGTGGGTTCTCCGCGAAGGCGGCGAGCTGCTCTGTGGTCCCGGCGGCGACGATCTGGCCCGAGCCGTTGTCGTTGGCGGGCGTGAGTCCGGCGGTCTCGATGGCGGCCAGGACCTCGTCGCGGTCGCCGCCGAGGATGGCGGTCATACCCGTGGCGGTGGCCGCCGCGGCTTCGGCCATGCCCCGGCCGCGCTCGGCGACCAGCGCCACCGCGTCGGTGGGGCTCAGCACACCGGCGATACCGGCGGCGGTGAACTCACCGACGCTGTGCCCGGCGACGGCGTCGATGGCGTCGGGGGCCTTGGCGAGGTCGTCGAACAGGGCGATGGCGGCCGCCAGGCCCGCGCTGACCAGCAGCGGCTGGGCGACGGCGGTGTCGCGGATCTCATCCGCGTCCGCGGTGGTGCCGTAGCGCGCCAGGTCGACCCGGGCGACATCGGACCACTCCGCGAGACGCTCGGACATGCCGGGGAGTTCGAGCCATGGAGAGAGGAAGCCGGGGACTTGGGCGCCTTGGCCGGGAGCAACGATTGCAAGCACGACATCAACATTGCCCTGTAGAAGATCGCCAGAATGATGGCGGGAAGCACGAAGTTTCCAAGATCCGTTTTGTGGGATCCCTACAATAAGAGGCGCCGGTCGGGCGAATCGGGTGGAGCACGTCACGTTGTGACCGCTCGGTAGGGCGTGCGGCCCCGAACCGCCCCCCTGCGACAACCGGCGGACCACGCCCTCCCGGGGCGGCGCCCAACCGGGTGCCGTGGATGCGGTGTCCCTCGCCGCACCGGGTTGATGACACTGTAGGAAATGTGACCACGGAACCCACTGAACACAACGAACCGGCCGGTCAGGCGCGTACCTCCGGCGATGACCCCCAGGTGCGTGCCGAGACCGCGCGGCGGCTGGAGCGTGCCATGGGGACGCTCGGCACCGCCGCCGTGGCCCGGATGGAGAGCCGCCTGTCCTGGTTCCGCCAGATGTCGGCCGAGGACCGGTCCTGGGTGGGCCTGGTGGCGCAGTCGGGTGTGGCGGCGTTCGTCGAGTGGTTCAAGAAGTCGGGCAGGGGGCGCCCCGCCATCACCGTCGAGGTGTTCGGCACGGCCCCCCGCGAGCTCACCCGGTCGGTGACGCTGCAGCAGACCGTGGACATGCTGCGGGTCGTCATCGACGTGGTGGAGAACCAGGTCGACGAGCTCGCAGCGCCAGGGGGCGAGCAGCAGCTGCGCGAGGCGGTGCTGCGCTACACCCGCGAGGTCGCCTTCAGCTCGGCCAAGATCTACGCCCGCGCGGCCGAGGCGCGCGGGGCGTGGGACGCGCGGCTGGAGGCGCTCATCGTCGACGCGCTGCTGCACGGCGACCGGGAGGAGGGGCTGCAGACGTGGGGGGCGGCCCTGGGATGGTCGCGCACACCCGTCGTGGCCGTCGCCGGTGGGCTCGGCGAGCAGGAGGAGGCGGGCCTGCTCGACGATCTGCGCTCGGTCGCCCGCCGGGTGGGACACGACGTGCTCGCCGGCGTGCAGGGGCAGCGCGTCATCGCGGTGATCGGCGTCAACGAGAAGTACGCCGGGGACTCCGATCCGATGGCGGCCGTGGAGCCGCTCACCGGGATGTTCGGCCCCGGGCCGGTGGTCGTCGGTCCGGCCGTCGCCGACCTGCGCGCCGCCGGGGAGTCGGTGGCCGCCGCCGTCAACGGGCTGAGGGCCGCGGTCGCCTGGCCCGACGCTCCACGCCCGGTGCTCGCCGAGGACCTGCTACCCGAACGGGCGCTGGAGGGGGACGCAGCGGCCCGTCGCCAGCTCGTGGAAGAGATCTACCTGCCACTGCGCAACGCCGGTTCGCCGCTTCTGGACACGCTTTCGGTCTACCTGGAGTACGCCTCCTCACTGGAGTCCACCGCGCGGATGCTGTTCGTCCACCCCAACACGGTGCGCTACCGGCTCAGCCGGATCGCCGAACTCACCGGGCACGTCCCCGCCGACGGCCGGGGCTCCTTCGTTCTGCGGATCGCGGTGACGCTCGGGCGCCTGTCCGAGGGTGCGGCCTCCGGGGCGTAGCGGGGCATGGCGGCGCTGGGGCGGCGGAGGGCCGGTGCGAGGGACGGTGGGGCCACCGGTGGGCGGGGCGCTACCGGGCCGTCGACGCGCACGATCTTGGCGGGGCGAAAATTCATGAAAACGGACGCCGGAACTGGGAACCCCGCGCGGAGACGGGACGTTGCCACCGAAGCGGATGTCCTCGTCCTGACAGGATGGAACATCGCAGGTGGACGCCTATGTGAGCGAACCTCCACGAATCGTGCGAGGACCGTGTCAACCGGGAGCGGAGCACAGGCGTCTACTTTCAGCGGGGGAATATCGGGCGATGGTGAATAGAGGGCCGAAAAGCGGATAACGTGACACATGAGTGGGTGTTCACGGGCTGAAGCGAAATTCGGCTTTCCTCTCCAGTCGGTGTGGACAGACGCCGACCGCCGCGTCGGCTCGAAGGACCCCCTGCGTAGGAGTGTCGGCGCGTGAGCTTTGGGGGGTGCGATGGCAGATTTCGGCGAAATCGTAGAGAAGCTGTACAGCAGATGGCTGGAAATTGTCCGAGAACCGACGGAATCCGGGCAGTTGGCCCGCCAAGTTATTTTCTTCATTCCGGTCCCCCTTCCCGTGCTCGCCCTCGTCGCGCTGATCGTCGGAGGCAGTTGGTCGGCGTCGGGCTGGATGATCCTCCTCTCCGGGTCCGTCGCGGTCGCGGCGCTGCTGCTGGCCATCGTCGTGCAGCCGACACCGCTGCCCGAGGGGCTGTCCGCCGAGGCATCGGTGCGCCGCTCACTGCACCGCTTCCGGCAGATCACCTCGCTGCGCATCGCGCTGGCGCTCACCCCCGTCGCTATCGGCGCCGGTGCCTCCATCGCCGGTGGCGGCATGCTCCCGCTGCTGGTCGCGCTGCTGATGGCCTGGCCCCAGCTGGTGCTCGCCGCCCCGCTCTTCTTCACCATCACCCGGGCACGGCGCGCCATGGAGGCGTGGGGGACCAAGGCCTACCTGTGGGCGGCGCTCGCCCAGCCGGCGCCCGTGGAATGGCCCATCGCCACTGAGCTGGCGGCCCGTTACCGCGCGTGGCAGGCGCAGCGTGCCGCTACCGAGGGACGGCAGAGCCAGCCCGCCGCGGCGGCGGCCGAAGGCGAGGACGGAGACGACGACCTGGCGGAGCATTCCGCCACCGCGACGGACGCAAGCGGTCGCACCACCGCCGCCGACAGCTCCGACAACGGGCCGGTGGCCGGTCTTCCCGAGCGGCTGGCCGTTCCCAGCAGCGAGCCCCGGCCGGAGCCGGGCCAGCTGATCCCCGGCTTCGAGCTCCCGGCCGTCTCGGTGACGGCCCGGCGCGTCCTGCGCAGCGGAGGTGCCCTGCGCCGCAAGGCCCGCCAGGCGCGCGCCGGCAATCGGCGGCCCAAGACCAGGAGGTGACGAGAGCTGGCTGACGCGGGCGGATCCGTCCCGCGCGGTCACGACCACACCGTGGGGGGCCGGGGCGTACGCCCCGGCCCCCCACGGTTGTCCCGGCATCCCCCGTCCCGCTCCCCACTCCGCCCGTCGCCCTGGTGACCGCCACCCGGACGCGTACATCGTGCGTCGCCCGGGAACACCGTGACGCAGAGGAGCCGGGTGGAAAGGGGAGCGGTGTGCCCGCACGAGGCTGGCGGTTCTGGGTGGACCGCGGCGGCACGTTCACCGACATCGTCGCCCAGCGCCCGGACGGGCGGCTGGTCACGCACAAACTGCTCTCGCAGAGCCCCGCACACGACCGCGACGCCGCCGTAGCGGGGATCCGCGTCCTGCTCGGGCTCGGACCGGACACACCGATCCCCGGAACCGACGCGGCGCCGCCTCCCCACGATGGGGTCCCCGCACCGACCGACACCGGGGGCGACCGCGTCGGCGTCGAATCCGTGCGGATGGGCACCACCGTCGCCACCAACGCGCTTCTCGAACGCAAGGGGGAGCGCACCGTCCTCGTGATCACCCGCGGGTTCGCCGACGCGCTGCGCATCGGGTATCAGGACCGCCCGCGCATCTTCGACCGGCACATCGTGCTGCCGGAGCCGCTGCACGAGCGCGTGATCGAGACCGAGGAGCGCGTCACCGCCGACGGCACCGTGCTGCGCGCCCCCGACCTCGATCACCTCGCCGCCGAGCTGGAGCGCGCCTACGCCGACGGCATCCGCGCGGTGGCGGTCGCGTGCATGCACAGCCACCTCTACCCCGCCCACGAGCGGGCGATCGGCGTACTGGCCGAGCGCCTCGGCTTCCCCCAGGTATCGCTGTCCAGCGAGACCAGCCCCCTGACGAAGCTGGTGTCGCGCGGCGACACCACGACGCTGGACGCGTACCTCTCGCCCGTGCTGCGCCGCTACGTGAGCCATGTGGACGCGCAGATGCGCGGGGTGCGGCTGATGTTCATGCAGTCCAACGGCGGTCTCACCGAGGCCGGGCACTTCCGCGGCAAGGACGCCATCCTCTCCGGACCGGCCGGGGGCATCGTCGGGATGGTGCGGGTGTCGCGGATGGCGGGGTTCTCCAGGATCATCGGCTTCGACATGGGCGGTACCTCCACCGACGTGTCGCACTGGGCCGGGGCCTATGAGCGGGTGCTCGACACGCGCGTGGCCGGGGTGCGGCTGCGCGCGCCGATGCTCGACATCCACACCGTGGCGGCGGGCGGCGGGTCCATCCTGCACTTCGACGGCAGCCGCTACCGCGTCGGCCCCGACTCGGCCGGGGCCGACCCCGGCCCCGCCTGCTACCGCGCCGGAGGGCCGCTCACCGTCACCGACGCGAACGTGATGCTCGGCCGCGTCCAGCCGACACACTTTCCCCGGGTGTTCGGTCCCGGCGGCGACCAGCCCATCGACGCCGAGACTGTGCGGCGGCGCTTCGCCGACCTGGCCGCCGAGATCACGCGCGCGACCGGTGACGAGCGCCCGCCCGAGCAGGTCGCCCAGGGGTACCTGCACATCGCCGTGGCCAACATGGCCAACGCGGTCAAGCGCATCTCGGTCCAGAAAGGCCACGACGTCACCGGTTACGTGCTCACCACGTTCGGCGGAGCGGGCGGGCAGCACGCCTGCGCGGTGGCCGACTCCCTGGGCATCTCCACCGTGCTCGTGCCTCCGATGGCCGGTGTGCTGTCCACACTCGGGATCGGCCTGGCCGACACCACCGCGATGCGCGAGCAGTCGGTGGAGGCGCCGCTGCGAGACGAGGAACTGCCGGAGGTCGGCGCGCTCGCCGACCGGCTCGCGGACCAGGTCGCCGCGGAGCTGAGGGACGAGGACGTGCCCGAGGAGCGCATCCGGATCGAACGCAGGGCGCGGCTGCGCTACGACGGAACCGACACCGCGGTCGAGGTCGACCTGGTCGACATGAAGTCCATGATCGCGGAATTCGAGGCGGAGCACCGCCGCACCTACTCGTTCCTCATGGACCGCCCGCTCATCGTCGAGGCCGTCACGGTGGAGGCCGTCGGACGCACCGACGAGCCCGACCTGCGCCACCTGGGCACCGTCTCCGAGCCGCAGCCACCAGGGGCGCCCATGACGCCGCCCGGCCCCGCTGCGGTCCGGCTCTACGCCAACGGCACCTGGCGCGAAGCCCCGCTGTACGAGCGGCCGCACCTGCGGCCGGGGGAGCAGGTGACCGGACCGGCGATCATCGCCGAGGCCGACGCCACCACGGTCGTCGACGACGGCTGGCGGGCGACCGCGACGCCGACCGGGCATCTCCTCGTCGAGCGCGTCAAGGCACGCGCCGAGGCGGGGGTGGGCACGCGGGCCGACCCGGTGATGCTGGAGATCTTCAACAACCTCTTCATGTCCATCGCCGAGCAGATGGGCGCGCGGCTGGAGTCCACCGCGCAGTCGGTCAACATCAAGCAGCGCCTCGACTTCTCCTGCGCGCTCTTCGACCCCGAGGGCAACCTCATCGCCAACGCCCCGCATATGCCGGTGCATCTGGGGTCGATGGGCACCACCATCAAGGAGGTGATCCGCCGCAACGCCGGAGACATGCGGCCCGGCGACGTCTACGCGGTCAACGACCCCTACCACGGCGGCACCCACCTGCCCGATATCACGGTGGTGACCCCGGTGTTCGACACCGCCGGAACGGAGGCGACCGGAGGGGCGAGCCCGGGCAGCGGCGACGTCCTGTTCTTCGTCGCCTCGCGCGGCCACCACGCGGAGATCGGCGGACTCACCCCCGGCTCGATGCCCGCGGCCAGCCGCGAGGTCCACGAGGAGGGCGTCCTCTTCGACAACCACCTGCTCGTGCGCGGCGGCGAATTCCGCGAGGACGCCACCCGGCGCCTACTCACCGAGGCGCCCTACCCCTCCCGCGCACCGGAGACCAACCTCGCCGACCTGCGCGCGCAGATCGCCGCCAACGCCAAGGGCGTCGAGGAGGTCGGCAAGATGATCGACCACTTCGGCCTGGATGTCGTGCAGGCGTACATGCGCCACGTCCAGGACAACGCCGAGGAGGCGGTCCGCCGCGTCATCGACGCCCTCGACGACGGCCACTACCGCTATGAGATGGACTCCGGCGCGGCGATCGAGGTGCGCGTCTCGGTGGACCGCGAGCAGCGCGGTGCGACGCTCGACTTCAGCGGCACATCGGCGCAGCTCGACACCAATTTCAACGCGCCCTCCTCGGTGGCGACCGCGGCCGTTCTCTACGTCTTCCGCACGCTCGTGGCCGACGACATCCCGCTGAACGACGGTTGCCTCAAGCCCCTGCGCATCAACATCCCGCCGGGATCGATGCTCTCCCCGGTCTACCCGGCCGCGGTCGTCGCCGGAAACGTCGAAACCTCCCAGGCCATCACCGGCGCCCTCTACGCCGCCCTGGGGGTCCAGGCCGAGGGATCCGGCACGATGAACAACGTGACCTTCGGCAACGAGCGGTACCAGTACTACGAGACCGTCGCCTCGGGTTCGGGCGCCGGGGAAGGATTCGACGGCGCCCCGGTGGTGCAGACCCACATGACCAACTCCCGCCTGACCGACCCGGAAGTGCTGGAATGGCGGTTCCCCGTGCTGCTCGAAGAGTTCCGCATACGGCGCGGCAGCGGAGGGGCCGGACGGTGGCGCGGAGGCGACGGCGCCGTCCGCCGGATGCGCTTTTTCGAACCGATGACCGTCAGCACCCTCACCGGGCACCGCCGCCGTCCCCCGTACGGGCTCGCCGGAGGCGCACCGGGCGCCCTGGGGAGCAACAGCGTGCAACGCGCGGACGGCACGGTCGAACCCTTCGAGGGCTGCGGCTCCGTCGACATGCGCCCGGGCGACATCCTGGTCATCGAAACCCCCGGCGGAGGGGGGTACGGCCCTCCGCCGCCATGAGCCGGTGGGGGTGATGGTCAGGCGGTCACCGGCGGAAGGGAGGGCGGCCGGGGCCCGCGGGGCGGCCGTGTCGCCGGTCGCCCTGTCCGGTGTTCCGCGATGGGCAGCGGCGAGGACGGGGTGGGGCGCCGTGGACGCTGGTCTCCTGACAGGTGGGGCGGATGGGGGGCCAGCGCCGTGGGCGTGCACGACGCGAAGCTGTGAGACGGAGCGAGGGAAGGGCGTCCCCGACGGCGGGCGGTGGCACCCCCCTGCCGCCCCTCTGGCACCCACCCGGTGATCGAACAGAGAAGCCCCTCACCCCCACCGGGAGGCGTGCCGGGGTGGATGCCCCGGCGCTCGCCGGCGGTGGCCGGCGCCCCGCGTCCCGGGCGCCCGCGCGGTCGATTCAGGCGGGCTGTTCGAGTTCGGCGAAGGCGTCGACGAGCTGGCGTTCGGCGACGTCGAAGTAGTCGGCCAGCCGCTCGGCGGCCTGGTGGGCGGCGCCGTCGCTCAGCAGCTGGTAGATCTCGCGGTTCTGTTCGAGGTAGGGGACGTGGAAGTCGCGGGGAGCCGCCATGACGTGGAAGACGAGCCGCAGTTCGGCGAGGAGCCGGTCGACGATTTCGTCGGTACGCGGGCTGTCGGCCAGTCCGGCGATGGCCTGGTGGAAGTGCATGTTGGCCATGCCCACGCCCCACCAGTCGCCGCCGTTCAGGGCGGCGGTGCCCTCCTCGACGGCGGCGCCCACGCGGGCGATCGCCGCGTCGTCGGCGTCCGTGGCGCCGCGGAGGGCCGACAGTTCCAGTGCGCGCCGGACGCGGAACAGGTCGGTGACGTCCTCTGCGGTCGGCTTGGCGACGAAGACGCCGCGGTTGAACTCGTGGACCAGCAGGCGCTCGTGGCTCAGCAGGCGGAAGGCCTCGCGCAGGGTGTTGCGGGAGACGCCGAGCGCGGAGCCGATGGCCTCCTCGGACAGTCGGGTGCCCGGGGCCATGGCGCCGTCGACGATCTGGGCGCGCAGGGCGTCGGCGACGCGCTCCGCGGTGCTCGATCGCTCCAGCATTCCGCGGAAGCGGGTGAGCCCTTCGAATCCGTCGCCGGCCACCGTCGTGGTCACTCCATTCTCCGTCGCGGGGGATGGCTTCATTCTCGCTGATACGGCCGCGGGGCGCGGCCGGTCGGGCGGAGGTCCGAGGGGGCGTCGGGGGCGGCGGACCAGCGGGATCGTCGGGGTGTGTCGTGCGGCATACGGGGGTGTGTCGCAGTCGGCGCCGCCCATGTACTATGGCGTCCTTCACACGATTGAAGGATTGTTCAACAATCCTCGAAAATCCTCTGTGGAGAGGATCCCGCCTCGGACCAACCCGCCGATCCGACAGAAACGAGGGTCGCCATGGGCGAAACGCAATCCCCCGCCCCCGCTCCCACCGTCCGCGCCGCGGCCGCGCGCGGCACCCTCCTCGGCGCGATGTTCCTGATGGCTACCAGCGCCATCGGCCCCGGATTCATCACCCAGACCACGAAGTTCACCGCCGAGCTCGGGGCCGCGTTCGCCTTCGCGATCCTGGTGTCGATCCTCATCGACATCGCCGTCCAACTCAATCTCTGGCGGGTGATCGGCGTCGCGGGAGAGCGCGCCCAGGACCTCGCCAACAAGGTCGTGCCCGGCGCGGGGTACCTCCTCGCCGCCCTTGTCGTCTTCGGCGGGCTGGTGTTCAACGTCGGCAACATCGGCGGGACCGCCCTCGGCCTCGACGCGCTGGCCGGAGTCGACGTCCGGATCGGCGGCGCCGTCTCCGCCGTGATCGCCATCGCCATCTTCCTCAGCAGGCGCGCCGGGATCGCCATGGACCGCATCATCGTGGTCCTCGGCGTGCTGATGATCACGCTGACCCTCTACGTCGCGTTCGTCTCCGCACCGCCCGTGGGCGAGGCGGTGCGCAGCGCCGTGCTGCCCGGCGCGATCGGATCGGACGGCTTCGTCGCGATCGTGACCATCGTCGGCGGAACCGTCGGCGGATACATCACCTACGCCGGGGCGCACCGGCTCATCGACGCGGGGATCAGCGGCCCGAACAACGTCCGTGCGATCACCCGCTCGTCCGTCATCGGCGTCATCGTCACCGGCGTGATGCGCATCGTGCTCTTCCTGGCCGTGCTCGGCGTGGTCACCGGCGGCGCCTCGCTCGTCGGCGTCGACAACGCACCGGCAGAGGCGTTCTCCCACGCCGCCGGCGAGGTAGGGCTGCGCCTGTTCGGCGTGATCATGTGGGCCGCGGCGATCAGCTCCGTCATCGGGGCCTCCTACACTTCCGTCTCCTTCATCACCACGTTCTCCGCGGAGCTGGAGCGCCGCCGTACCTGGCTGGTCGCCGGGTTCATCGCGGTCTCCGCGATCGCCTACCTCCTCCTCGGCAAGGCCCCGACCACCCTGCTCATCCTCGCCGGCGCCCTCAACGGCCTCATCCTTCCGGTCGGCATGGGGATCATGCTCTGGGTCGCCACCCGGCGCTCCGCCGACCTGCTGCACGGCTACCGCTACCCCGCCTGGCTCCTGGCCATCGGCTGGATCGCCTGGCTGATCACCATCTACATCGCCTGGATGGCGCTCTCCGGCATCACCGACCTGTGGGTGTGACACCCGACGGGCCCGCGCACCCCCGGCCCCGCTCACCACGACACCACGCGAGACAAGGAGACCCGCTGACGTGCGTATCGACCTCAACTCCGACCTCGGGGAGAGCTTCGGCCGCTGGGAGCTCGGCGACGACGCGGCCCTGCTGACCATCGTGACCAGTGCCAACATCGCCTGCGGCTTCCACGCGGGGGACCCCACCGTGCTGCGGACAACCTGCGCACAGGCCGTTGAGCGCGGCGTGGCCATCGGTGCGCAGGTCGGTTACCGCGACCTCGCCGGGTTCGGGCGGCGCTTCATCGACGTGCCGCCCTCCGACCTGACCAACGACGTGCTCTACCAGATCGGTGCGCTGGACGCGATGGCCCGCGTGGCCGGGGGCCGGGTCCGCTACGTCAAACCGCACGGGGCGCTGTACAACGCGATCGTGCGCCATGAGGAACAGGCGGCCGCCGTCGTCGAGGCGGTCCTCGCCTACGACCCGGCCCTGCCCGTCATGGGGCTGCCGGGCTCGGCGTGTCTGCGCCTGGCCCGGGAGGCCGGGCTGAGCACGGTCCAGGAGGCGTTCGCCGACCGCGCCTACACGCCCGAGGGCGCCCTGGTCCCGCGCGGGGAACCGGGGGCGGTGCTCGACGACGCCGCCGAGATCGCGGACCGCTGCCTGCGCATCGTTCGACGGGAGCCCATCACCGCCATCGACGGCACCCCCGTGCGGATCGAGGCCGACTCGCTGTGCGTCCACGGCGACAGCCCCGGAGCGGTGCGCATCGCCCGGGCCGTCGCCGATCGTCTGGGCTCGGCGGGGGTGGCCATCGCCCCGTTCGCCGCCGTCCCGGCATCGTGACCCCTCCGGTGCCCCCGACCCCCCGGATACCGCCGATCCCGCGTCCCTCTTCCCGGAGGCACACATGCGCGTCCTGAACTGCGCCGACACCGGTGTCCTCGCCGAGGTCGCCGACCTCGACGAGGTCCTGGCCCTGCACGGCGCCCTGGCCGAGGACCCTCCGCCAGGGGTCACCGAGGTCGTCCCGGCCGCCCAAACGGTGCTGCTGCGCCTGGCCGAGGACGGCGACGCCGCCGCCGTGGCCGCGGCGGTGCGGCGGCTGCGCCCGCGCGCCCCGCGGCCGGGAAGCGCGGACGAGGCGGAGATCGAGGTGGACTACAGCGGGGCCGATCTCGCCGACATCGCGGCCCACACCCAGATGAGTGAGCGCGACGTCGTCGCCGCGCACACCGGAGCTGTCTGGACCGTCGCGTTCTGCGGCTTCGCGCCCGGGTTCGGCTACCTGGTCGGTGGCGACCCCCGGCTCGACGTCCCCCGCCGGGCGGAGGCGCGCACCCGCGTCCCGGCCGGGGCCGTGGCCCTGGCCGGGCGGTTCACCGGCGTCTACCCGCGTGCCTCGCCCGGCGGCTGGCAGCTGCTCGGGCACACCGACGCCGTGATCTGGGACCTGGAGCGCGACCCGCCGGGGCTGCTGCGTCCGGGGATGCGACTCCGGTTCCGGGAGGCCTGACCGCGGCGCCGGGACGGGGCCGGAGCGCGGGCACAGGCGCGTGCCGGTGGTGGAACAAGAGGCCCGGGGGCGGACCGGGCGAGACGACAATGAAGACCAGGAAAACGAAGACCAGGGGGGAACGGTCGGCGACATGGCGGGCATGACGGGTGTGGCCGGTGCGGCGGGGCTGGAGGTGCTGGGCACCGGCCCGCTGACCACGCTGCAGGACAGCGGACGGATCGGGCACGCGTCCCTCGGTATCGGCCGCTCGGGAGCCGCCGACGGCGCCTCCTACGCCCTGGCCAATCGCCTGCTGGCCAACCCGCCCGGCGCGGCCGCCCTGGAGGTGACCCTCGGCGGTCTCGCGGTGCGCACGCGCGGCGCGGTCACCGTCGCGGTCACCGGCGCCCCCGGGCCGGTCACCGTTGACGGACGCGGCGCCGCGATGAACACCGTGCTGGACCTGCCCGACGGCGCCGAACTGCGGCTGGGCACACCCGCGCGCGGGCTGCGCGCCTACCTGGCGGTGCGCGGCGGGATCGACGTTCCCCCCGTGCTCGGCTCGCGCAGCACTGACACCCTCGCGGGGCTCGGCCCCGCCCTTCCCGCCCCCGGCGACGTCCTCCCGGTGGGCGCGCCACCGGCGGAGTTTCCGGTGCTCGACCACGCTCCGGCGCGGGCCGTCCCCGGCGACGAGGCCGAACTGCGGGTCGCTCCCGGCCCGCGCGACGACTGGTTCCATCCCGGGGCGCTGGACGTGCTGTTCGGCCACACCTTCGAGGTGACCGGACGCAGCGACCGGGTCGGCGCCCGGCTCGCCGGCCCGGAGCTGCGCCGCGCCAAGCACGAGGAGTTGCCCAGCGAGGGCATGGTGCCGGGATCACTGCAAGTCCCGCCCGGCGGGGACCCCGTTCTTTTCCTGGCCGACCACCCGGTCACCGGCGGGTATCCGGTCATCGCGGTGGTGATCGCCGCCGACCTTCCTCGCGCGGCCCAGGCCCGCCCCGGCACACGTCTGAGATTTCGGCCATGGCGCGCGCTCGGCGCTCCGGCGCGGTGACGGCGGTGCCGGGCCGGAGGGGTGGCGGAGGGAGCGCAGCACGGACGAACGCGGGCGCGGCTGGTCGATGGGTGCTCACCGCCGTCCAGGTCGGACCGGCGCCGTATCGGCCGCCGTCCACCGCGACGCCGCAGCGGCTCCCCCGTCGACATCATCGGCCGTGAGGGGATGACGATGGAGAAGGACCGATCGCATCGACGCGAACACGGAGCAACCCCATGAGCGCTGACGACTCCGACGCCTCCGCCACCGCCGCCGAGCTGCGCCCGGATCAGGCCAGGGCGCGGTTCCGCAGGGGTACGCGGGTGACCACCTCCGGGTACTGCGCCGGGTACGCCCAGGCCAACCTGATCGCCGTACCGCGCGACCTCGCCTATGACCTCCTCCTGTTCGCACAGCGCAACGCCAAGGCCTGCCCGGTGCTCGACGTGACCGACCCGGGCGAGAGACGCGCCTCGATCTTCGCCGGCGACCTGCGCACCGACCTGCCCGCCTACCGCGTCTACGCCAACGGTGTACTGGTCGCCGAACCCGGCGACGTCCGCGACGTCTGGCGCCGCGACCTGGTGTCCTTCCTCATCGGGTGCAGCTTCACCTTCGAGACCGCGATGCTCAGGGCCGGAATCCCGCTCCGGCACCTGGAAACCGGCGGCAACGTCGCGATGTACCGCACCAATCGGCGATGTCGCCCCGCCGGGCGCCTGCGGGGCCCGCAGGTGGTCTCGATGCGCCCGATCCCCGCCGACCGGGTCGCCGATGCCGTGCGCGTCAGCTCCCGCTACCCGGCGGTGCACGGAGCGCCGGTACACGTCGGTGACCCCGGCGCCCTGGGTATCGCTGATCTGGACCGCCCCGACTTCGGTGAGCCCGTGGAGGTGCGCGCGGGTGATGTCCCCGTGTTCTGGGCCTGCGGGGTCACCCCGCAGGCCGCCATCATGGCATCGGCTCCGGAGTTCGCGATCTCGCACGCGCCGGGCCACATGGCGATCACCGACGTGCGCGACACCGCCTACCAGGTGCCCTGAGGGAGCGGGGCGGCACCGGGCGATCCCGAACGGTTGGCCGACGCACCGCCGCCCTAAGCCGAAGTGACACTCACCCGGACAGCGTCCGGCGCATCAGCTCGGCGACCGGCGGTCGGAGCGGATCCCCCTCCGAAGCGTTCCCTGCCGGGGCCGCCGCCCGCGCCACGTGCTCCCAGCACACCTCGGCGCCGCGCCCCTTTAGAACCAGAGTTGCCAGCGCGTTCTGATATTTCGGACCATCCGCCAAGCGCCACCTCAGCGGCGGTCGGCCGACCCCCGCGAGGCGCGACAGCACCGCGCCGACCGCACCCGCGACGCGCAGCGCCGACAGCGAGGTCAGGCGACCCATGAGCGGGGGCAGGCGGTTGCACGTGGGTGAGCACACGAGCTGGGTGATCCGGGTGGCGGACCGCCGCGCCGCCCCGCTGCTCGGACGTGCGCGGGCGAGGTAGGAGAAGTGCACATCCCCGCCGAGGAACAGGACGGTGGCGGGGGGCGCGCCGCGCTCGCCCGCCGCGATATCGAGCACCGCGGCGGCGAGGAAGCGGAACGAGCGCTGGAACGCCGCCCAGTGCTCCAGGTCGATCGCGCGGCGGAGCCGCTCCCCGAAGCCGCGCAGCGCCCGCCCCCACCGTCCGGCGCACACCGCCTCGTTCCACGCCTCCAGGTGGTGCACGGCGGTGGGCAGCAGGAAGGGCAGCGTGCTGGCCACGACGAGGTGATCGACATCGCCGGTCAGCTGCGCGTCGAGCCACGCGGTGCCCGTGCGGCCGAGGATCGAGCGGCGCGCGTCGTCATCGACGTCGCGGCCGCAACGCGTGTCCACCATCAGTACCCGGGTGCGTCCGATGTCGAACCTGGAGGACCAGACGTAGGTGCCGGGCTCCTCATGCGCCCGCCACGCGAACGCGTCGACGATCGGGGCGGCGTCCCCGTGCCCCGACGCGCCCTGCCCAGTGGCGTCCCGCCCGCTGCCCGCCGCTTTGCGTACCGCTGCGAACACGGGGTCGGCGGCGCGCTGGTCGGGGCGGAGATTGCCCAGGTGCTGGTAGATCCAGTAGGCGCCGAGCCCGGACGTGATGCGCTGCGCCCACCAGGGGGTGCGCGCGATGTCGCGCCGCCAGGAGCCGGACGTGTTCCAGTCGTCCCGGATGTCGTGGTCGTCGAAGAGCATCAGGGTGGGGACGGTGGACAGCAGCCAGCGCAGGTCGGGGTCGGACCATGCCTGCCGGTAGAGCTCGGCGTATTCGTCGAAGAAGACGACCTCGTCGTCCGGGGGACGGGCGGCGTGCGCGCGCAGCGACCGGTCGCTGCGGACACCGCCGCCATCGGGCCCATCGACCTCCGCGCGCTTTTGGCACCCATCGCTCTCCCCGCGTTCGCCGACGCCATCAGCGCGGCTCGCCCCCAGGAACTCCAGCATGCGCGGCTGTAGCTCGTCGGCGTAGACCTGGTCGCCAATGAGGAGCAGCACCGTCGGCTCGCCGCCCTCGCCCGCTCGGCGCCGCTCCGCGAGGCGCAGCGCATAGGCGCGGAGCATGTCCGGGCCGTAGCGCGCGACGGCGGCGGGAGAGTGATCGGTGGGTATGTGGCAGGAGCCGAAGAGGATCCGGGCCGGTGCCGCGTGGTCCAGGGTGCGGACGAGACTCGGCGGGTAGGGCGCGTCCGGTTGCGGCCATACAACGGCGTCGTCGAGGCGGACCTCGTAGGAGAGCGTGCCACCGGCGGGCAGTCCGGACAGGTCGCAGAGCGCGTAGTGGTGGCCGTGCACGGCGAACGTCGGTGTGTGCGCGGTGTAAGCGCCAGCAGGCGTGTCCCCGCCCGCATCGGCCTGCGCGCGTGCGATGACCGTCACCCGGCAGGGGGCGTCGGTCTCCACCCAGACGGTCGCCGTTGTGTCGGTCACGTTCCGCAGCACGGGACCGAGCCGCAACGCAGCGCCCACATTCACCCCTCGTGTTGTGCCTGCCGTACCCAACCGTGCCCGCCATCGCGGGAGGAACACGCCCGGATGGTCGTGCACGGACGGTTCCTGGCCCCGAGTATGGCGCGTCCGGCGGACAAGGGTGGATCCGGACCGGTCGGCACGGTGCGCGTGGTCATGGTTGCACGTGGACGCCGTGTGGGTAACCGTTGCCACATGCGGACACAACTTCTCGACCTCCATACCGGAGGTTCGGAGAGCATCACCGATATCACCGGAGCGTGCCGGGACTTCACCGCCGAGGCCGGGGGAGACGGCCTGCTGCACGTCTTCGTCCCGCACGCCACCGCAGGTGTGGCGATCATCGAGCTGGGGGCCGGGTCCGACGACGACCTGCTGGCCGCACTGGACGACCTGCTCCCCGCCGACGACCGGTGGAGGCACCGGCACGGCTCACCGGGACACGGGCGCTCGCACGTCATGCCGGCGCTGATACCGCCCTACGCCACGATTCCTGTCACCGGCGGCCGTCCCGAGCTGGGAACATGGCAGTCGATCGCCATTGTGGACCTGAACGTGGACAATCCGAATCGTCAGGTGCGGCTGTCGTTCTTGACGAGTGCGCCAGAGAGAGCAGGATGGTAGGTCAGACGGTGGGAGCGGTGACGCGTTGACGGATCAGGCTCTCAGCGTGTGAACTTAACGAGCAACAGCGGGATCGACCCGGTAACGGGGCCGCGTACAGGGCCGCGCCCGTCGAAACGGATCGCGGGCCGGCAGGATGAATGAAGTGTGGAGGAGGACTTTCGTGAGCGCGACCGCGGGCCAGGCACAAAGTGAACGTGGCCTGGCCGATCGACTCGGGTTCAAGCCGGGTCAGGTGGTGCAGGAATTCGGGTTCGACGATGACGTTGACGAGCAGCTGCGCACGTCGATCGCCGAACGCACCGGTGAAGAGCTGGTCGATGAGGACTACGACGGCGTCGTCGACGCCGCCCTGCTGTGGTGGCGGAGCGACGAGGAGGACGACCTCACCGATGTTCTGGTCGATGTGCTCGGCGCGGTCGAAGGCGGGGGCATCATCCTGGTGCTGACCCCGAAGGCCGGGCGCGAGGGCCATGTGTCGCCGAGTGACGTGGCAGAGGCCGCGAGCACGGCGGGCCTGTCGCAGACCAGTGCAGTGAGCGCCGGCTCGGACTGGGCGGGGACTCGTCTCGTCGCACCCAAGATCCAGCGCTGAATCGATCCTGTCGTGCCCGGGGACGGCGGCCGGGGCCGCCGCCCGCTCGGAGATGAGCCGCGCAGCGTACCGCCCGCCCACGGAGGCGGGCGGTATCAGTCCTGTGCCTGCGACACGGAGCCCCGGACCGTCCGGAGTGGAGATGACCGCAATGTCCATCGAGGTCGGCCAGAGCGCGCCCGATTTCGAGCTGTCCGACCAGCACGGCCAGACCGTCCGGCTGTCGGATTTCACCGGCCGCAAGAACGTCCTCCTGGTGTTCTACCCGCTGGCGTTCTCCGGCGTCTGCCAGAGCGAGATGCACGAACTGCGGGACCACGCCGCCGAGTTCCCCGGCGACGACGTCCAGGTGCTGAGCGTCTCCGTCGACTCGATGTTCGCCCACCGCGCCTGGGCCGACGCTGAAGACCTTGAGTTCCCGCTGCTCTCCGACTTCTGGCCCCACGGCGACGTGGCCAACGCCTTCGGGGTGTTCGACGAAACCCGGGGCGTCGCCCTGCGGGCCACCTTCCTGATCGACACGGAAGGCGTCGTCCGCTGGAAGGTCGTCAACCCGATCTCCGAGTCCCGCAGCCTTGAGGACTACCGCAAAGCCCTCGCGGAGCTCGCCTGACGCCGCCCCGATCCGCCCCGCCGCTCCGGAACGCGCCCACATCCCAGCGCCCCCCGCGGCGCGCGCCCCCACACGCCGCAACGGCCGCACCGCCGTCGGAAACCCGGTACTATTTCTTCCGTTGTCCGATCCTGCACGCCGACGGCGGGGCGGATCGGGCCAGCCACGTATCACCGGGGCGCGTAGCTCAGTTGGTTAGAGCCCCCGCCTTACAAGCGGGTGGTCGGAGGTTCGAGTCCTCTCGCGCCCACCCTGGACGGCTTACTAGAACCCTTAACCAAATCAAGGGAGTCGAGAAGCACGTCGACCGAGCTCCACACAGCACACTCTCCGCCACCGGAGGGGGTGCTGTCGTCGTCCCGGGGTGAAGCGCCATCCTTCGTCCTGTTCGCGCCTGTGTGTGCGTCCTGAAGGGCGTGCAGCCGGTCGAATGGCTCCTTGAGGAGGTGGCCCCTGATCTTTTCCTCCTCCACGTACAGGGCATGGAAGAGCGCCTGGTTGAGCATGCGCCGCTGCTCCTCGTCGCCACGTAGGTAGAGCGCCTGCGGGTTCTCCAACAGCCGCAGACACAGCTCGATCAGTCGTGCGGCGTCGGATAGATCCTCGCCGGTCTGATTGAGCCGTTCGGAGATGCGGGCACGATGCTGCTTTACCTCGCGCAGCTTCTCGCGGAGCCGGTCGTGGCCGATCGTGGGATCGCCGGCCAGGTTAAGCAGCCCATCCTCCGTGGTGTCCAGCTCACGCAGTTGGGCGGTGAGCTGTTGGTGGAGGAGCCGGTTCGCGGCCTGCTGCTGCTCGATCGTCTGTGCCAGGTGCTCGCGTACCCGGGCGGTGAAGCCCGCGCTGAACCGCACCGTGGCGTAGTGTGCCTCGACCGCCTCCTCCAGCCGTATGGCGCTGATGTGTGGGGTGTGGCACTGGCCGCGTTGGTTGCCGATGCAAAAGAAGTACAGGTAGTCGGTGCCGTAGCGATTGGGGTCTTCTGGATGATCACGCGCGTGTCGACGCCGTGGACCCGCTTGCAGTCACCGCACAACAGCGAGCCCTTGAGGTAGTGGTGGTGCGTCCGCCGCCGTTCCGTCTGCGGGCGACGCAGCTTCCCGGTCTGGTGCTTTCGATGGTCGGGGGGCCGACGGCCAGTTCGAACCGGCCGTTGATCGTCGCCACCGCAGTAGGCACCACCGCCAGAACTGCTGTATCAGGCTCCGCCCCTCGATCAGAGAGGGCGGAGCCCGCCCGCTTCGTAGAAGAGGCTGCGTGGTCAGCGAGCTTGCCGCTACGAGCTGTTCTGGCTGACTGCTGCCGAACTGGCCTAGGTGTTCTGCTGCAGGCTCTTCTTCCGCTGCTGGTACTGGCTGCCTGCGAAATAGGCCCACACGATTAGGGTGGCTGAGCCGACGCCATAGCCAACGATGCCCGACCACTGCACAGGGGCATAGGTTGCGAAGAGGAGACTGCAGGAGACGAAGGCAGCGAACCCGATGTGCGGCAAACGACGCTTATCCACTTACGATGACCTCCTCATTTACCAGGCTTCGTTAATGCAGTACCCGATCACGCCGCCGGTGGTACCTGCAGCCGCTGCAATGCAGGGGACACAGGCCGTCCCGGCAGTGCCGCCGCAGACCACCCCGCAGGCGGCGACGATCGCGGCGACGACCCAGGCGGCTATGCCGGAGTTGTTCAGGCAGTCGACGAATTCCGACCACCCCTTAGTCGTGGCCCGGGGTACATCGATCACCCGGTCGAGGCTCTTTACTCCGTTGACCCAGAACTCCACGCTTCCGGAGGTGGCGCTGATCTCCCGCAGGAGTATCTCGTGGACTCCGGTGTCTCCGTTGGGGGAGAAGGAGACGGTCAGTGCGCTGCGGGTGAGGTCTCCGCCGGTCAGCGGGAGGACCACGAGGGTCGTGCCATCGTCGAGGCGGGTGACGCGCCCCTTGGAGAACTCCGCAGTCCCGCCCTCATCCGCGCGCAGGTGTGTCCCCGTCGCGGAGGCTTTATCGTGGGCTTGGTCGATGTAGGAGGCGGCCTCTTCGCCTTTGACCTCCTCCGCGCCGGTGAGCGTCTCCCTGGCGTTTCCAAGGTTTTCCATAGCAGGCTGGGAGGGGGCCACCGACGCACTCCCGCCTGTGCCCGTAAATGCGGACGCTGGAATAGAGTTCTGCACCAGGACCGCCGTCGACAGGAGGAGAATGGTCAGGAAATTAAGCGATCTCGATTTTATCATTTTCTCTTGCTACCAGCCTTCACTGATGCAGTACCCGATCGTTCCTCCCGTAGTTCCGGCAGCGGCGGCGATGCAGGCAATGCAGGCCGTCCCGGCGCTCCCGACACAGATCGCCGAGCAAGCAATGGTGATCGCCGTCACGATCCACGCGGCTACGCCGGAGTTGTTCAGGCAGTCGACGAATTCCGACCATCCCTGTGTCGAGGCCTGGCTTTCCTTGACGATGTGGTCGACCTGCTTGAGGCCGTCGACCCAGAATTCGACGCTTCCGGACGTGGCGCTGATCTCCCGTAGGAGCATTTCATAGACCGATCCGGTCGTTCCGTTGGGAGCGAAGGAGACGGTCAGTGCGCTGCTGGTGAGGTCTCCGCCGGTCAGAGGAAAGACAACAAGGGTCGTGCCATCGGCCAGGCGGCTTACCTCGCCTTGTGAGAATTTGCTGGACTCGCCCTCCTTCAGGTGGGTGCCCGTCGTGGAGACCGCGTCGCGTGCCTGAGCGATATATGAGTCGGCTTTCTCGCCTTTCACGAGTTGGGCTTCGGCCCGCTGCTCTAACGCCTTTGCCAAGTCCGCCGTCGCGGTTTGCGATGGAGCGGCCATAGACATAGCGCCAGCTGTCGTCAGCGCCGATGCTGGGAGAGTGTTATAGACCAGGGCCGTCATCGAGACGAGGAACACCGTCAATGCCGTAAAGGCTTTGGATCTCATAGTTTCCCAACGATATGGGGGCAGTTCGGTGGCAGACCTTAAATGAGGTCCGGCTCCAGCAGCAAGGGTCCCTCGATCGGAGCTATTATCCCGAAGTCGTCCCGTGAGATCTTTAATGTTTGGAGTTCCTGGTGTGAGCGTGAGTACCGGCGAATATGCAGAGGCGAGGGCTGTCCGCATTCGGCCCGAGTCTTGACATGTTTGGTTCTGGTCTTTAAGGGGACAGAAACGCCATGCTGCTCCGTCTCCCTGCCGGAGATTCCTGGGGCCTGCAGCCTCGCGAGTCACTGGGGATAGCGATGCCGCCTAGCACGAGGTGGGCGGTTGTCGGGCTGCGGGCGTCCTGTCGAGCGTAGTGTAGGTGGGGCGCCTTCTCGGCGAGGACGTCGAAGCCCTCGTCGGTGGAGCGGCCGATGCCGTGGTGGGGTGCCAAGACGGCTGGGCTGGTGCCGTCGCGGTAGTGGCGCAGGACCACGACGGCCTGGCAGAAGCAGCCCAGGGCGCGGGTAGCCAGTGCGGGTGCCGCGTTGTCGGAGCTCGTCGGCCAGGAGCTTAGACCGGATCGGCTCACGCGCCCGAGGGATCGCGCTGAAGGCGCAGAATTCGGGACGTTGCATCGAATACGCGTCGACGTCGCGACACGGGCAACATCGCCGCAGTTCAGGGCAGGTTGCGCAGACGTCGGTCAAACCGCCGCCTCAGGCTACGTAGGTTTGAACGCCATGCTTGTCTCAAAGTATGACGCCCCTTGAGCGCTCCGATGCGCGGTTGAGGGATGGAGCCGAAGCTATTCGGACAGAAAATCCGACCCATGCCTGTCAACGTCGTTTGAATCTGGGCTCTTGCACGGGTTTCGTGAGTCGACCACGTGAGTCCGGCTGCCCTGGCGAAGATGCCGGGTGTCGATCTTTTCCCTGATAGAGACTCTCTTTCCCCATCTGTCCCGGTTGCAGATCAATGACGTCCGCCGGTGCGGCACCGCCATCGTGATTAGCGCCTGTGCCCGGCAGCGGAGCGCTTGCTGCATTTCATGTGTCCTGTATGGGCGCAATCAAGACGCGGCTGGAAAGAATGATGGCCTTATATCGTCGACGCCGCAGGGAGTGCTACCGCTAAATCCTATGCCGATCTGCCAACTAGCGCCAATGGTATATGAAGCGAATATGCGAAGGTTGTATAAACGCGATTGGGGTGCGCCAGAAACCCTGTGCGACCTGGCTATCAGCATGTCCGCTTCTTTGACGGATCGATGGCGTTTGCTACTTCCAGAACGGCCTTGCGTACGTAGTACAGGTTGCCCTCAGGGGCATCGCGGGTTCCGCGTACATCGTCGAGGTTGATCTCGTAGACCATCTGCGGGAGCGAACCAAACGGCCCCTCAGCGTCGATCGTGACAGTGTGGATCTGCGGCCCTTCGCTTTTAAGGAGTTCGAATCCGCGTCCGATGGACCAAATGAGCTTGTGGCCAGGGCCGAGCGTTGCAATACTGTCGCCCAAGCGCCTCAGGCCGTCGGCGCCACAGCTCGACTCCTCGTACGGCAGCTCCGGTTCGATCGTGGCACGGACGTTGGGCGCGAACGTCGGCCCCGAGTTGCCCAAGACCAGATTGAGAAGTGTCCCCTGGGCTTCGTCCGGCCGTACGTCCACCCATACGTAG
Source organism: Nocardiopsis rhodophaea (assembly GCF_039530945.1). Taxonomy (NCBI): domain Bacteria; kingdom Bacillati; phylum Actinomycetota; class Actinomycetes; order Streptosporangiales; family Nocardiopsidaceae; genus Nocardiopsis; species Nocardiopsis rhodophaea. The sequence goes on from NZ_BAAAPC010000004.1 coordinate 128,649, forward strand.
GGCTGGGCGGCATCTTTCCTCAGCTCCCGCTGGATTTCTGTCTGTGCCTTTGCTGCATTCGCCGCTCGCCTCGTGTAGAAGAGACCAGGGAGGTGAGGGCGGCCGCGATGGCAGCCAGCGCGGCCGCGGCCCCGGCGATCGCGGAAACAGTCTGCGGATCCAAAGCTCCATACTCCCACTTGCGGGAGCAGTGGGCCCGTCATAGACGGTTTTGCTTTCCCTCTCAAACGGAGGCGTTGGCTTCCACCTGTGCCAAATACGTGCTGAATATTGCCGATAGCTTGGCTGGTGCCGCTGTTGTCGCAGGTCAGGGTGCTTGTGTTCGAGGCGTGATGGAGGGCGCGGGCCGCCGCTGTACCGTGCTCCTCAGCCAGGCCGCAGGGGATGAGGCGGATCTGGTCCGCGAGGCCGTGGCGGCGCATGGCGTCGCGCGGTCGCCGCGCCATCGAGACGACCTGGAGGCGGCTGCTCAGCTCGGCGATTCGGGCGGCGGGCGCTTTTCGTGGCCGAGCAGGAACAGTACCTCGCAGCGGTCAGCGAGGAGCGCGTCGACGGCACGCTGCTCGCTGCGGCCGCGGCCCCTGACACCCAGCTCCCACCTGCTGGTGGTGGTTTACCGGTGGCCGGTGGCCGGTGGCTCGCGTGAGCGGCCGAGATTCACACGTTCGGACACTCTGGGTAATCGGTTGGGTGTATTGTGCTACGGGTCGGGTGGTCGAAGCGGGGGAGTCATCGTGCGTGTCATCGGGTCTGACGCCCGGGGAGAGGAGCGTCCGAGCCGGGTCGCGGAGGTCGGCGAGCGGGACGGCAGAGACGGCGAAAGGGCGGGCACCGAGGGAGTGGAGGCGGCATCTCCCGGCCCGTGGCATCCGTTGGACGTCGCCGCCAAGCCCGTGGTGCTCGACCGGTTGCGCGTGCAGGCCGCCGCGTTCTTCGACCTCATTAGGCCCGAGCGCGTATGGGAGGATCCAACGGCGGCGGGCCACTGGGAGGTGCGGGACCTGGCCGCGCAGATGGTGGCGGAGACCACGCGGCATCTGGTCGGCCTCACCGCCCCGGCGAGCACCTGCCCCACCGCTCCGCCGTCGCTGAGAAGGCACGCGCGGCGCAATGACGAGGTGACGATGGCGGCCCGCGTCGTCGGCCGCGGCGACACCATTGCCACCCTTCGCGACCGCCTCGCCGTGGTCCTGGCCCTGCTTGAGGGCCTCGACGCGACCATGTGGACGCGGCCGGTCGCCGCTCACCCGGTGTTCGGTCCGGTCTCCGGTGCCTTCTGCGCCGTCCACCAGATCCTCTCCTACACCGTCTACGCGTGGGACATCCGCGAGGGGCGCCGACAGCGGCACGCCGTCTCGGCCGACGCCGCCGACATGGCGTCCCCGTTCCTCCTGACCACGTGGCAGCGCACGCTCTACGCGGCCCCCGCCGGGCCGATCCGCGTCGGAGTCCAGGTCAGCGGGCGCAACGGCGCCGGCTACCTGGTCGACGTCGATCGTACCGGCGGCTTGTCCTACGCGCTTGGTGACGCGTGGAGCGCGCCGGCCGTGCTCGCGTTCGACCCGGGAAGCTTCCTGTTGACCGTCTACGGGCGCGTCAACGGCGGTTGCGATTACGGCGACCTCGCTCTGGCGCGCAAGTTCCGCAACCTGTTCTTCCGGATCTGATCAGCTGTTTCGCCGGGGATCCAGGGTGATGCCCGCTTGGCGCCGCGCTGGGCCGCGTTGCCTGGGCGCGGTTCCCGAGTGGCATTTAGGGTGGCCCATATCGAAATCTCAACTGTAAAGGTGCCGGTTCCGAGGGGATGTGATGGGAGGCGACACGGTCTACTCGACATCGGTCCGATAGCGCGGCCGCAGCGCCCGTGCGCGCAACGCGGCGAGCGCGGTGATCTCCCCGCCTTCGGTCAGCACTGGCGGCTCGTCCACCAGGCAGTCGTCGTCGAGCATGCCCAGCGCCCACATCCGGTACCGGAACCGGTGGGTCTCCCTCCGAATCGGTCCACCGAGGTCACCCCCGTCGCGGAAGGCCCAGCCCTCCTCCGCGAGCATCGAGGTGAGCCGCTGCGTCAGCTCGTCGGCGGTACGCGGTGTGGAGGTCAGCAGGACCAGCAGCGCCGCCTCCCGCACGGCCACACCGAAGTCGGGCTCGCCGCCCTCGCGCCCGATGACCGCGGCCGTGGCGGTCCTCCAGAACACGTCCTGGTCTTCCAACATGCGGACGCCCGTCTTGGTGAGGACGAGGGAGGTCCCAGCGCGGCGGATGGCGCGCATCTCGCGCTGCGCGAGCGTGCGCAGCGTGTGCAGCGGGACGACATCGAGTTCCCGGTTGAGCGGGCCGGTGAGCCACTCCCGCCAGCCGAACAGGTCGACGGCCTCGGAGACGAGCATCGGGGCGATGTAGTGCCGGGCGGTGAGCGGGAGCCGGTCGCGGCTGTGGCCCAGCAGCCAACCAAGCGCGCGCAGCACCCCCTCCGGTGCCGGATCTGGGGCCTTGCAGGGCATCGCCAGCAGCCGCGGTGCCAGTTCCCCGGCGAGGGTGGAGCGCTCCCCGTGGCGCTCCACCACCCACGTCTCCAACCTCTCGGAGTGGATCCGCTCCAACCAGCAGGCGCCGTCGAGTTCGGGCCGCTGCTGGGTGAGCCAACGCGTCAGCAGCGCCTCGCGCGCCTTCTTCCATCCGCGCCCGCCCACCCGCAGCTCCCCCGACGCCAGCGCCAGATCCAACGCCGCAGCGCAGTCGCCGAACGCCGCGTTCTCCTCGGGGCCCATCAGCGTCCCCCAGGTGTGCAGCGGGGTGGCGGTGGGTACCGAGCCACTCCTGGTCGTGGCCTCGGTGTAGGCGGCCACTCCGGCGTCGTGGCCCTCCTCCTCGTAGATCCGCAGGATCTGCTCGGTGAGCTCGGACTCGCAGACCGCCGCGTAGCGTTCCAGGCCGTTGAGGTTGAGCAGGCGGCCGAGCGCATGGGCCACCTGCACACGTTTCTCCGTGCTGATCATCCATTTGACCGGCAGGGCGTACCAGAGGAAATCCTGCATGCGCAGCAGATCGATACCCTCCAGGCCACCGCTGGACAGCCAGCCCATGGCGGCGGCCGCGTCTTCGGCGTGCTCGGGATTCTCCCGGCGCAGTACCGTCAGCGCCTCTCGTTCGCTCAGCATGGCGCCAGTCTGCCGTGTCGTATGCGTTGAAGTACACCAGCAGGTGGAGGTGTTCGCGGTTCCGTCGAAGTGGAGCTATGGCTCCGTGCGTGGATAACGGGTCTGGACGGGGGCCGCTGCGGGACCATGGGGACGGAGGCCGGCGAAGGGACCGGGTAGTGTGAGGTGCACGACGGCGCCCTGATCTCCCCAACGTGGTCGGACACCAGCGCGGAGGATGAAAAAGGCCGAGAGGGGTGCCAGCACCCCTCGACAAGGGCGTGTCCAAGCCATGGCGGTCGTTTCGTCGTGCTCCGTAGATTGATGGTGTCGGTTCCGGCCGCGCTCACGTGCGCACACGGCGCCGATCCCCGCATTGGCCGGGGAGCGAGCACGTGCCACCAACGCGGTGACCGGTCGGCCGACTCCGCTCGCATCGCAACGCACGACCCGCAGGGTCGTATGACCACGACATAGGGCCTGCTGGGTGACCCGATCCGCCCACCCCCCACGACCCAGAGCTCCGCGCCCCGCGCTGTACCCCCATCTTCTGTACCTCCCCGTCCACGACCGTTCCGGACGCGGGAGCCCGCTCGCCAAGGAGGAACGACCTTGCCCGCCACCGGAGTGAACAGCAGCCCGGTCGAACCCGATGCCCGGACACGACGCCGCTCACCGTCGGGACGGGGAAGCGACTTCGCCCGACTGTCGCAGCGCGTCGCCGCCGTCGGCCTGCTCGATCGCGCGCCCTTCTCCTACTACGCCCTGCGGCTGGGCGCCATCGGCCTTCTTTTCGTCGCGAGCTGGGCGGCAGTGTTCGTCCTTGGCGATTCCTGGTGGCAGATGCTGGCGGCGGTCTTCCTCGCCGCCATGTTCGGCCAGGTCGCACTGGTCGCCCACGACCTCGCCCACCGCCAGGTGTTCCGGACCCGGGTCCCCAGCGAGGTGTGCGGACGCCTGGTTGGAAACCTCGGCATCGGTATGAGCTACGGGTGGTGGCAGGACAAGCACACCCGGCACCACGCCAACCCGAACCACGAGGACCTCGACCCCGACGTCAACCCCGACGTCCTTGTCTGGTCTTCCGACCAGGCCGCCGAGGCCACGGGCCTGCCCCGCTTCATCGGCCGCTACCAGGCGTTCCTGTTCTACCCCCTGCTCACGTTGGAGGGCCTGAACCTGCACGCGCAGAGCGTGCGGGCGCTGTTCCAGCCCTACATGAAGCAGCGCTGGCCGGAGGCGGCCCTTCTCCTCGGCCACTTCGCGATCTACCTGACCATCGTGTTCTCCGTGATGTCGCCCGCCAAGGCCGTCCTGTTCATCGCCGTCAACCAGGCCCTGTTCGGCGTCTACCTCGGTAACGTCTTCGCGCCCAACCACAAGGGCATGCCCACCCTGAAGAAGGGCGAGAAGCTCGACTTCCTCCGCAAGCAGGTGCTCACCTCGCGCAACGTCAGGGGCGGCTGGCTCATCGACAACGCCATGGGCGGTCTCAACTACCAGATCGAACACCACCTCTTCCCGAGCATGCCGACCCCGCACCTGCGCCGCGCGCGGCTGATCGTGCGGGAGTACTGCGCCGAGAACGGTATCCCGTATCACGAGACCGGGTTTATCCGCTCGCACGTCGAGGCCATGCGGCACCTGCACAGCCTCGGTTCGCCGATCCGCGGTGCGGCCCGGGCGGCCTGAACCGCAGGAACCGGCCTCGCGCTCTGAGTACCTGTACTCAGGCGCCTCCGCCCCCGTTCGCGGTGAGATGGGGGCCGCGAGGGTAGGTTTCCAGCGACGGCCGCAAGCGGTCCGCGTCCGATCAACCGGGTCGCGGACCGCTGCGGCGTTCGAGAGGGGACGGCGAGGATGTCCAGGCAAGCACGGGCCCGCGACTCCGAGGCGCGAGAGGAGGTCTTGCGCCAACTGGTGGTGGAGGGCGTGCTCTCGGCCGAACAGGCGGGTGCGGTGGGAACGGCGCTCCGTCGTGCCGGTGTCGGTGGCGGAAGCGGTCGGACGCTGGTCCGCGGGGCCGAGGTCGCCGGGTACGCCGGCGGCGGCCTGGTACTGGCCGGTGTCTTCGCGCTGCTCGCCACGGCCTGGCAGGACCTGGACGTCGCGGTGCGGGTGCTGCTGCTGGCCGCCATTGCCGTGGCCGCGGCGGGTTCCGGGCTCGTCATGGCCGGTGGGCCGCGTGTGGCACTCGGGCCCGACTCGCTGGCCGGGCGGCTCCGCGGGCTCTCGGCGGGTCCGACGGTTCCCGCGGTGCGCCGCCGGGTGGCCGGCGTGCTGTTCGCGCTGGCAGCGCTGGCCGCGGCGTTCGCCGTGAGCGTCGGGCTCGACGGCGCGGAGGGGCTGGAGTGGGTCGCCCCGCTGGTCGGGTTGGTGGTCGCCCTCTCCGGGTATGCGGCGCTGCCCTCAGCCGTGGCGCTGGTGATCAGCTGGTGGATGAGCGGGACGCTCGTCATAGTGGCGTTCAACGCGTTCGTGACGGACCGCATCGACGTCACACTGGCCACAGGGCTGACTCTGGTCGTGGTGGGCGCGGCATGGGCCGCCCTGACCGCATGGGGCGCGCTGGTCGAACGCGGGCTCGGCATCGGCCTGGGAGCGGCGATGGCCCTCCTCGGCGCGCAGTTCCTGCTTTTCCGGGAGGAGACGTCGTTCCTCGGCTACATGCTGACCCTGGGCGCGGCGGCGCTGTGCCTCGGCTTCTACCGGTGGGAACGGACCGTGGTGCTGCTCGTGTTCGGGATTCTCGGGATCACCGTCGGCGTGACGGAGCTGGTGTGGGATCTCACCGGTGGCGCGATCGGTGCGGCGGCGATCCTGCTGACGGCCGGGGCCGTCCTCCTCGCTTCCTGCTGGGTCGGCATCAGGCTGCACAGAGACGGCGCCGCGGAACCCGCGCGGGCAGGTGGGCCGGAGGAGGCCGAGCCGACCAGCACGGGGCCGGCACCTGAGGGACCCGCGCCGAACGGTCCGACGCCGACACCCGGGGCCGACCGGCCCGAGTAGGGACGCCCGCGGCCGCGCGGCGGTCCGGTTCCCCCCGCATTCTCCTCCGCCCGGCTTCCGTTGCCTGGCGGGGGCACCGAACGACGACGCGGGCGGGGGGCCCGCCCACAGGGGCGGGGCCCGCGGCCGCGTCCGGTGCCGGTCACCTCGAACCAGCGGATCGGTCCTCTTACACCTCGGCCCGCGCAGGCGCGGACCAGGGCACCTGCCTCAAGGCGTCTCGCTAGCTCAGGCCCTTGTCGAGTCCGGCGCGGCGCAGCGCTTCGGCCATCGCGCCCCCCGGCGCGGCGTCCTGGCGTCCACCGCGGTCCCGGTTCGATCGGCCGTCACGCCCTGACTGGCCGCCCTTGCCGCGCCCACGGCCGGAGGAGCCGCGCTCCCGCTGGCCTCCGCCCTCGGCGCTGCCGCGCGTGCCGCCGCGCCTGTCGCCCCCGGCAGCAGCAGTGTCGGCATCGTCGTCCAACCGCATGGTGAGCGAGATGCGCTTGCGCGCGGTGTCGACGTCGAGCACCTTCACCCGCACGATGTCGCCGGACTTCACCACGTCGCGGGGGTCGTTGACGAAGTTCTTCGACATCGCCGAGATATGCACCAGGCCGTCCTGGTGCACGCCGACGTCCACGAACGCGCCGAACGCGGCGACGTTGGTGACGGTGCCTTCGAGCAGCATGCCGCGTTCTAGGTCGTCGAGGGTTTCCACGCCCTCCCTGAACGACGCGGTGGTGAACGCCGGGCGCGGGTCGCGGCCCGGCTTCTCCAGCTCGCTGAGAATGTCGGTGACGGTGGGCAGACCGAACGTGTCGTCGACGAACTCCTGCGGCTTGAGCGTGCGCAGGACCGACCCGTTGCCGATCAGCGACCCGATCTGCACGCCCGCGCGCTCCAGGATGCGGCGCACCACCGGGTAGGCCTCCGGGTGCACGGCCGACGCGTCGAGCGGGTCGTCGCCCCCGGGGATGCGGAGGAACCCGGCACACTGCTCGAACGTCTTCGGTCCGAGCCGCGGGACCTCCGTGAGGGCCGCGCGGGAGCGGAACGGCCCGTTGGCGTCGCGGTGGGCGACGATGTTCTCCGCGATCGTGGAGTTGATGCCGGACACCCGCGTCAGAAGCGGCGCCGAAGCCGTGTTGACGTCGACGCCGACGCCGTTCACGCAGTCCTCGACCACAGCGTCGAGCGACCGGGAGAGCTTCACCTCGGACACATCGTGCTGATACTGGCCGACGCCGATCGACTTCGGGTCGATCTTGACCAGCTCGGCCAGCGGGTCCTGCAGGCGGCGGGCGATGGAGACGGCGCCGCGCAGGGACACGTCGAGGTCCGGCAGTTCCTTGGAGGCGAACGCGGAAGCCGAGTAGACGGAGGCGCCGGCCTCCGACACCGTGACGCGGGTGAGGCCGAGCTCCGGGCGGAGCTTCATCAGCTCGGCGGCGAGCTTGTCGGTCTCCCGCGACCCGGTGCCGTTGCCGATCGCGACCAGCTCGACGCCGTGCTCCTGGGCGAGGCGGCCGAGCGTGTCCAGCGACTCGTCCCAGCGCCGCTGGGGCGCCAGGGGGTAGATCGTGGTGGTGGCGACCACCTTGCCGGTACCGTCGACCACCGCGACCTTCACGCCGGTGCGGATGCCCGGGTCCAGGCCCATGGTCGGGCGGGTTCCGGCCGGTGCGGCGAGCAGAAGGTCGCGCAGATTGGTGGCGAAGACGCGCACGCCGTCGTCCTCCGCCGCCTGCCACAGCCGCATCCGCAGGTCGATGTCGAGGCGGACGAAGACACGGGTCCGCCAGGCCCAGCGCACGGTGTCGAGCAGCCACCTGTCGGCCGGGCGCCCCCGGTCGACGATGCCGAAGTGCGCGGCGATGGTGGTCTCGTAGGTGCTCGGGGCGCGGCGCTCGGCCAAGGGTTCGGCGGGCTCCTCCGGCTCCAGGGTGAGGCTGAGCACCTCCTCCTTCTCGCCGCGGAACATCGCCAGGATCCGGTGCGAGGGCAGCTCGGTGAGCGGCTGGGCGAAGTCGAAGTAGTCGGCGAACTTCGCGCCGTCGGTCTCCTTGCCCTCGCGCACCTTGGCCACCAGGCGGCCGCGCTCCCAGACGCGCTCGCGCAGGGTCCCCACGAGATCTGCGTCCTCGGCGAATCGTTCGACGAGGATGGAGCGGGCGCCGTCGAGCGCGGCGTCGGCGTCGGCGACGCCCTTCTCGGTGTCGACGTAGGCGGCGGCGCTGGCCTGGGGATCCTGCTCGGGGTCGGTCAGGAGCAGGTCGGCGAGCGGTTCGAGCCCGGCCTCGCGGGCGATCTGGGCCTTGGTGCGGCGCTTGGGCTTGTAGGGGAGGTAGATGTCCTCCAGCCGGGCTTTGGAGTCGGCCTGCCTGATCCGCTCTTCGAGCGCGTCGTCCAGCTTGCCCTGGGCGCGGATCGATTCCAGCACGGTGGCCCGGCGTTCCTCCAGCTCGCGCAGGTAGCGCAGCCGTTCTTCGAGGGTGCGCAGCTGGGCGTCGTCGAGGGTGCCGGTCACTTCCTTGCGGTAGCGGGCGATGAACGGGACGGTGGCGCCGTCGTCGAGCAGCCCGATGGCCGCCGTCACCTGCTGCTCGCGAACGCCGAGTTCGTCGGCGATCCGCTGATCGATGGAGGTCGTCACGTTGGCTTGTTCACCTTCTTACTCAGGGACACCGATGCATTGTCCTGGTGGGGGGACGGGTTGTCACGCCGGGGTCGTGGATCGGGGCGAGAGTGTGACGCGGTCGGCGGCCGGTGGGAGGGCGGCCGGGGTCGGTTGGGCGGCCTGGTCGGCGTGGATCCTGTCCGGTGGTGTGCGGTAGGCGGCGGCGAGGATTGGGGTGGTGGCCGGGGCCGCACCCCCGCCCGGACGCGCACGGGGTACCGAAGGGCCCGAAGCCATGGGGGCCTCATTGCGTTCCTTTGGCCGGACTCTGGGACGCAGCTCACCGAGCATTGATAGCGTCCCTGTTCTCCTGTTAGGGAGGGAATAATCACCTCTTCCGGCGCGCCGGATGGGGCACATCGACGAGGGGCGGTATGACCGTGATCCTTGATCAGACGTCGCTGCGGGATCTGGCGACGATGTCGGACGCCAGTGGAGTGCTCTCGGTCTACGCGACGGCCGATCCACGAGACCGAACAGCCTCACCCACCTGGCGGCGGACCGTCGCCAACGCGATTACCCGCCTGCGCAACGAGGTCGCCTCCAACGGCGACAAGAAGCACGCCTCGGCCGTGCTCACCCGGCTGGACAAGTTGGAACCGGAACTCGACGGCATCCTCGGCGCCACCGAACCCGGCCTGGGGCGGGCGCTGTTCGCCCCGGTCAGCAGCGACGAGGTGCGCACCGTTGTCGTGCAGGTCCCGCTCGATGACTGTGCTGTCCTGGAGCCCAAGCCCTATCTGCGGCCGCTGGCCGCCGCCTTCGCCACGGGGGCGCCCGCCGGCGTCCTGGCGGTGGCGCAGGACGGGGTGCGGGTCGTCGACATGCGGTTCGGCATCGCACGCGACCTCACGCGCTTCACCTTCGCGCCGGACACCGGGGAGTGGCGGGAGATGCGCGGTCCGGCGTCGGCGGGCCGCCCGGGCATCGCCGACCGCTCCGCGAGCCAGACCGACCGCTTCGACCGGCGCATGGAGGAGCAGCTCCTGCGCTATCTGCACTCGGTGCGTCCCAGGATCACCGAGCTGGCCGACCAGCAGGGGTGGCAGTCCATCGTCATCACCGGCGACTCCCGGCTGATCGACGTCATCCGCAAGGGCCTCCCGGCCAACGGGCCGCGCGACATCGTTCTGCTGGACCGCGTCGTCGAGACGCTGTCCGTCTCCGACATCGCCGCGCGGGTGCGCCCGGACCTGGAGGCCGCACGCGTCCGCCGCTGCCGCGAACAGGCCCGACAGGCCCGCGACGCCGCGCTCTCCGGTGGGCAGGGGACGGTCGGGCTGAGCGACACCCTCGGCGCCTTCCGCGAGGGCCGGGTGGCCCACCTCTTCCTCGACGGCTCCAGGGAGATGCGCGGCCACCGCGCCGCGAACGGCTGGTACTACGCTCAGGGCGAGACCCCGCCGGGGGAGGCCGCCACCGATATGACGGCCGAACGGGACCTGGGCGAGCGCATGATCGAGCTTGGTTTCGTCGGCGGCTCCGAGGTCACGGTGCTACCTGAAGAGGCCGCGGACGTGCTCGCCGAGGACGAAGGCGTGGCCGCGCTGCTGCGCTGGTAACGCGACGCCGGCCGGGCGCCCCTGACCGCGGGGCGCCCGGCGCTTCGCGCGTCGCGCCCGAACACGGAGCCCTGGGGGCCGCCTCGGACACGGTCGCGGACACGAGTGGGAAAGCCGTCAGGAGGGCGCGCGCTGTGGCGATGGCCGGGATCGACGCACGCGGCTTCCAGCTGGTGCTGCTGCGGCGCATGGCGGACTTCCAGCCGGAGCGGGTCGAGGAGGCGGTGCGCGCGCTGGGCGCCTCGCGCACCGAGATGCGGGAGGCCAACCGGCGCTGGCAGGCCATGATCCGCTCCACGCGGGCTCCCACAGGGGCCCGGCGCTACTCGGCCGTCCTCGGACCCGCCGAGACGGTCCGCGACCAGAGCATCGGCGACCTGGCCTGTCGCGCGCACCGCTGGCCTCTGGACCTCTGGCCCGACCTGCGCTTCGAGGTCGTCGCCCTGCCCAACGGCGCGGTCGTGCAGGAATGGCTGGTGCGCTTTACCGACGCGTCCGCGCCCGCCCTGCGCGATGTCACCGACCTGGAGCCGTGGTCCTGCGTCATCGACGACGTCGCCCGGGCCTTCGCCCCGGCCACCCCGCTGGAGGGGACCGCGCCGTCGCGCTGGCGGTTGATGTTCAGCGCCCCGGATACCGAGGGGCACAGCGGACGCTTCGTCGCCGACTTCACGTGGGGACTGCTGCAGCGGGTGACACGGGCGGACCAGGGCGCAGCGGGGTGACGGGCGCGCGGCACCCGCGGCCGCCGACAACGGCGGGGCGACCGAGGAAAAAGGGCCGACCACGGCATGGCCTCGGGGCCACGCCGCCATGATGGCGCCTCGGAGCGTGCCGGACCGGTGACGCGTTCAGCGCCGGAAGCTGTGCTGCGAGTGGTGGCGCATCAGCAGCGTGACCGTCGCGAAGATCGTCGGTATCCCGATGGCGAGCAGGGCGATGATCACGAGCTCAGCGGTTTGCAGTCCCATGAGGGTGATGTACCCCTCCTGCCTGGTGAAACACGACGCGCCCCCGTGCCGTATCCCGGCTGTCGTCGGTGGAGCCCTCGCGTGGCCTGTCTCCTTTGAACCCGGACGGATCGGGCGGCGGGAAAACGGCTTCAGCCCTCGTCGCTAAGCAGGTCGGGGGCGTAGTACTCGTCCAGCGGGACCGGGCCCCGGTAGCCCTGGCACATGCACTGGCGGTAGGTACCGCCGGCCTGGCCCGTCCAGCGTCCGGGGATAACGACCTGGGCCTGGCACATCTTGGTCTTCTGGTCGTGAAAGACGAGGTGGTGGCCGCAGCCGCAGATGGGCCGGGGCGTGCGCTGGGCGGACGAGAGGGCCTGCTGGTGCTGCTGGTGTGGCGGGAAGGCCTGCCGGTCAGCGCGCCTGGGGAGCATTCGGCCGACGAGGACGCCGCCGAACGCGATGGCCGCTCCGAGCACCAGACTCACCGGGTCCATGGTGTGCACCGCCCTCCGTTGCGCGTCGTTTTTCATTGTGGCCCACATTCGGGGCAACGGTTCCCCGGGGCGAGGGGAGTGCCCGCACATTACCTACCCGATTTTGGTGGTCTGCCGGGATGGGCGGCGCCGTGCATCGCGCGACGCCAATCCGGACAATCCCTTAGGCGGTTTTTCGGTGACCGCGGCGAGGCCGGAGCGTCGGTGGGCGGCCCGGTTGCACGCCGGTTCGGGCCGCACAATGTGGGCCACCTCCGGGGTGCGGCGTTTCTTCGCGATGAATGGCCAGGTCGCGTGGGCGGTCCCGCGGTACGGCCGAGGGGGCCGCGGACACCGAACTCCAGAAGATTTTCTTTGTGTTTCTCATGAGGTGCGGTGGGCGTTCGAACACGTCGCGGTGGGTAGCCCTGCACCAGACCGTCCTGTGCGGACGGGGCACGTCCAAGATCGATCCTGGGAGGGTCCGTGGAGATCACCGGCATCATCAGTGCACTGGTCGTCGGCCTGATCATCGGCGCGCTCGGCCGTCTTGTCGTTCCAGGCAAGCAGGCGATTCCGATCTGGCTCACCCTGATCCTGGGCATCATCGCGGCGTTCATCGGCGGCGCCATCGCCGCCGTTTTCACCACGTTCTGGCTCTTCGTGCTGATCGTCCAGGTCCTCGTGGCGGCCGCCGCGGTGGTCCTCGCCGAGAAGCTGTACACGCGAGGCACGTGACCACGGTCGGCCACGCGCGCCGTCCGGCGCACGACCACCGCGGCACGGGCGGTGCGCCCGCTGCTGCGCGGGACTAGCCCTCGCGCAGCGTCTTCAGTGTCCGCACATCCGCCGCGTGCGGGCCTTCCGGGCCGGGGGTCTCCAGCGTGATGGGCACTCCCGCGCTCACGGGGTGGCGGAACAGCTCGCCGAACGGCTCGGCACCGATGTGGCCCGCGCCGATGTTCTCGTGCCGGTCCTTATTGCTGCCGCACGGCTCCTTGGAGTCGTTGGCGTGGATCAGCCGCAGCCGCTCGGCGCCGACGACCTCGCCGAACCGGTCCAGCATGTCCCGCATGCCCTCGCGCGTCGCGACGTTGTGGCCCGCGGCGAACACGTGCGCGGTGTCCAGGCACACGGCCGCCTGGGGGTGCCAGTCCAGCGCGTCCAGGTACCCGACGAGGTCGTCCACGGTCGCGCAGAGCACCTGGCCCTGACCGGCCATCGGCTCCAGCAGCACCGGCGGGGCCTCGTCCCCGAGCCGCTCCAGCAGGGGCAGCAGTCGCGACCGCATCCGCTCCAGGCCCTCGGCGCGCGTGCCCTTGACCGCGGAGCCGGTGTGCACGACGACACCCCGCGCCCCGGTCTGCGCACCTCGCCGCAGAGCGTGCTCCAGCGACGCCACCGACTTGTCCGCCACCTTCGCGTCCGGCGCCCCCAGGTTGATCAGGTAGGGGGCGTGGATGAAGACGGGCAGGTCGTCGCGTTCGCGCAGCCGCGCGTCCTCAGCCGGGTCGCCGTCGGCGGTGGCCCAGCCGCGCGGGTTGGTGACGAACACCTGGATGGTCTCGGCGCCGATCTCGGCGGTGTAGGCGAGGCCGCGCTTGGCCAGCCCGCCGGATACGGGTACGTGCGCCCCGATGGGCGTGAAAGGGAGTTCAGACATGGCTGGTCACTACGTTAGCCGCCGGGGCGGGCCGGCCCGACCGGGACAGGCGGCCCACCCGCGCGAACCGGCCGCCGGAAGCCCCGGACCCCCGGGCTAGCGTTCCCCGGAACGGCCGGTCAGGGCGTCCACGCACACGGCCACACTCACCACCAGGGCCGGATCGCCGCCCAGGTCGGTGCGGAAGGTGTTGACGTCGACCGCGTAGGTGTCGCGGAGCTGGAACCACTTCCTGGAGATCTGCGCGACCGGCCCCTCGGCGTCGCTGATGGAGTACTCCTTGTCCAGGAAGCTACCGGTGATATCCCACGCCCCGCCCCCCGCCAGGTCCACGTCCAGCCGGTCCTTGATCAGGTTGAACATGCGCTGGCGCACCGTGGCGACGGTCTGCCCGTCCCGCTCGATCTCCATGGTGCCGCGCAGGCTGAGGAGCTTCTTGCGGATCACGAAGAGGATCTGCCCATCGGGCGTCTTCAGTTCGAAGGTCTGGCGCAGCCGCAGCGCCTTGCCGTCGACCCAGAAGGCCCGCTGCCCCTGCTCGTCCTCGACCCAGAAGTCGTCACCGATGTCGAAAATGCGCGCCCGGACCAGGAACTTCATCGCTCAGCCTCTCGTGTCCCCCGCTGTCATCGGGCACGGCTCCCGTCGCGTGGAGGATGCCCTCGCCGTCCAAGCTACGGGACTCCGGGGGCGAAGAGCGGACAGGCCCGACGCGCGGGCGCGGTACGCGCCCGCGCGAACCGCTAATCTGCGGTTCGTGACCACAACGCCTGCACCCATCACCCTGCACGACGTGACCCGCGCCTTCGAGGAGATCTATCCCCCGGCCTGGGCCGCTTCGTGGGACGCCGTCGGCCTGGTGTGCGGCGACCCCGCGCAGCACGTGCGGCGGATCCTGTTCGCGGTCGACCCCGTCTCCGCCGTCGTCGACGATGCCTCCGCGTGGGGCGCCGACCTGATCATCACGCACCACCCGCTGCTGCTGCGCGGGGTGACCAGCGTCGCCGCGACCACGCCCAAGGGGCGCCTCGTCCACCGCCTCATCTCCTCGGGCATCGCCCTGTACACGGCCCACACCAACGCCGACACCGCGGCCCCGGGCGTCTCCGATGCCCTGGCCGCCGCGGTCGGTCTGGACGGCGACCTGCGCCCGCTCGACCCTGACCCCACCGACACCGAAGGGCGGCGCGGCATCGGCCGCGTCGGGGCCCTTCCCCGGCCGATGGCCCTGCGCGAGTTCGCGGCGCAGGCCGCCGCCGGGCTCCCGGAGACCGCCGCGGGCGTCCGCGTCTCCGGCGACCTCGACCGCCAGGTCCGCACGGTGGCGGTATCCGGCGGGGCCGGGGACTCCCTCCTCGGCGCGGCCCGCGCCGCCGGGGTCGACGTCTACCTCACCTCCGACCTGCGTCACCACCCCGCCTCCGAGTTCGCCGAGCACGACGACACCGCCCTCATCGACACCGCGCACTTCGCCAGCGAATGGCCGTGGCTGGCCGATGGCGCAGCCCGGCTGCGCGGCACGCTGGGCGGCGAACGGGCTAACGTGGAGACCCGCGTATCGACGACCGTCACCGACGCCTGGTCCCAGACGTTCTGAGCCCCGGTACCCCGCCCGGTCAGCCCGTCGAAGCGCCTCACCCCGTCCGGCGCGACCGGTCGGGGACCACCGCCGCACAAAAAGGAGTCTGAGTACACCCGTGAAAGCAGAACCCGCCGAACAGAAGCGACTGCTGGACCTGCAGGAGATCGACAGCCTCCTGGGCCAGCTGACGCATCGCCTCCGCACCCTCCCGGAGGCCGCCGAAATCCAGCGGCTGGAGGCTCGGGTGCGCGAGCTCCGCGACCAGAAGGCCGTCGCCGCGACCAAGCTGACCGACCTCGACCGCGAGCAGCGCAAGGCCGAGTCCGACGTCGAGCAGGTGCGTGCCCGCGCTGAGCGGGACACCCAGCGGCTCAACGCCGGGCAGGTCTCCTCGCCCAAGGAGCTGGAGCGGCTGCAGTCGGAGATCGGCTCGCTGCAGCGCCGCCAGACCGAGCTTGAGGAGGTCGTGCTGGAGGTTATGGAGCGGCGCGAGGCGACCGATGCCGAGCACGTGCGGTTGCAGAAGGAGATCGAGGCGGCCGAGGCCGAGCTGGAGACCCTGGAGGAGCGCCGCTCCGCGGCGGTCGTGGACATCGAGGCGGACCGCGCCTCGGCGAACGACCGCCGTCGGCGGATCGTCGGAGAGATCCCCGAGGACCTGCTCGCCCTCTACACCAAGCTGCGCGACCAGCACGACGGTGTGGGCGCCGCGATGCTGCGCTACGGCCGCTGCGAGGGCTGCAAGCTGGCGCTGAGCACCGCCGAACTCGGCGAGATCCGCCAGGCTCCCGCTGACGAGGTGCAGCGCTGCGAGGACTGCCGCCGCATCCTGATCCGCACGACCGAGTCCGGCCTGTGACGGCCGTCGCAGGGGAGCGGGGGAGCCGCGCATGACACGGCGTCTGGTGGTGGAGGCCGATGGGGGTTCCCGGGGCAACCCGGGACCCGCGGGGTACGGCGCGCTGGTTCGCGACCCCCTCGGCGGAGAGGTGCTGGCCGAGATCGCCGAGCCGATCGGTGTGGCGACCAACAACGTCGCCGAGTACCGGGGCCTGATCGCCGGTCTGCGCGCGGCGGCGGAGATCGACCCCGGGGCACGCGTCGAGGCGCGGCTCGACTCCAAGCTCGTCGTGGAGCAGATGTCGGGGCGCTGGAAGGTCAAGCACCCTGATATCCGCCCGCTGGCAGAGCAGGCCCGCGAGATCGCCGCGGGCCTGGCCGAGGTGGTCTACACCTGGGTGCCGCGCGCGGAGAACGCTGACGCCGACCGGCTGGCCAACGAGGCGATGGACGGTGTGCCGGTGCGCCGCGGGCCGGACCGTTCGGGCGGAGAACCGGGCGCCGAGACGAGCGGGGGCGCCTCCGGGGACACGGCAACGGGCGCACCCCCGGGCGGCGCGGCGGGTCCCCGGCACGGCTCCGGACCGAGCACGGCCGCGTCCGGCCGCACCGGCTGGGCCGCGCCCGACACCACGCCCACCCGCCTGATTCTGCTGCGGCACGGCCAGACACCGATGTCGGTGGAGCGGCGCTTCGCGGGTGTCGGCGACATCGAGCTGACCCCGACCGGCCACGAGCAGGCCCGGGCGGCGGCCCGTCGGCTCGCCGAGCGCGGCGACGTCGACGTCATTGTCAGCTCTCCGCTGCGCCGCACCCGTGACACCGCCGAGCACGTCGCGCGGGAACTGGCGCTGCCCGTGGAGGCGTGGTCCGGGTTCGCCGAGACGGACTTCGGGGCGTGGGAGGGGATGACCTTCGGCGAGGTCCGCGAACGCTGGCCGGACGAGATCGCCCGGTGGCTGGCCGACCCCTCGGTCCCGCCGCGGGGAGGGGAGAGCTTCGCCGCGGTGGCCGAGCGCGTCGGAGCGGCGCGCGACAAGGTCCTGGCCGACTACGCGGGACAGACGGTGCTCGTCGTCAGCCACGTCACGCCGATCAAGGTGTGCCTGCAGCAGGCGCTGCTCGCCCCGCCCGAAGCGCTGTTCCGGATGCACCTGGATGTGGCGTGCCTGTCGGAGGTCGACTGCTACAGCGACGGCCCGGCGGTGGTCCGCTCGCTCAACGACACCGCTCACCTGGCCTGAGGGGGCCGTCCGCGAGCTGGCACGCGACCGCGGACGGCTGCACGACCCCCGAAAGCGCCGTAGAATAGGGGGTGCAGGGGAGAGTCGACCAGACGGCCGCGGCACCGTTCGCGGTGTCGAGGAAAGTCCGGACTCCACAGGGCAGGGTGGTCGGTAACGCCGACCCGGGGTGACCCGCGGGACAGTGCCACAGAGAACAGTCCGCCACCGCGTGCGGTGGTAAGGGTGAAACGGTGGTGTAAGAGACCACCAGCGGCCGGAGTGATCCGGTCGGCTAGGTAAACCCCACCCGGAGCAAGGTCGAGAAGGGGGATCCCGTTCCCCCGCGCGGATGTTCGAGGGCGGCCCGCCCGAGTCCGCGGGTTGACCGCACCGAGGCTGTCGGCAACGGCAGTCCCAGATGGATGGCCGTCCGGTCCCACCGGGACCGACAGAATCCGGCTTATCGGTCGGCTCTCTCCTTCGCGGTTCTTCGCACCCGTCGCGCGGGATCGCGTTCCGCGCTCGCCCCCCGGGGTTGAAGCGGCGGAACGTCGCTCTCACGCCGGCCCTGGCGCGCCGGCGCCCCGGGGACCGGTCGGGGCGTGGGAGCGGCGGGATCACCGCTAGATTGGGGAGCGTCTGCCCCCCATCGAGCCGGCGTGCGGGTCGGAACCGCGTCTCGGTCGGCTCGCTCGCGAATCAGGTGTCGGTACATGCTGGACTCTCCCGTGATCTGGATGATCATGTTCGGTCTCCCTATCGTCGCGATCATCACGATCGTCTCGTTCGCCTATTACCACACCACCGAAGTGCGGGATGACGGCCGGGACGACGAGCCGACTGAACCGACCGACGGGTGAACACCGGGCCTCGACGTCGTGACGGCCACGGCACGGCGCCGGGCGGCCCGGGTCTCTGGGCCGCCCGGCACCGTGGTGACGTCGGGCGGAAGCGGGTCCGGCCGCCTGGTCAGGCGGGGGAGCGCTCCCCGGCGCTGTCGCGTGGAGCCGTGCGCGGACCGGGGATCCGGTCCGGCGGAACGGGGACGAACTCGCCGCGCTGCCCGTCCAGCACGTGCACCTGGGCCGTCTCAAGGTCGTAGTACAGCCCCGTCAGCTCCAACCGCCCCTCCTGCAGCCGGTGGTGAACCGCGGGATAGGTCAGCAGGTTCTCCAGCTGCCGCACCACGTTGGACTGGGAGAGCATGCGCACCGCCGCGGGTGACGGCCCTTGCGGGGCCTCGCCGTCGCCCCGGGGCAGTTCGGCCGCCCCGTCGCGCAGCCACTGCTGCAGCTGGGTCAGCCGCGCGTCTCCGGGATCCTCGTGCGCGCCGTCCAGCAGCGCCTGCATCGCCCCGCAGTGCGAGTGCCCGCACACCACGATGGACGGCACCTCCAGTACCGTGACCGCGTACTCGATCGCGGCCCCCACCGAGTCGTCCCCGCTGCCCTTGGGCGGCACCAGGTTGCCGATGTTCCGCAGTGTGAAGAGGTCCCCCGGCCCACTGGCGGTGATGAGGTTCGGCACGACCCGCGAGTCGGCGCAGGCGATGAACAGGGCCCGCGGATGCTGGGCGTGCGCCAGGCGGCTCATCAGCGAGCGCATCCGCCCGGCCGTACTCGCGTGGTACTCGCGCGCACCGGTCATCAGCAACCCGGAGGCGGAGTCGGCGTTGTGGTCGTAGCCGCGCAGCCCCCACGGCGCCCACCAGCGCGCCAGGCCGTCCGGGGACGTCTTGCCGGATGGGGGAGCGTGCATGGACCGCCGCTCGTACCAGTTCTCGTGCACCTCGTCGATGTCGACGGTGCCGCCGGTGCGCTCGTGGTCGAGCCGCCAGGCGTGGATCGACTCGAAGGCGGCGTGGTCCATGAAGTCGACGTGCAGGTCCAGGTCGACCCGGGCGCCGTGCGGGACGTTGCGCAGCACCTGGGTCACGCGGGGGACACCCAGGAATGTCAGGGAACCCTGCACGATCACGTGGTGGCGGTCATCGCGCTCCTCGGTCAGGACCGTCACCCGGGTCAGGCGGTGCAGGGAGACCGCCATGGCGAGGCCGAAGCCGATGAGCACGCCCTCCAGCAGGCCCAGGAGGACGACGCTGGCCAGCGTCACCAGGTAGATGCTCGACTCGTGGTGCCGGCGCAGGTCGCGCACGTGGGTGAGGTTGACCATCTGGATCCCGATGAAGACCAGCAGCCCGGCCAGGGCCGCCATCGGGATCAGCTCCACGAGGTCGGCGAACAGGGCGACAAAGACGAGGATCCACACGCCGTGCAGGACCGCCGACAGCGGGCTGCGCGCTCCGGCGCGGACGTTGGCGGTGCTGCGTACGATGACCCCGGCCACCGGAAGTCCGCCGAGGGAGCCGCTGACGGTGTTGGCGGCTCCCTGCCCGATGAGTTCGCGGTCGAGGCGGGCGCGGCGGCCATCGTGCATGCCGTCCACCGCGATCGCGCACAGCAGGGACTCGACGCTGGCCACCATCGCGACCGCCGCCACGGCGACCGCGACCCCGTGGATCTGGTCGGGTGCGGGCAGAGCGGGGCCGGACCAGGCGTCGGCCAGCGAGTCGGGCAGATGGACGCGCTCCAGGTTCCAGCCGCCGGCGGTCGCGGCGGCCGTCGCGGCCACCACCGCCACCAGCGCGGCGGGGACGCGGTTCACGCGCAGGCCCCCGATACTGGGCAGCCGCCCCCACAGGAACATGATGGCGATCGTGATGAGGCCGACGGCGACGGCGGCGGTGTGGTTGTCGGCGATCTGACCGGGCAGCTCGGCGATGTTGTCCAGGGCCGAGCTCTGCGGTGCGCCGCCCAGGATCACGTGCAGCTGGGCGAGGGCGATGGTCAGCCCCACCCCGGCCAGCATCCCGTGGATGACCGCGGGGGAGATGGCCAAGGCCGCCCGGGCGATGCGGAAGGCGCCCAGCGCCAGCTGGACCACTCCGGCCAGCAGGGTGATGAAGCAGGTGACCCGCCAGCCGTAGGTGAGAACGAGGTCGGCGACGATGATCGTGAGTCCGGCGGCGGGGCCGCTCACCTGCACCGCCGAGCCGCCGACGGCTCCGGCGACGATGCCGCCCACGACCGCGGCGATGATGCCCGCCACGAGGGGCGCCCCCGAGGCGACGGCGATGCCGAGTGACAGGGGCACGGCGACGAGGAACACCACGACGGAGGCGGTGGCGTCAGACAGCGGGGCCTTCGGTAACGGGACGGAGCGGACACCGGAGAGCGGGCGGACCGCCCTCTCCTTCGGGTTGAGATCTGGTCCCTGGGCGTCGTGACGCATGCTTCCCCCCGAGTGGGTGAACGAAATGGCGCTCTGGGACAGCCGCTGGTCGGAGGAGCCCCGACACCGGATCCGGGTGCGCGGAAAAGTCCCGCTTTTCCTCGGATCCGACGATTCGGTTACTCAACGAATGCTGTCGACAACTAAAGGTAGTTCCTGGGAGGGCTCTGCGCGCCGTGAGACGTGGGATATTGATCACCATTTTTCTTGCGCGAACCACCGGCGGCGCCGAGACCGGGGAGGAACAGCGAAGGGCGGGGTGCTGGCAGCACCCCGCCCTTCGCGTGTCGACCGCGCTGGACTCAGCGGAACCAATCGTCGCCGGGTCCGCCGTACCCGTATCCGTAACCGCCCTGATCGTAGGTGGGCGCTCCGCCGTCGGCGGCTTCGCGCCGATCGGGGTACACGTCGCGGTAGGACGGCCACTCGCCGCTGGGGGACTCGTAGGCGGGGCCCGGGTAGCCGCCGGTCTGGTCGGGCGCTCCCCGGCCGTAGTCGCCGAGCACGTCGGCGTAGCCCGGGTAGGCCTGCGGGGGCTCGGGGTAGCCCGGCATGCCCGGCGCGCTGGGCATGCCGTCGTGTGCCCCGGTGTGGGGGTAGGACCCGCGGTTGTAGGACCCGGTGTCGTGCGGCGTCGGCGGCTCGAACCCCGTCTGCGGCGCCAGCGACGGCTGCCCGCCGGTGGCCCCGCCCCAGCCGTTCGGATCCCACGGCGTGGCCGGGGTCCCGTTGTCGTAGCCGTAGGTGTAGCCCGCGGGCGGCGGGTAGGCCCCGGGACCGGAGGGGTCCTGGGCCGGAGGGGGCGGCGGAACATCCCCGCCGGGGCGGGTGTAGGGGCCGGTGTCGTAGGCGGACCGGTTGAACGCTCCCGTGCTGTAGGACGGCGGCGTCTCGCCCGGCAGGGGGCCTTGGGCCGGGGGGAAGGACGGTGGGGCCGGCGGCTGCGCGGGGGGTGGGGACGGGCGCGCGTGCGTGCCGGTGTCCATGCTTGACCAGATGGGGGAGGGGGGCTCGGCACCCGGGCGCGCCGTCGGCGCGAGCGGGTCGGTCAGCGGGTCGCCGCCCGGCACGCCGCCCGCGGGGGTTGCACCGTCGTAGGAGGAACCGCTGTAGGCGGAGCGGCCGTGGGGGCCGGTGTCGTAGGACGATCCGGTGCTGTGCGCGGTGGGGTCGTAGGCCGAACCCGGGGTGAAGGACGTCCCCCGGGAGTGCGCGCCGGTGTCGAACGACGAGGACGGCTGTGCCCCCGTTCCGTAGCGGGAGCGGTCGTGGGGCCCGGTCTCGTACGACGCGCCGCGCGTGTGCGCGCCCGTGTCGGACGACGAGGAGGACCCGCTGTCCCACCCTCCGCTCCGCGGAGTGGGGGTTCCGGGGTCCAGGGAGGAGCCGCTGTAGCCCGATCCGCGGGCGTGGGAGCCGGTGTCGTAGGACGAGCCGGGCATGGAGGGCGCCCCCCGCGTATACGCCCCGGTGCCGTAGGAGGCGGGACCGCTGGACGCGCTGGGCGCGCCGAGGGGGTCGCGGGAGAAGGAGCCGGAATCCCACGCGGCGCCCCGGTCGGACTCCCCGCGGTCGGGTGCCGCCGTGGGGGACCAGGGGTGCCCCGGCGTCAGCGGCCCGGAGGAGGGCGAGGGTGCGGCCGGAGTGGGGCCGGTGTCGCGGCTGCGCGGCAGGGGGCCGCTCAGCGGGTCGTCGTCCACCGCGGGCGGGCGTCGCTGGGCGGCCGAGGCCGCGGAAGTCTCGGCGGAACCTGAGGGGGCCGCTGGTGAGGCGTCCTGGCCGAGGCTGGCCAGGACCGCGATGTCGCGGTTGGCGAAGTCGCCGGTGTCCTTGGAGGAGGGGCCGGACGCGGACGGCGCGGAACCGGCGTCGCGGCCGGAGCGGGGCCGCCGACCGCGCGCCCGCGGGGTCGACGCGGCCTCGTCGTCCTCATCGTCGTCCACGACGGCTTCCATCGCCTGCGTGGATTCGTGGCGGGTGTCGCGCCGCCCGCTGCGTTCCGGGCGCTCGGGCGGCTCGTCATCCGGGGCGTCGTCGGCGAGGCTGGACCAGAAGTCGTTGTCGGACAGGTCGCCGGAGTCGTCCGCCCAGTCGTCGTCGCGGCCCCGGCGTGACCGGGAACGGCGCGACGGCCGGGCGGCGGCGTCCTTCTCGGCGCGGGGGCGGCGACCGCGAGCGCGCGGCGCGGGTGCGTCCGCGCCGTGGCGGTCGTCCTCCGGGTCGCCGTCATCGGCATAGGCGTCGTCATAGCCGTCGTCGTACTCGTCGCGGGCGCTGCCGACGCTGAGCGCCCGCATACCGAGGAGGATCAGCACGAGCACGATGAGAACGACGAT
Organism: Nocardiopsis rhodophaea; assembly: GCF_039530945.1. Lineage (NCBI taxonomy): Bacteria > Bacillati > Actinomycetota > Actinomycetes > Streptosporangiales > Nocardiopsidaceae > Nocardiopsis > Nocardiopsis rhodophaea. Next base: position 151,383 of record NZ_BAAAPC010000004.1, read on the forward strand.
GATCGCGATGATCGAAAGGATCGCGACGGTCATGGTGAAAGCACCACCCTTGGGCCCGTGGCCGTTACGAGGACAGAGGTGCCACCGGCGGGGGTGACGTGGCCGAAGCGGGGGGAGCCGCCCGAGACGGGCCACTGACGGTGGGGTATCTCCGGATCCGATGCGCGTCGCCCGCGGCGTCGGTCACGTGGATCCGCCGGTGCGGGGGTGCGGATCCCGTGGTGGCCGCAGCGGTGTGCCGGGCCGCTGGGGACGGGCGGCCCGTCGTCGGTGCCCGCCGGGGAAGGGGCGGGGCGGCGCGCTACGGCATGCTGCATGGAATCGGTCATTACAGAATCGACGGGGGGCACGGCCCCACTTTATGCATAGTTGCGCTGTCAGTGCAGTGGGCGACCGGTGACGACTCCCGTGATTCCGGAGAAGTCGGGAACGAAATGCGGACAATGTACCAATTTCGGGGGGCGATGCGATGGTTCCGCATTCCACTACTCGCCGGTAGCCGTAAGCGTACCCCGCGCGATCGTGCGTTGCGCGATGGCCTCAAGCGAGTCCTGGAGCGGCGCGTCGTCGCTCAGGCCGATCTCCCCGTCGAGCGCGTACACGGTGAAGCGGACGTCGTGGCCGTGGGACTCTCGGGGGCAGGGGGGCGCGTACTCCGCCGTGCCCTCGCTGTTGCGGCCCGTGCGCCCCGGTTGCGGAACACTGTTCTGCCGGATCTCCGCGAGCTGCGGGTCCAGCCCGTAGAGCACCCAGTGCACGGTCGCGTTCCCCGGGTCGTCGACCACCACCGCCAGGGACTTTACGTTCTCCGGCAGGCCCGACCACTGCAGAGGCGGCGACACCCCCTCGCCGTCGCAGGTGTAGGTGTCGGGCAGCGGTTCGCCTTCCTTGATCATCGTGCTGCTCACGTTGATGTCGGAGCTGACCTCGCCATTGGTCCCGGGGATGAGCCCGCCGCACCCGGCCGCCGTCAGCAGCACGACCGCCCCGCCCGCCGCGGCGGACAGCCGCGCCGTGCGCGCGCGAGCCGGGGACATGCGTTGTGAGCGGTGAGGTGCGGCCGTGTACATGGGGCTCCAGCGATGGGTGATCGGCGACGGGGATGGTCGGTGGTTCCGACGGGACTCGACCGTTGGGCGGTGGGCCTCCGGCACGGCGAGTTCCTCTGCGAACCTTACTGCGGTCGGTGCGAACACGGGCCGCTCATTCGCGGACTGTACATATGTATGCGGCAGATGTCCGTGACCGGCGCATCCGTGTCCGTTCGCGCCGGGCGGACGTTTGGCGGACGTCAGCCGCCCCCGATCATCAGGGATCATGGGACCGTGCGGTTCTCGATTCTGGGCCCAGCGACGGTCCGCGACGACGCGGGCGAAACCATCACCATCGGCGGGGCGCGGCTGCGTCGCCTTCTGGTGCTGCTCCTGCTCAGCCCCGGCCGCACGGTCGGCACGGATCGGCTCATCGACGGGATCTGGGGCGGCGAGGCGCCCGCCAGCGCGGGCAACGCCCTGCAGGCGCTGGTCTCCCGGCTGCGGCGGGTCCTGGGCGACGAGGCGCCCCTGTACGGCGACGCCACCGGGTACCGGCTGGACGTCCCGCCCGACCGGATCGACCTGCATGAGTTCGACACGCTCGTGGAGCGCGGCCGCCGCGCCCGCGCGGAGGGGGATCCGCGCACCGCGCAGCGGCTCCTCGGCGAGGCGCTCGACCTGTGGCGCGGTCCGGCCCTGGCCGACCTCAGCGGCCCCGACGGCGCCGAGGACGTCATCGTCCGGATGGAGGGGCTGCGCCGCGCCGCGATCACCGAGCGTCTGTCCATCTCCCTCGACCTGGGCGCCTACGCGGAGGCCCTGCCGGAGATCGAAGCGCTGGTCGCCCGCGAACCGCTGCGCGAGCAGCCGGTGGAGCTCCTCATCCGCGCGCTCGCCGGGTGCGGCCGCCAGGCCGACGCGCTGGCCGCCTACGAGCGGCTGCGGCGCGGGCTCGCCGACGAGTTGGGCATCGACCCCTCCGAACACATGCGGGAGCTGCATGTGCGACTGCTGCGGGGCGAACTGGAACCGCAGGCGCCCGAAGGCCCGGTCGCCGCCGACCGCGCCGCGGAGGTATCCGCGCCGCGTCCGGCCATCACCCGGCTGCCCCACATCCTCACCAGCTTCATCGCGCGGGAGGAGGAGGTCCGCGACGCGGTCGGGCAGCTGTGCCGCGAACGTCTGGTCACGCTCATCGGGCCCGGCGGGGCGGGCAAGACCCGGTTATCCATCGAGACCGGAGCCCGCTTCGCCGAGGAGCACGCCGACCTGGCCGCCGACGGCGTCTGGTTTGTCGAGCTCGCCCCGGTCAGCGAGGGCGCCAACCTCACCCACGCTGTCCTCAACGCCCTCGGCCTGCGTGAACTGTGGTCGCGGACGCTGAGCGCCGCGCCCGCCTCCGGCGGGAGCGACGACCCCGTGGAGCGGATCATCGAGGTTCTGGCCGAGCAGAGACTGCTGGTCATCCTGGACAACTGCGAGCACGTCATCGTCGACGCGGCCCGGCTCATCGAGCGGCTCCTGGCCGCTTGCCCCGGTCTGCGCATCCTGACCACCAGTCGGGAACCCCTGGCGCTGGCCGGAGAACGGCTTCTTCCGGTGCCCTCACTCGCCCTGCCGCCGGAGCACACCTCCGCCGCGAGCGCCGGGAACTACGCCTCGGTGCGCCTGTTCGTCGAGCGGGCCGCCGCCGTCACCCCCGGGTTCGCCCTCGACGACAGCAACGTGGACCCCGTCGTGCGCATCTGCCGCGAACTCGACGGCATGCCGCTGGCACTGGAGCTGGCCGCCGCCCGGGTGCGCGTCATGCCGGTCGCCCAGCTGGCCGTGCGGCTGTCCGACCGCTTCCGGCTGCTCACCAGCGGCAGCCGGTTCGCGCTGCCCCGCCACCAGACCCTCCAGGCGGTCGTCGACTGGAGCTGGGAGCTGCTGGACGAGCCGGAACGCACGCTCATGCACCGCCTGTCCGTCTTCCCCGGCGGGGCGACCCTGGAGTCCGTCGCACGCGTGTGCTCCGACGGCCCGGGCGACACGATCGGCGGCCGGGACGTCTGGTCGGTGCTGTTCGCGCTCGTCGACAAGTCCCTCGTCGTCTGCGACGGCTCCTCCGACGACGGCGCCGATCCCCGCTACCGGCAGCTGGAGACCGTGCGCGCTTACGGGGCGCAGCGGCTCGCCGAGAGCGGGGAGGAGGACCCCGTCCGCCGCGCGCACGCCGAGCACATGCTGCGCCTGTGGTCCGAGGCCGACCCGCACCTGCGCGGCGCCGAGCAGCTGACCTGGCTGTCCCGGGTGCGCGCCGAGCACGACAACTTCACCGCCGCACTGCGCTGGGCCATCGACCGGCGCGACGTCGAGCTCGCCCTGGACCTCAGCCACGCCGCCCAGTGGTACTGGCAGATGGCGGACGACTGGGCCGAACCGGGCCGCTGGTCGGCCGAGATTCTGCGGCTGGCCGGCGACACGCCGCCCGAAGGCCGGGAGGTCGCCTACGCCGAGTGCCTGTTCATGGTCTCGATCGACCACGGGAACGCCGACGAGCAGCTGCTGCTGCGGATCACGGAGGTCCTGGAGGGGGCGGGGGAGCGGGCCGAGGACCACCGGGGCCTGGTGTTCGTTCCGATCGTGCTGGCCATGTTCGGCCACGACCTGGAGGGGACCATGCGGCGGCTGGACGCCCGGGCCGAGCGCCAGGAGCCGTGGCTGCGCGCCACCACGCGGGCCTTCGTCGGCGTCGTCGCGATGTCGACCGGTCAGGCGCGGATGGCCCAGGAGCGACTCACCGCCGCCCTGGAGGAGTTCCGCGTCATCGGCGACCGGTGGGGGACGTCGCAGAGCGTCGTCATGCTCTCTGAACTCGTGCGCCTCGGCGACCTGGAAGAGGAGGTGGCGCTGCTCGACGAGGCCGTCACCCTCGCCGAGGAGATGGAGCTGACCGGCATGGTCCGCGCCCTGAAGGCCCGGCAGGCCGCCAGCTGGGCGCGGATGGGGCGGGTCGACGACGCCCGCCGCGTGGTGGCGGAGGCCCACCAGCTCACCGGGATCTCCCGGGACAGCCGCACGATGCTCCTGCTCAGCGAGGCCGACGTGGAGCGGTCGGCGGGAAACCCGGCCCGCTCCCGGGAGCTGCTGCTCGGCCTCACCGACGACATCAACGCCTTCGCGCCGATCGTGCGCGCCCATGTGGAGCCGATGTGGCACGTCATGATCGCCTCGGCCTGCGCCGACCTGGGCGACGTCGACGAGGCGTGGCGCCGGGTCGGCCTGTCCTGGCGGGCGCTCGCGCCGGAGTGCATCTCCTCGCAGGTCGGCGGGGTACTGGAGTGCCTCGCCGGGCTGGTGGCCGAACGGGAGCCCGAGCGCGCCGGCACCTTCCTCGGCTACGCGGAAGCTATCCGGGGACTGCCCAACGTGGCCGACCCCGCCGTCGGGCGGATCCGGCAGCGGATACGCCGACGCCTGGGCGACGCGGGGTTCGCCCAGGCGTACGACGCCGGTGCCGCGACGGCACCCGAGAAGGTTTTCGAGGTCGTCGGCGCCTGGCTTGAGGAGGCGGGGCCCCGCTGAGGAACGCCCCGCCCGACTGCCCGGCCCCTGAGGAGGCCCGCTAGGAGCGCCGCCGGTAGGCGCGGGTCGCCAGCGGAAAGAACACCGCGATGAGCAGGACGGCCCACACGGCGGTCCACATCAGCGGCCCGGCCACGTCCCCGCCCTCCAGGAACGCGCGCATCGCGTCGGTGACGTGGGTGACCGGATTGATTTTCGCGAACGCCTCCATCCAGCCCGGCATCAGCTGCGGGTCGACAAAGGTCGAGCTGGCGAACGTCAGCGGGAACATCCACAGCGTGCCGAAGATGTTCACCGCCATGGGCGTGCGCATCAGCAGCCCGACGAACGCGGAGAGCCAGCACAGCGCGAAGGCGAACACCATGACCACGGCGAAGGCGCCCAGCACGCCGACGAACCCGCCGCCGGGCCGGTACCCGATGGCCACACCGACCAGCAGCACGATCAGCACGGTGATCGCGTAGCGGACCAGGTCGCCGAGGACCGCCCCCGTCAGCGGCGCCGACCGCGCCACCGGCAGTGACCGGAACCGGTCGAAGATGCCCTTCTCGATGTCGGTGTTGAGCGAGACACCGGTGCCGATGGTCGCGAAGATGACCGACTGCGCGGTGATGCCGGGAATAATGAAGTCCCGGTAGGTCTGCCAGTCGCCCATCATCGCCTCGCCGAAGACGAAGACGAACAGCGCGACGAACATGATCGGCATGAACGTCAGGCCGAGGACCTCTTCGGGGTTGCGCTTGATCTTCAGCAGGCTGCGCCAGGTCAGCAGCGCGCCGTGGTGGAGAGCGGAGACGGGGGTGATCCGCTCCGCCACGCGCGGTCCGGGCGGGGCCGACCGCTCCTGGGTGGTCACGGCGCTCATCGGGGTACCGGGGCGTGGACCGCGGCCGATGGCCGCGGGCGGGGCGCCCCTCCCTCCTCTCTGGTGGTCGGATCGAGTGCGGGGATGGGGGTGACGACGGGTGGCATCAGGCTCCGGTCCTCTCGGGGGCGGGGGCCGCGGAGCCGCCCGGGATGTCGTCGGCCGGGTGGCCGGTCAGCGCCAGGAACACCTCGTCCAGGCTGGGCTTGCGCAGGGTCAGCTCGGCCACCTGGATCTCGTCGTCGTCCAGGCGGCGCACCACCTCGGGCAGCGCGGCGGGGTCGGTGACCGAGGCGCTGACGGCGGAGTCGGAGGAGCGGACCTCCGAGCCCGTCACCGCCTCCACGATCCGCGCGGCCCGCGGCAGCAGCCCGTGGTCGACCGGCCGGACCTGCAGCACCTGCGTGCCGGCCTGCGCCTTGAGCTCGTCGGGGGTCCCCCGGCTGATGACCCGGCCGTGGTCGAGCACGACGATGTCGTCGGCCAGCTGGTCGGCCTCCTCCAGGTACTGGGTGGTCAGCAGCACCGTGACGCCGTCGTCCGTGAGACCGCGCACCACGTCCCACAGCTCATTGCGGCTGTGCGGGTCCAAACCGGTGGTCGGCTCGTCGAGGAAGAGCAGGCTGGGCCGTCCCACCAGGCTCGCCGCGAGGTCGAGCCGGCGCCGCATACCGCCCGAGTAGGTCTTGGCGGCGCGGTCGCCGGCGTCCGACAACGCGAAGCGCTCCAACAGCTCGGCGGCGCGGGCGCGCGCCTGCGGGCGCGAGTAGCCGAGCAGCCGGGCGATCAGCACCAGGTTCTGGGTACCGGTGAGATCCTGGTCCACCGCCGCGTACTGGCCGGTCAGGCCGATGAGGCTGCGGACCTTGTGCGGATGGGAGACCACGTCGAACCCGCCGACGGTGGCGCGCCCGCCGTCGGGGCGCAGCAGCGTCGACAGGATACGCACGGTGGTCGTCTTGCCGGAGCCGTTGGGACCGAGGACACCCAGCACGGCTCCCGTGCGTGCCACGAGGTCGACCCCGCCCAGGGCGATCTGCCCTTTGAACTCCTTGACCAGGCCTTCCGTTCGGATGGCGTCAGTCATTCGTCCTCCAATTGGCGTGTAGGGCCCCAGTGTCTCCAGTGCTACTGACAAAATGCTGATACCGGTTCTATGGGACCTGACAGTCGGCTGTCACGAGGTTTTCCGGCGGCGCCATCCGACACGATCGGGCGCGGGGCCGGCCGCGCGGCACCGACCGTTCTGCGGTATCACCGGATGCTTGGTCCGGGTTCCCCGCGATACCGGGGCTTTACCGCCGTTTCCCGAATCGGGAATCAGGGCGCGGGCGCCGTAGACTCGGGCTTGTGACAATCTCTCCATTGCGTCCTCCGGCGCACCGCGTCTCGCCTCGGGCCGTTCCGATGTGGACCCTGTCCATCGCCATCGGCGCGCTGGTGATGGTGGCCGTACTGGCCGCGGCGGCCTGGGGGATCACCACGGCCGGCTGGGACTGGATCCCGGCATGGGTCGCCGGGTACGCCTGGTGGGTGCCGGGCCTCTACGCCCTCTACGCCGCGGCCAAGACCGCCATCGCCCCGCGCTGGCGGTACAAGGTCCACCGCTGGGAGATCACCGCCGACATGATCTACACCAGGACCGGGTGGATCAGCCGCGCCTGGCAGCTCGTGCCGGTGAGCCGGATCCAGACCGTCGACCACACCCAGGGGTGGCTGGAGCGGATGTTCCGGGTCGCCACGCTGGAAGTGCAAACGGCCTCGCACGCCGGGTCCTCGACCATCGAGGGCCTCGACGCCGACGAGGCACGGCGCATCTCCGAGGAGCTGGCGGTGCGCGCGGGCGAGCTTCGGGATGATGCGACGTGAGCGGCGAGGACCAGCGCGGCCACGAGGAGGAGGCCGCCGTCGATCGGCCGACCGCGGAGCCACCGGTCCCCAGCGCCGCCCGGGAACATGAGGCCGAGCACGCCCCCGCCGGGTCCGGCGCCCCGGGCACCGATCCCGCCGCGGGGCCGGACGCCGTTCCGGCGTCCTCCCCGCACCCCGGGTCCGGCGGGGAGAGCGGCTCCGAGCCCGAGATGCGGCTCAGTCCGCTGACCCTGCTCACCGCTCCTGTGGGCTACCTGAAGAACCTCGCCGTCCCGCTGATCGTGGCGCTGGTGGCTGGCACCTTCAACCCCTGGGTGCTGGGCAGCACGCTGGTGGCGATCGTCGGAACACTGGCCGCCGGTGTCGTCACCTACAAGACGTTCCGCTACCAGGTGGGCACCGACCGGCTGGAGATCCGCAAGGGGCTGATCAGCCGGTCCCGGCGCACCATCCCGCTGGAGCGCATCCGCGGCGTGGACGTCACCTCCCAGCTCCTGCACCGCATGCTCGGCCTCGCCGTGGTCAAGATCGAGGCGGCCTCTGGCGGCGGGGAGAGCGAGGAGGGCAAGCTCGACGCCGTGACGGTCGCCGAGGCCGAACGCCTGCGCACCGTTCTGCTCCACCGGCGCGCCGTGCTCCGCGGCGACACCGCCCCGGGCGGCCCTGCCGACGCAGGGCCCGCGGCCGCTCCCCCCGGGGGCGCGCCCGCCGCACACCCCCAAACGCCGTCGACCGTCTACTTCGTGATGCCGCCCCGGTGGTACTTCTACGCGGTGTTGAGCCTGGGCTACCTGCTGACGCCGTTCGTGGCCATCGCCGCGCTGCTGGGGTTCGCCGGGCAGGCCATCGACGTCGCTCCGGGGACGGACGGCGGCGACGCGGCGCACCTGACCTACCTGTGGCTGCGCGACATCGGCTGGACCATGGTGCTCGCGCTGGCCACAGCCGTCGCGCTGGTCCTGGTGCTGATGATGCCGGTGGCCGCCGTGGTCTCCTACGCCGTCACCTACTGGCGCTTCACCCTGTTCCGGCGCGACTCCTCACTGGTGACCGAGCGGGGGCTGTTCACCCGGCAGAGCGTGACCCTGGAGCACCGCCGGATCCGCGGTTACGAGCTGCTCGACAACCCGCTGCAGCGCCTGCGCGACGCGGTGAAGCTGCGCGCGATCGTGACCGGCCTGGGCGAGACCACGACGCGCGCGGTGCTGCTGCCCATCGGCGACCGCACGCGCGTACTGGAGGTCGTCGGCCGCGCCCTGCGCCCGTTTGGCGGCACGTTGATCGGGCACCCACGCGCGGCGCTCGGCCGGCGGATGTTCCGCGCGGTGGCGCCGTTCGCCCTCGCCACGGCGATCGCGGCGGCACTGGACCTGTGGTGGGCCGCGGGCCTGTTCGCGGTGCTGGCGCTGGCGGGCATCCCGCTAGCCGTCGACCGCTACCGGTCCCTCGGGCACGGCTACGACGGTGAGCTGGTCAGCGTGCGGTCGGGGTCCATCAGCCGGGAACAGGCCGTGGTCGAGCGCGCGGCCATCATCGGCTGGACCTGGCGGCAGACCCTGTTCCAGCGGCGCTCGGGCCTGGCCCACCTCGACCTCGCGGTGGGGGCGGGGGACGGCGCCTACACCGCCCTCGACGCGGGGTTCGACGAATCGGTGCTCTTTGCGTCGGGCGTGACACCCGAGATGGTGCGGCCGTTCCTGCGGGAGGGGGCGGCGACCGCGTCCGCGGGCGGCACGGAGCCCGCGCGGGGCGGCGGGGCACCGGGCGGCGGGCCCTCCGGCACGGCGTGAACGAGTGAGCGTGCGCGGTGCCCGGGGCCGCGCCCCGGGCACCGAAGATCAGGCGGGTGGGGTCAGTCCGTCTTCTTGGAGCCGAACATGATCTCGTCCCAGGACGGCACCGAGGCGCGACGGCCACGGCTCTTGCGTCTTGGAGGCTGGGACCCGGCGGTCGCCGCACCGGCCGCCGCGGCGGGCAGCGGCGGCTCCTTCCGGCGGCGCGGCTCCGGGCGCTCCGCGGCGGCGGGACGCTGGACGGCCGGCGCTTCGAGGGGGTCGATGGTCGGACGGGCCCGGGTCGGGCGGCTGATCTCGGAGCGATCCGGGCGGGTCGGCGGCTCCGGCGCCTCGTGGGGGGTCTCGTGGTCGACGTGGACCGCCGTGCTCTCCTCGGCGGCGGGGGCGGGGCGCACGTGGTCGGCGGTGACCGGGATCCGTCCGGACGCGGTGGGGCGCTCCGGCAGCGCGGAGGGGAGCGGGCCATCGGCGGGCTCCGCCACGGGCTCCGGCGCCGCCTCTTGGCGGCGCGGCACGAACGGGGTCACGTTCGCGCTCGCCGGACCCAGGTCGATCGGTTCGTCGGGATCGGGGTCGAGGAAGCGCAGCGCCTCCTCATCGGCCGGCGCCACGCAGCGGCGGCGCGGTTCATAGACCCAGTGCGCGACGCGCTCCTCACCGGCCAGCAGGAAGGCCAGCTTGATCTGCCAGGTGTTGTCCTCGCGCTTCCAGGAGTCCCAGACGGCGTCGCCGGTCTCCAGCTGGTGGGCGCCGACGCGCTCGGCCACGAGGTCGCCGAGGGCCGGACCGGGGGCGGATTCTCCCGGGCGGCGCACGGAGGCACGCTGGGCCTGCTGCGCCATGTACTCGCGTTCCTGGAGGACGGGCCCTTCGAACCAGCGCACGCGTTCGATGGGGATCCCCGCGTGGTCGGCGATCGCCTCCGCTGTCTCACCGGAGCGTATCCGGGCCTGGATTTCCTTGGGGCGCAACGGATTCTCCACTTCGATCTCGTACTGGCCGAGTCGGGAGAACTGGCCGCGAACGGCGGCGCGGAGACGGTCGTCGACGGGCAGCATGAAACGGGTTCCACGGCCGGCGCTCGCCAGTACCAGGTAGGTGCCGTCCTCACTCACGGCAACGAGGCGAAGCTCCTGCATCGCCCTCCCTTTCGCGTCCCGTCGAGGGTAGGTCCTCGGCCATCCCCCATGTTCTCAGTCTCATCAGCAACCGGTTGTTCGGCCAGTACCGCGCCCGGCATGTCCGAACTGTGGGCGACCCTCCGGGCGTGTGTGCCGCCGCCGCGAGCGTCGTGGTGCTCCCATCGTGCCATCTTGGCACGGGAGTGGTCCGGTGGCCGAGGGGCGGGAGCCGGGTTTCGGTCGGGCCCGTGCGTGACCGGGCACACCAGGCGCCGGTACGCCGACGCCGACCGCGTCCAGCGCGCCCCCCGGTCGTGATGGGCGTCACCGCGGGAGTGGGGCTGCGCAACTCGACACGCCGATCGAGATCACAGGGTGATTGATCCAATCTCTGACATTTATAAGAACATTAGTGATCTTCGCGTAAGTTGTTCCGTTATGTATGGGGTGGAGCCGGTCGACTCCGCGAGAACGCGTTGCGGCCGGGCCGAAACCCGCCATGGCTTATCGGGAATCCCGACGGGCGTCAGGGGGCGCCGGAAGGGGGAGGGTTGAGCGAGGTCGAAGAGAAGAAGAAGCGGATCGACCTGAGCATGTCCCAGGTCGTCGGGGGTGGTATCGCTACGCTCGGCGCCGCGTCGGCGGCCTCGTATCTGGGGGTCTGGGGCACCATCGGGGGTGCCGCGGTCATGAGTGTCATGAGTACGGTCGGCGGCGCGGTGATCCAGCACTTCGTCAAGCAGAGCGGAGACAAGGCCAAGAAGTTAGCCGAGCGCACCCAGCTGGCCCCCGCTGGCAGGCAGCGCAGCACCAGCGCGGGTGCGCCTGACGGCGCCACCGCTGTGGCCGGTGGCGCGCCGGTGTACGACGGCGCGGACGCCACCCAGGCCATGCCCGTGCCGGGTGCGGCGGACGCGACCTCCGAGATGGCCGCGTCCGGCGGGGCCGACACCGAGGCGACCCGGGCGATGCCCGTGGTCGACGCCCCCGCCTCCCTGGGGGAGGAGCCGCCTGGGGACACCGAGGACGAGCGGACCTGGTGGCAGCGGTGGCGCTCCGTCGTCATCCCCGCCGCCGTCGTGTTCGTCCTGGTCATGGGGGTGATCCTGGCGATTGAGCTGATGACCGGCCGCACCCTCAGCGACAATATTCAGGGCAACGACGTCCAGTCGGGCCCCAGCATCTTGGGCGGCCAGAGCCAGGCCTCCACCACCGACACCCCCGACGACCCGGGTACGGCGCCCGACACCGGGCGCCAGGACGACGGGACCACGCAGCACAAGCCCCAGAGCCCCGCGCCGAGCGCCAGCGCTAAGCCCGACCCGAACGGCGGCACGGACAGCGATGCCGACCAGGGCAGCGACAGTGACAAAGGCGGGTCCACCGAAGGCGACGGCGGCGACACCGGCGGCGACACGGGTGGCGACACCGGTGGCGACACGGGGAAGGACGACGGAGGCTCCGGCGGCGAACAGCCGGGCGGCGGTGGCGGCGGAGCCGGCTCAGACCAGCGGGCCCCGAAGTCGGCCCCCTCCCCGGGCTGAGCCGGACCACGTCTCCGTTGAAGGCGCGGCACTACCCCGGCCAGGGGTAGTGCCGCGCCTCCCGGGGCCGGGACGTGGTCAGCGCCCCAGGACGCCGTCGAGGTAGGTGTTGGCGAACCTGCGCTTGGGGTCGACCCGGTCGCGGACGGCCACGGCGTCGCCGAAACGCGGGTAGACGGACTCCAGGTAGGCGCGGTCGCGGGTGTGCAGCTTGCCCCAGTGCGGCCGTCCGCCCACCGAAGTGAAGACGGCCTCCAGGTCGGCGAAGTACCGCTCGTAGGGCGCCCCCCGGTAGACGTGCGCGGCCACGTAAGCCGTGGCCCGGCCGTAGGCCGTGGACAGCCAGACGTCGTCGGCCGGGGAGAAACGCACTTCGATCGGGAAGCTGATCCGGTGGTCGCGGCGGTCGATGATCGAGCGGATCTCGCGAAGCACGTCGGTGAGGTCCTCGGCCGGGATGGCGTACTCCATTTCCACGAACTTCACCCGCCGTGTGGTGGCGAACACCTTGTAGGAGGTGTCGGTGTAGGTGCGCGACGACAGGGCGCGCGCCGAGATCTGGTTGATCGTGGGGATGGCCGCGGGGGACCGCCGCCCGGCGCGGTTGACGAGATCGAAGACGGTGCTGGAGAGGAACTCGTCGTCGAGCCAGGCGCGGAACGGGCTGACCGGGTGGGCGGGCCCGGCCACGCGGTTGTTGCGCTTGGTGTAGGTGCGTCCGGTGTGCGGGAACCAGAAGAACTCGAAGTGCTCGTTGTCAGCGCGCAGCCGCGCCCAGCTCTCCAGCACCTCCTCCAGCGGCATCGGGACCTCCTGGGCCCGCAGGAGGAAGGACGGGCGCACCGCCACGGTCAGCGCGGTGACGACCCCGAACGCCCCCAGGCCGACCCGCGCGGCATGGAAGAGGTCGGTGTTCTCCTCGGCCGAGCAGGTCACCACGCTGCCGTCGGCGAGCACCAGTTCCATGCCCACGACCTGCGAGGCCAGGCCGCCGAGGTCGCGGCCGGTGCCGTGGGTCCCGGTCTGGATGGCTCCCGCCATCGTCTGCGTGGCGATGTCGCCCATGTTGGCCAGGGCCAGTCCGTGCCGGTGCAGCGCCTCGTTGGCATCGCATATCGGCAGCCCGGCCTCGACCGTGGCGGTCCCGGACGCGGGGTCCACGTCGCGCACGCGGGTCAGCGAGGTGGGGGAGAGGAGGGTGCCGTCGGTGATCGCGACGTCGGTGAAGGAGTGGCCGGTGCCTACCATCCGCACCCGGATGCCCTCCTCAGCCGCGGTGCGGACCGCCGAGACGACGTCGTCGGCGGTATTGGGGTATCCCATTCGGCGCGGCCGGGCCCGATGTGTTCCAGGCCATGTGGTCCACAGCACGTTCGTCATGCTTTGGCACGCTACCGAACTCCCGCGAGCGGGTGGCACCTGGGCCGACGGATCGGTGACGATCGTTACGCGCCGCCGGGGCCGACCCGGGACGCGGCGACCGCTGCGGCCTGGTTATATGTAATTCATGAGGCCCTACGACGCGTTTCTGCTGATCTCCTTCGGCGGCCCGGAGGCCGTCGACGACGTCCTGCCGTTCCTGGAGAACGTCACGCGCGGACGCGGGATCCCCCGCGAACGACTGGCGGAGGTCGGCGAGCACTACTACCTGTTCGACGGTGTGAGCCCGATCAACCAGCAGTGCCGCGACCTGATCGAGGCGATCCGCGCCGACTTCGCCGCCAACGGGGTGGACCTGCCCATCTACTGGGGCAACCGCTTCTGGGAGCCGATGCTCACCGACACCGTCGCCCAGATGGCCAAGGACGGCGTCCGCCGCGTCGTCGCGCTGGCGACCTCGGCCTTCAGCAACTACTCCAGCCACCGCGCCTACCTCAACGACATCGAGGCGGCGCGTGCGGCCGTTGGCCCCGACGCGCCGGAGATCGAGCTGATCCGCCCGTTCTTCGACCACCCCGGCTTCATCGAGCCCCTGGTCGAGTGCGCCCGCGCGGCGCTCGACCGGCTGCCCGAGAGCGAGCGGGCCGGGGCGCGGCTGCTGTTCTCCGCCCACTCCATCCCCACCGCCATGGCCGATGCCAGCGGCGCCCCCGAGCAGGGGTACGGACCGGGCGGCGCGTACGTCGCGCAGCTGGAGGAGGTCGCGCGACTGGTCACCGAGCGCCTGGGCGGCGGGCACGACTACGAGCTCGTCTACCAGAGCCGCAGCGGCCCGCCGAGCCAGCCGTGGCTGGAGCCCGACATCAACGACCGGTTGGAGGAGCTCGCCGCCGAAGGCGTGTCCGCGGTCATCGCCATCCCGCACGGGTTCGTCTCCGACCACATGGAGGTCAAGTACGACCTCGACCACGAGGCGGTGGAGACCGCGCGTCGCCTGAGGATCGCCTTCGAGCGCGCGCTGACCCCCGGCACCCACCCGAGGTTCGTGGCGATGGCGCGTGAGCTCGTCACCGAGCGGGCGGCAGGAGCCCCGCGGGTCGGGCTGAGCACGCTCCCCGGCTGCCCCGACGGCTCGACCACCTGCTGCGCACCCCGGTGACCGGCGTCGACCATTTGTGATCATCCTCACCACGAGCCCCTGGTGCGGGGCCGTGGCCTCGCAGTTGCACGCGCGCCGGGTCGCTGCGGGGGTTTCCGCTACGTGAGGCCGCGGCGGGGTGGGCCTCCTGGCCTCGCGGGACGACGGCTACGATGCAACGCGTGAGAGCCTGGCTGACGCGTGCTCGTCCACGCGTGACCGTCCCGGTCGCACTCCTGGCCCTGGCCGTTGCCGCCGGGGCCGTCGCCGCGGCTGGGCAGGGGGCCGACGACGGCGGCTCGTACCGGGTGGTCGAGCAGGTCATCGACGTCCCGGAGGAACCCGGCGGCGACACCGACATCGGGCTCGACACCAGCCTCTTCCTCCCGGACGACACCGAGGGCCGTGTCCCGGCGATCCTCGTGGCGCACGGCTTCGCCGGCAGCAAGGAGAACAGCCGGAAGGAGGCGGCCGCCCTGGCCGAAGCCGGGTACGCGGTGCTGACCTGGACGGCGCGGGGGTTCGGGGCGTCCGGCGGGGAGATCGGGCTCAACGACCCCGACTACGAGGTCGCCGACGTTTCCCGCCTCCTCGACTGGCTGGCCCAGCGCCCCGAGATCCAGCTCGACGGCGAGGGCGACCCCCACGTCGGGATGACCGGGGGCTCCTACGGCGGGGCCGTCACCCTGCTGGCGGCCGGGACCGACGACCGGATCGACGCGATCGCACCGCGCTCCACCTACAGCGACCTGGCCGACGCGCTCTTTCCCGACGCCTCCGGCAACGGGCCGCGCAACGGCGTCTTCAAGCAGATGTGGGCCGGGCTCCTGTTCACCGCGGGCAGCGTCGGCACGCAGGACCCCGGCGGACTCGGCGGTGCGGGCGGGTTGGCGGCACCCGGCGGCGCCCGCGCCCCCGCCTCGGACTCCGCGCCGCCTCCCCAGGGGGCATCCACGGGGGAGGCGGAACCCGGCGCCACCGGCTCGGCGCGCTGCGGGCGCTTCCGCCCCGAGGTGTGCGACCTCTACGTGGCGGCCGCCGAGGAGGGGCGCCCCTCACAGAAGATGCTCGACCTGCTGCACCGCAACAGCCCCGCCTCGGTCGTCGACGACATCGCCGCCCCCACCCTGCTCGTCCAGGGCATGCAGGACTCGCTGTTCCCCCTCGACCAGGCCGACGCCACCGCACGGGCACTGGAGAACAACGGCGTCCCGCTGGACGTCATGTGGACCGAGGGCGGCCACGACGCGGCGGAACCCGCGACCCAGGACGAGGCCGAGGCCATTCGGAACTGGTTCGACGCCTGGCTCAAGGGCGACGGCGCGGCCGACGCCGCGACCGGGTTCTCGGTGACACGCGAGCAGCATGTGAGCAACGGCGGCCGCTCGACACGGCAGGGCACGATCCCCCGCGCCGCGCGCACCGAGGCCTACCCCGGCCTGGACGGGACCGACGCCGCGTCCGTCCCGCTCAGCAGTGGGACGGGAGGCGGTGACGGCGGTCAGCGGATCGTGGCCCCGCCGGGAGGCTCGCCCGCCGCGCTGTCCTCGATTCCCGCCCTCGGTGCCCTCAGCGGTCTGAGCGGCGGCCTGCCCGGGGGCGCCGGGTTCGCCCTGGACATCCCCGGGCAGACCGCGACGTTCACGTCCGCACCCCTGGACTCCGACCTCACGGTGACCGGTGCGCCCACGATCACCATCCGCGTCGCCGACGGCGGGGACACGGCACCGGCCGACACGAAGGACGACCAGGGGGACGACCGGGACGGCACCCCCACCGAGGCCGTCCTCTTCGCCAAGGTCTACGACGTCAGCCCCGACGGCACGGCCAGGCTGCCGCGCCAGCTCGTCGCCCCCGTGCGCGTGCCCCTCACCGCGGACGGCACCGATGTGGAGATCCGCCTGCCGGCGGTCGACCACACCTTCGCCGAGGGACACACCCTCCGCTTCGCCGTGAGCACCACCGACCTGGCCTACGACCGGCCGCGCACCGCCGCGACCTACGGCATCGACCTGCCCGACCCCCAGGCCGGGCTTACCCTCCCCACCCAGCCCGACCTGGTCACCCCGCACCCCCTGCTGCCAGTGTGGACCTGGGCGCTGCCGCTGTCGGCGGTGATCGTGGCGGCCGGACTGCTGCTCATCGGGCGTCGCAAGGCCGGACCGGCCCCGGTCGACCCGGACCTCGCCGACGTTCCGCTGCGCATCGAGGGCCTGACTAAGCGCTTTCCCAACGGTTACCTCGCGGTCGACCACCTCTCCCTGCGGGTGGAGCGCGGCCAGGTGCTCGGCCTCCTCGGGCCCAACGGTGCGGGCAAGACCACGACCCTGCGCATGCTCATGGGACTGGTGCGCCCCGACGCGGGCGACATCCGCGTCTTCGGCCACCAGGTCGTCCCCGGCACCCCCGCGCTCGCCCGCCTGGGATCCTTCGTCGAGGGCCCCGGCCACCTGCCGCACCTGTCCGGCCGGGCCAACCTGGAACTGTACTGGCGTGCCACCGGCCGCCCGCTGGCCGAGGCCAACATGGACGAGGCCGTGCGTATCGCCGCCCTCGGCGCGGCGCTGGAGCGACCGGTTCGCACCTACTCCCAGGGCATGCGGCAGCGGCTGTCCATTGCCCAGGCGATGCTCGGCCTGCCCGACCTGCTCGTCCTCGACGAACCCACCAACGGGCTCGACCCGCCCCAGATCCGGGAGATGCGCGACGTACTGGTGGCCTACGCGGCCACCGGCCGTACTGTGATCATCTCCAGCCACCTGCTCGCCGAAGTCGAGCAGACCTGCACCCACGCCGTCGTGATGGACCGGGGGCGGCACGTCGCCGCCGGTCCGGTCACCGACATCGTGGGCGAAGGGGACGCCGTCCTCGTCGGAGTGCCGGACCCCGCCGCCGTGGCCGATCGCGTCCGCGCCATGGACGGCGTCGCTGAGGCCGAGCCGGCCGAGGGCGGACTGGTCGTGCGGTTGCGGGAGGGGACCGTCGCCGGGCTCGTCGCGGCGCTCGTGGCGGCGGATATCCCCGTCCAGCGGGTGGTGCCGCGGCGCCGTCTGGAGGACGCGTTCCTGTCGCTGATCAGCAGCACCGAGCGGCGAGCCGACGAGTGAGCGGAGTCGTCGTTGCCGGGTGCCGGAGGCCGGGTCGCTTCGGCGGCGGAGTCGCGTGAGGAGGGGAGTGCGGGTGGGGGTGCTGTGCGGCGAGCTGACGGGTGAGCGGAGTCGTCGTTGCCGGGTGCCGGAGGCCGGGTCGCTTTGGCGGCGGAGTCGCGTGAGGAGGGGAGTGCGGGTGGGGGTGCTGTGCGGCGAGCTGACGGGTGAGCGGAGTCGTCGTTGCCGGGTGCCGGAGGCCGGGTCGCTTCGGCGGCGGAGTCGCGTGAGAAGGCGAGCGCGAGCAGAGGCCTAGAGGCGGGGGAGCGCACGTGAGTGGACCACAGTCCGGCGTGTTGGGCGGCGGGGCGAGCCAGGGAGGAGAAGCGATGAGCGAATCGACGCGACCGGAGCGCCACGTCCGGCACACGCTGCCGCTGCGGGTGGAGTTCAGCCGCCAGCTGCGCCGCCGGCGCACCCTGCTGACGTTCGGTTTCCTGCTGCTGCTTCCCTGGCTGCTGGTGCTCGCCTTCGCGGTGGACAGCGGGGATTCCAACGGCGGCGGCCCCACCTGGAACCTGCTGGACCTGGCCACCACCGGCGCGTTCAACTTCACCGTGTTCACGCTCTACGTGGCCGCGGGCTTCCTGCTCGTCGTCGTGGTCGCGCTGTTCTGCGGCGACACCGTGGCCAGCGAAGCGGGCTGGTCAAGCCTCCGCTACCTGCTGGCCGCGCCGGTCCCGAGAATGCGGCTGCTGCGGCAGAAGCTGATCGTCGCGCTCGCGCTGAGCGCGTCCGGTGTCCTCATCCTGGCCCTGATGGCGCTGGTCGCGGGCGGACTCGTCTACGGCTGGCGGCCCGTCGAGCTGCCCGCGGTCGGGCCCGCGCCGAGCCTGGCCGACTCGTTCCTGCGGATGGGCGTCGTGGTGTGCTACCTGATGGTGGCGCTGCTCGTGGTCGCCGGGACCGCGTTCGCGCTGACCGTGGTCACCGACTCCCCGCTGGGGGCCGTCGGCGGTGCCGTCGCGCTGGTCATCATGTCCAACATCCTGGAAGCGGTCGAGGCTCTCGGCGCCGTCCGCGAGTTCCTCCCCGCCTACTGGATGTTCGCCTGGACCGACGCGCTGCGCCCCGAACTGCCCTGGGACGGGATGGCGCGCGGGGCGGCCGTCTCGTTCACGTACGCGACCGTGCTCATCGCCTGGGCGTTCCGGTATTTCCGGGACAAGGACGTGGTCTCCTAGGACGCTCTGCGCCCCCGCGGAGCCGAGGATGACCGGGCGCTCGCCCCGGCCCCCGCCCTCGGTAGGGTCGCTCCAGACCAAGAGTCGACAACGCGGGAGGTTCGCTGTGGTCCGTTCCTGGTATGAGCTGCCCGACTACGTCAGGTTGCGCCGCGTCAACGGGCTGCGGCTCTCCCCCGACGGGTCACGGCTCGTCGCGCCCGTCAGCGAGCTCAACCCCGACGCCACGTCGTTCGGGACGGCTCTGTGGGAGATCGACCCCGCCGGTGACCGGGAGCCGCGCCGCCTTACCCGTTCCACCGCCGGGGAGGCGGCCCCGGCCTTCCTCCCCGACGGGTCGGTGCTGTTCACGTCCACCCGCGCCGACCCCGAGGCCACGTCGAACGGGTCCGCCGACGCGCGCAAGCCCGCGCTGTGGCTGCTCCCGGCCGAGGGAGGGGAGGCCCGCCAGGTGGCCGATCCCGCGGGCGGTGTCAAGCGGTTCTCCGTGGCCCGCGGCTCCGGCACCGTCGCCTTCACCGCCCACACGCGGCCCGACGCCGAGGACGCCCAGGTCGACGCGGAGTGGCGGGCGGCCCGCAAGGACAGCGGGGTGACGGCGATCCTGCACGAGTCCAGCCCGGTCCGCTACTGGGACCACGATGTCGGCCCGGATCTCCCGCGGCTCTACGCGGCCACGCCTCCGGCCGACGCCGCGTCCCGCCTGGGAGAAGCGCGTGACCTCACCCCCGACGCGGGCAAGGCGCTGATCGAGCAGACCGGGGAGATCACCCCCGGCGGCGGCACGGTCGTCACCGGCTGGCAGGTGCACGCGGGCAAGGGCGTGTGGCGCAGCGAGGTCGTCACCGTCGACGTGGCCACGGGGGAGCGCGTCGCGCTGGCCACCAGCACGACGTTCGAGTTCCAACATCCCCGGGTCTCCCCCGACGGGCGGTACGCGGTGATGCTCCGCACCTTCGAGGGGGAGTACGACGGCGAGCCCCGCGACTGCACGCTGTGGCTCGCGGACCTCACCACCGGCGAGGGCCGCGACCTGCTGCCCGGCACCGAACTGTGGCCGCGCGAGTACGCCTGGGCCGCCGACTCCGCGGCCGTCTTCTTCGCCGCCGACCTCGGCGGGCGCCGCCCGGTGTTCCGCGTCGACCTCGCCACCTCCACGCTGGCCCGGGTGACGGGCGACGACGGCGCCTACAGCTCCCTCAACCCGGGGCCGGACGCGCACACGCTGTACGCCCTGCGCGACGCCTGGGACGCCGCGCCCGCGCCCGTGCGCCTGGACGGGGCGGCGACCGAGGGTCGGCCGACATTCCTGAAGTCCCCCCAGGCGCCCCTGGACGTCCCCGGGACGCTCACCGAGGTCGAGGCGGCGGCCGAGGACGGGACCCCGCTGCGGTCCTGGCTGGTGCTGCCCAGCGGAGCCGCGGTGGACGCCCCGGCTCCGCTGGTCGTGTGGGTGCACGGCGGCCCCTACCTGAGCTTCAACGGCTGGACCTGGCGGTGGAACCCGTGGCTGCTGGCGGCGCGCGGGTACGCCGTGCTGCTGCCCGACCCGGCGCCGTCGACCGGGTACGGCCAGGACATGCTCCGCCGCGCCTGGGGGCGGTGGGGGTCGTGCACGTTCGGTGACGTCGTGGCGATCACCGACGCCGCCGTCGCCCGCGCCGACATCGACGCCGACCGCACCGCCATGATGGGTGGCTCCTTCGGCGGCTACATGGCCAACTGGATCGCCGGGCACACCGACCGCTTCAAGGCGATCGTCTCGCACGCCTCGCTGTGGGCCCTGGACGCCTTCGGCAGCTCCACCGACGCCCCGTGGGTGTGGGCGCGGGAGTTCGGCGATCCCCGGAGCCAACCGGAGCGGTACGAGCTCAACAGCCCGCATCGGCACGTGTCCCGGATCACCACGCCCATGCTGGTCATCCACGGGGACAAGGACTATCGGGTGCCGATCGGCGAGGGACTGCGGCTGTGGTGGGATTTGGTCAGCCACGAGGTGGACGCTAAGTTCTTGTACTTCCCGGACGAGAGCCACTGGGTCCTCACCCCGGGCAATATCGCGGTCTGGTACGAGACCGTCTTCGCGTTCCTCGACCACCACGTGCTCGGCAAGGAATGGTGCCGCCCGGAGCTGCTGTGACGTGCGGCCGTGCGGCCGTTGTGATCACCGTCGCGGTTCCGTCCCGGGCGGCTCCGGGCACAACGCGTGCGTAACCACACACCAGGGGGATTTTCCATGTCCGTTGCGGATCCGGCCGAGCTCCTCGCGCTCGCCCTCGACGCCGCCCGGGAGGCCGGGCGGCTCGCGGCCGAGGGCCAGGAGGGCATCGGCGTCCTCGAAACCAAGTCCACGCCCACCGACGTCGTCACCGCCATGGACCGCGCGTCGGAGGACCTGATCCGCAAGCGCCTGCTCAGCGCCCGCCCCGGGGACGCGGTCCTCGGTGAGGAGGGCGGCGCCGCGACCGGTTCCAGCGGGGTCCGCTGGATCGTCGATCCGATCGACGGGACGGTGAACTACCTCTACGGCCGCGAGGACTGGGCGGTGTCGGTCGCTGCCGAGCGCGACGGCGAGGTCGTGGCCGGTGCCGTGGTGGCGCCGGTGCGCGGCGACGAGTACACGGCGACGCGGGGCGGCGGGGCGTTCTGCAACGGAGCGCCGATGCGCGTGCGCCCCGCGGTGCCGCTGGAGATGGCGCTGGTGGCGACCGGTTTCGGCTACAGCACCGAGCGCCGCGCCCACCAGGCGGAGGTGCTGCGGGCGCTGCTGCCGCGGGTGCGCGACATCCGGCGCGCCGGATCGGCGGCGCTGGACCTGTGCGCGCTGGGTCGGGGGCGCCACGACGCCTACTACGAGCGGGGTCTCAACGCGTGGGACTGGGCGGCGGCCGCCCTGATCGCCCAGGAGGCCGGTGCGCGCGTCGAAGGACTGCGTGGGAGGCCCGCCAACCCCGACCTGGTGGTCGCGGCCCCTCCGGGCCTCTTCGAGGAGCTGCACGACCTTCTGGAGCCGCTGCGGGCGGACAGCGACGCCGCCGCGCCCCCGGCGTAACGCGGCGGTGGCCCGCCTCCGGAGGCGGGCCACCTGGCGGCGGTCGGGGCGCCACCGAGCGGGCGCGGGCGCAGGAAAAAGGGCCGGTCGGATCTTCGCGATCCGGCCGGCCCACGGTGTACGACGAGGTCAGGC
This sequence comes from Nocardiopsis rhodophaea, assembly GCF_039530945.1. Taxonomy (NCBI): domain Bacteria; kingdom Bacillati; phylum Actinomycetota; class Actinomycetes; order Streptosporangiales; family Nocardiopsidaceae; genus Nocardiopsis; species Nocardiopsis rhodophaea. Next base: position 173,217 of record NZ_BAAAPC010000004.1, read on the forward strand.
GCTTTCGGGGTCGATCCCGTTGCGAGCCGCGATGCGGTGCAGGTCCTCAAGTTCCGACAGGTGCGCGTCGGCGAGGAAGTCGTCTCCGGCGGACTGCGCCGCTTGGAGCGACATGGAGGTCTCTCTGATGCGGCATTTGATCTCCGCGAGGAACTCGCCCATTTCACCTCACTCTATGTTCAAGCAGGAACTACGATGCGTCACACCAGTGTGACAGGGGAATAGCAGTTCGGACCGTGCGTACCCACCTCACCGGTCCGGGTAAACCTCGCCTGGGCGGCTATGGGCGGTCGGCGATCGGATCGCTCCGGACGGTGCGGCGTGATCACATCATGCCAGTCGATGTGATGCGTGTCCCATCAGGGGCGGCGATCGGGTGGCCTGGGCGGCGGCCCCATGCGCCCGGATTTGGTGCCGTAGGTGCTGATGAGGGGTGATGGCGGGTATTGGGGATGATGGTCGCCCTTCGGGCGTGGCGCGGGACACAACGGATGATTCGTGCGAGTGCTTACTTGTTTCTTATCCTGGATGTGTCAGATTCGAGATGTGCGGGGTGATGCCGCTGCCGGCGGTTGGGGGATACGTCGGCAGCGGCTCCTCGCATTCGGGGGAACGTCGGTGCGCCGATCCCGACCCTGGGATCGGTCACCGATACTCGAACTCCCGGCGCCTTTCGAGGTTGCCGCGCTCCGGGTGCCGCTCTACGTTGGGCGGTACCGGATGAAAGCCAGGGCCGCGTTATCGTGGCCACGCAGCAGAACGTATCCGGCTGCGACGGTTTACTTCATCCTTATCCGGGGTGTGGGACAACGTTGGACGCGGCCGGGTTATAGACGCCGCTGCCGGTGTGTTGGGGGATGCGCCGGCAGCGGCCCACCGGGCTCTGCGGGAAACGAAGGACACAGTGCGCGTACTTGTGGTCGAAGACGAGCGAGTGCTCGCCGACACCGTCGCCGTCGGACTGCGGCGGGAATCGATGGCCGTTGACGTCGTCTATGACGGGGACAGTGCCCTGGAGCACGCCGGAGTCAACGAATACGACGTGATCGTCCTGGACCGGGACCTTCCCGGGGTCCACGGCGACGACGTGGCGCGGTCACTGGTCGAGCAGAGCTACACCGGCCGGATCCTGATGCTCACGGCCTCCCGCGAGCTGGAGGACAAGGTCGAGGGTCTCACCCTCGGCGCCGACGACTACATGGCCAAGCCGTTCGCCTTCCCCGAGCTCATCGCCCGCGTGCGCGCCCTGGGCCGCCGCGCCGTCCCGCCGCTGCCTCCGGTGCTGCGCCGCAGCGGCATCACCCTCGACCCCGCCAACCACACCGTGGAGCGCGACGGCCGCGACGTGGTGCTTACCCCCAAGGAGTTCGCTGTCCTGGAGGTGCTGATGCGCGCCAACGGCACGGTGGTGAGCGCCGAGGGGCTGCTGGAGAAGGCCTGGGACGAGAACGCCGACCCCTTCACCAACGTCGTCCGCGTCACCGTGATGACCCTGCGCAAGAAGCTGGGTGAACCCCCCGTCATCCAGACTGTCCCCGGGGCGGGATACCGGATTTGAGTACGGGCGACGGCCAACCCGAGGTTCCACCGGGAGAGGTGGCGCCGACCCCGCCCGGTGAGACCGGGACCTGGCGGCGGCTGACGACCCCCGCCACGCCCTCGACCAAGCCGCAGAGCGTGGTCTCCCACCACGTGCACCGACTGGCCGACAACATGAGCCTGCGCGCCCGGCTCACGCTGATCTACGGCATGCTGTTTTTCGCCGCCGGCTCCCTGCTGGTGCTGCTGAACTACGTCATCGTCGCGGGCGTGCTGAACACCCTGCCGTTCATCGCCAACCCCGAGGTCGACTCCCCGAATCTGTCGCCCGAAGCCATCGCCTACTTCAAACAGCGACTGATCGAGAGCATGCTCGCGCAGGTCACCCGGTTCTCGGTGCTGGCGCTGGTCATCGTGGGGCTGCTCGCGGTCGCGCTCGGCTACGTGATCGCCGGGCGGGCCCTGTCCCCGCTGCAGAAGATCACCCGCACCGCGCGGCGCCTGTCCGAACGCTCCCTACACGAACGCATCGCGCTCGGCGGCCCCGAAGACGAGATCCGCGAACTCGCCGACACCTTCGACGGCATGCTGGAGCGTCTCGACCGCGCGTTCGACGGGCAGCGCCGGTTCGTCGCCAACGCCTCGCACGAGCTGCGCACCCCCCTCGCCATCAACCGGACGCTGCTGGAGGTCGCACTGAGCGACCCCGACGCATCGGCCGATCTGAAATCGGTCGGGCGCACGCTGCTGGAGACCAACGCCCGACACGAGCGGCTCATCGACGGGCTGCTGCTGCTTGCCAAGAGCGACAAGGAGCTCGACACCCGCGTCCACATCGACCTGGCCGAGGTTGCCGAGACCACCCTCAGCCAGCTGTCGGCGGAGATCGAGGAATCCGGTCTGACGCTGCGCTCCGACCTGCGGTCGGCCCCGGTCACCGGCGACCCGGTCCTCCTGGAACGGCTGGTGGGCAATCTGGTGGAGAACGCGCTGCGGTACAACGTCGCTGATGGCGAGATCACCATCCGCACCGGCATCTACGACGGCGCGCCCGCCGTCCAGGTGGAGAACTCCGGCCCGGTGATCCCCGGCTACGAGGTCGAGGGCCTGTTCGAGCCCTTCCGGCGCGCTTCCGGGGACCGCCTGCGCTCCGCTAAGAGCGCCGGGCTGGGGCTGTCCATCGTGCGCTCGGTGGTGCGGGCCCACGGCGGTACGGTGCAGGCCTGGCCGCGCTCCGGAGGCGGCCTCGTGGTGACGGTCTGCCTGCCCGAGCGACGCGCCGAAGGCCCCTCTGGAACGGGCCGCTGAGTCCTTCGGCGACCAGGCTGCGCCGAGGATCTCCTCCGTGATATCTATACGTGTCGCACGACACGGCCACCCTGGGTCCGAGCACCCGCCAACGGTAGGTATGCTCTCCCGGGCGTGAATACGGAGGGAAATCATCCCGACGTAGGCGTGTCTGTTCTGACCTTGCCACTCGGGGAGTACCCGCGCTCGGCCGGTGCGAGGAAAGACGAAGAAATAGGTCGGAATCCTTCGGGCGTTGGGTAGCACATGAGAACGAACCGGTCCGCGTCGTGTACCGACATGACCGGACCCGGCCGATCCGTGTCACCAGCAGGTGGAACGTCACCCGGGAGGGGGAACACTCCACTCGCGCCCACGGAAAAATCCGGCTGAAACGGGCACAAGAGGCGTCTCTCAAGCGTTACATCCGCGCGACGAGGCATAGAACGAGGGGGATGGAGTTAGCGCAATGGCCACCGATTACGACAGCCCGCGCAAGACCGACGAGGACATCAACGAGGACAGCCTGCAGGAGCTGCAGGCGCGTCGGGTCGACAAGGGCACGGGCACCATCGACGTCGACCCCGACGAGGTCAACGAGGGCCTGGAACTGCCGGGCGCGGACCTGTCCGGCGAGGAGCTGGCGGTCCGGGTGCTGCCGCGGCAGGCGGACGAGTTCACCTGCTCGCGCTGCTTCCTGGTGCACCACCGCAGCCAGCTCGCCGAGGAGCGCAACGGGCAGCTGGTCTGCAAGGAGTGTGTCTGAGACAGGAGGGCCTCCCTCCCTTGAGTCGCCTCGTAGGCCATGCGCCCTGGCATGCTGATGCGCCCCTCATGGCGGGGGCGCATCGCCATGTTCGCCCGGTGCCCACCCGACCCGGCCCCACCCCCGGCGCCCCACCCCCGTCTGGTTTCATGGAGAGGGACGTCGAGAGGAAGGTGAGCACGGTGTCCAGCGCCAGTGCGGAGGACGGCGGCGGCGCGGCAGCGGAAACAACCCCCGTCCCCGCCGAGAACGACGATGTCGGCGCGCTCGTCGGGCGCATCATCACCGACGACGGCACCGACCCGAAGCGGAAGGCCGGACTCCTCGGACGCCTCGCCCGCGCCCTGTCCGACGGCGCGCGGCGGGCGGGCGTCAAGGGCACGGCCGGCGGCCGCTGGATCACCGAGGTGTTCGCCGACGACATCGCGCCCCGCATCCCGGTACGCGACCGCGCGACACTGGTCCGCCACCACAACGGCCTCGACGGCGAGGAGCTCGCCGACGCCCTGGTACGCAACGCCGCCCACGCCACCACCACGGTCGGCGCCGCCGGCGGCGCCCTGGCGGCCGTCCAGTTCACCGCCCCGCCGCTGCTGCTGACCGCGCCCGCCCAGATCGTGGCCGAGACGCTCGTGGTCGCGGCCGTCGAGGTCAAGCTCATCGCCGAGCTGCACGAGGTGTACCAGACACCGGTGCCGGACTCCGGATTGCGGCGTGCCTCGGGCTACCTGTCGGCGTGGTCCCGCAAACGCGGCATCGACCCCCTCCAGGTGCCCGAATCGGTCGCGGTGGCGCTGGGGACCGCCGCCAAGGCCGCCCTCCGCAAGCGCCTGCTGCGGCTGATGGGCCGCCACCTCACCACGCTGGGCCCCTACCTCACCGGCGCGGTCGCCGGAGGCACCCTCAACCGCATGGCCACGTTCGCCTTGGGCAAGGCCGTCCGCGCCGATCTGCGCGCCCAGGCGCCCGCACCGCTGCCCACCGCGGCGGGGCGGCAGGTGCGCGCCGCACCCTCCGCCCCGGACACCGGCCCGGACGCCTGATCAACGGAGAGCCGGCGATTCATCGGTGAAGGCTCAGCGGCCTTCCAGCTCCCGGCGGCGGTGCGGCCCCATGCGCTTGTAGGCGGCGCGCACCGCCAGGACCCGCGCGACCTCCATGCCGACGCCGGTCACCACGGCCCACCCCAGCGCCTCGCCCAAACCGATGTCCAGCGACTCCGGGTCGTTCGGCGGCTCCTTGCCGGTCACCTGGGTCCACGCGAAGGTCAGGACCTTGCGGGCCGCGAACCCGGCCGCGAGAGCGGCCACGCCGCCCACGATCTGCGCGGCGAGCTCACCTTCCTGCTTTGCCATGTGATTCGATCACTTCCGTTCTCGTGGTCAACATGCGGGGGTCTGCCGACGATACTGTCATGTCCCAGGCCGCGCGGCACGGCGTCCCACCGGTGTCGTCCCGGCGACATTGGGCGTGCCGTCCCAGTGAGGCACACGCCACGATCATCCCCGGTGCCCGGAAAACCAGGAGCGATCACGGTCGGCAGAGCAATACCATTGCCCCATGACCAACCGCTCTCGTTCCTTCCGCGTGCCCGACAAGCCTTCGCTCGACGGTATCGAGGCGAAATGGGTCGACGTATGGGATGAGTCCGGCGTCTACCATTTCGACCGCGCCAAGAGCCGCGACGAGATCTTCTCGATCGACACCCCGCCGCCCACGGTCTCGGGGGCCCTGCACATCGGGCACGCCTTCTCCTACACCCACACCGACACCGTCGCGCGCTTCCAGCGCATGCGCGGCAAGTCGGTCTTCTACCCGATGGGCTGGGACGACAACGGCCTGCCCACCGAACGCCGGGTGCAGAACTACTACGGCGTCCGCTGCGACCCGTCGATCCCCTACGACCCGGACTTCTCCCCGCCCGCCAAGCCCGACCCCAAGCGGCAGGTGTCGATCTCGCGCCGCAACTTCATCGAGCTGTGCGACCGGCTCACCGCCGAGGACGAGAAGGTCTTCGAGAACGTCTGGCGCCGCCTGGGGCTGAGCGTCGACTGGCGCTACACCTACGCCACCATCGACGACACCTCCCGTGCCGCCGCCCAGCGGGCGTTCCTGCGCAACCTCGCGCGCGGCGAGGCCTACATGTCGGAGGCGCCCACGCTGTGGGACGTCACCTTCCGCACCGCCGTCGCCCAGGCCGAGCTGGAGGACCGCGAGCGCCCCAGTGCCTTCCACAAGCTGGCGTTCCACCGCGCCGACGGCGGCCAGGTCCACATCGAGACCACCCGCCCCGAGCTGCTGGCCGCCTGCGTCGCTCTGGTCGCCCACCCCGACGACGAGCGCTACCGCGACCTGGTCGGGCAGACCGTGCGCACGCCGCTCTTCGGCGTCGAGGTCCCGGTCAAGGCGCACCATCTGGCCGACCCCGAGAAGGGCTCGGGCATCGCCATGATCTGCACCTTCGGCGACACCACCGACGTCACCTGGTGGCGTGAGCTGCAGCTGGAGACCCGCGCGATCGTCGGTTGGGACGGCCGCGTTGTGGCCGAGCCGCCCGCGGCGATCACCTCCGAGGAGGGCCGCCTGGCCTACGGCCGCCTCGCCGGCGCCACCGTGCACACCGCCCGCGAGCGCGTCGTCGAGATGCTGCGCGAGTCCGGCGAGCTGATCGGCGATCCCACGCCCATCACCCACCCGGTCAAGTTCTACGAGAAGGGCGACAAGCCCCTCGAAATCGTCACCACCCGCCAGTGGTACATCCGCAACGGCGGCCGCGACACCGATATCCGCGAGGCGCTGCTGTCGCGCGGCCGGGAACTCGCCTGGTACCCGGGGCACATGCGGTCCCGCTACGAGCACTGGGTCGAGGGGCTCAACGGCGACTGGCTCATCAGCCGCCAGCGCTTCTTCGGCGTCCCCTTCCCCGTCTGGTATTCGCTGGACGGCGAGGGCAACCCCGACTACGAAGCGCCCATCGTCCCCGACGAGGCGGCGCTGCCGGTCGACCCCAGCTCCGAGGCCCCCGCGGGCTACACCGAGGACCAGCGCGGCCGTCCCGGCGGGTTCATGGGCGACCCCGACATCATGGACACCTGGGCCACCTCCTCGCTGACGCCGCAGATCGCGGGCGGCTGGGAGCGCGACAACGACCTGTTCGAGCGCGTGTTCCCGATGGACCTGCGTCCCCAGGGGCAGGACATCATCCGCACCTGGCTGTTCGCCACGGTCGTCCGGTCGCACTTCGAGCACGGCACCGTCCCGTGGCGGAGCACCGGCATCTCCGGCTGGATCCTGGACCCCGACCGCAAGAAGATGTCGAAGTCCAAGGGCAACGTCGTCACCCCCCTCGACCTGCTGGAGCGCTACAGCTCCGACGCGGTCCGGTACTGGGCGGCCAGCGGGCGGCTGGGCACCGACACCGCGCTCGACGAGGGCCAGATGAAGGTCGGGCGCCGCCTGTCCATCAAGATCCTCAACGCCAGCAAGTTCGTGCTGTCGGTCGCCGGTGAGGACGCGACCGACGCCCCGGCCGCCGTCACCGAGCCGCTGGACCGCGCCATGCTCGCGGCACTGTCCGAGGTCGTCGAGGACGCCACCGCGGCCTTCGAGGCCTACGACCACACCCGCGCCCTGGAGCACACCGAGCGGTTCTTCTGGGAGTTCTGCGACGACTACCTGGAACTGGTCAAGGCCCGCGCCTACGACGGCGACGCCACCACGGGGGCCGGCGCCTCGGCGCGCGCCGCCCTGCTCATCGCCCTGTCGGCGCTGCAGCGGCTGTTCGCCCCGTTCCTGCCGTTCGTCGCCGACGAGGTCTGGTCCTGGTGGAACGAGGGCTCGGTGCACGCCGCGTCCTGGCCGGACGCCGCGGAGTTCCGCGCCGCCGCCCAGGACGGCGACCCCGCCGTCCTCGCCACGACCTCCGACGTGCTGCGGGCGGTCCGCAAGGCCAAGTCCGAGCGCAAGCTGTCGATGCGCGCCGAGGTCGAGCGGGTCGTCGTCCGCGGTAAGAACGTGCGCAACGCGCAGGTCGCCGAGGGCGACCTCGTCGCCGCGGGGCGAGCCGCCGAACTCGACTTCGAGATCACCGGCGACAGTGAGCTCACGGTCGACGTGGTGCTGCCCGCGTCCGACGCCTAGCGGCCGAACCGGCGGGGGGTCCGCGCACGCGCGGACCCCCCGTCCCTCAGCGGCCATCGGATCCACTGAGCATGGCGGCTGCCGAGCCGCGATAGGCTCGCCAAGTGTGAGTAGTGATTCCGTTAACGGCCCGGTGGAGATCCTCATCCACCGCCTAGACCCCGGGGTGGACATCCCCGCCTACGCCCACGCCGGCGACGCCGGCGCCGACCTCGTCACCACCGAGGACGTCGTCCTGGATCCCGGGCAGCGCGCGACCGTGGGAACCGGCGTCGCCATCGCGCTACCCGAGGGGTACGCCGCGTTCGTGCACCCCCGTTCCGGGCTCGCCGCCCGATGCGGCCTGACGATCGTGAACGCGCCCGGCACCGTCGACGCCGGGTACCGCGGCGAGATCCGGGTCACCCTGATCAACACCGACGCGACGACCCCGGTCAAGCTGCAGCGGGGCGACCGGATCGCCCAGCTGGTGGTCCAGCGGGTCGAGCGGGCCGCTTTCCGCGAGGTGGACGGTCTCCCGGACGACTCGACGCGTGGGGAGGGCGGCTTCGGTTCCACCGGCGGCCACGCGGCACGGAGATGACGACCACCACCCCGGCGCGGCCGGGGATCAAGAAGTAGCGGGAGAGGTGTGAGGCGTGTTCGGACGCCGACGCAAGAAGAGCGAGAAGAACGGCGCTGCCGACACCCCCGAGGTCGCCCACGAGTCGACCCCGGTACAGGAGCCGGACAAGCCCGAGGACGAGCACCGGGCCGAAGGGCCGTGGGACGCTTCGGAGGACGCGCCCGAAGCGGCCCGCATCGACCTGGGCTCTATCCAGGTGCCGGTGGAGCAGGGCCTGGAGGTGCAGGTCAACGTCGCCCAGCGGACCAACCAGATCATCGGTGTCACGCTCGTGCAGGGCAACTCCGCACTGCAGGTCCAGCCGTTCGCCGCGCCCAAGTCCAGCGGACTGTGGCAGGAGATGCTCGATGAACTGCGCGAGCAGGTCGTCTCGCAGGGCGGTAAAGCCGAGGACTTCGACGGCCCGTTCGGCAAGGAGCTGCGGGCGATCGTCCCCGTCGAGGGCAAGACCAACGAGCAGGGCCATCAGCTGGGCCAGCGGGTCCGGTTCATCGGCGTGGACGGCCCCCGCTGGGTCCTGCGCGGCGTGATCCGGGGCGAGGCCGCAGCCAAGCCCGAGGCCATGGCGGCGGTTGAGGCGATCTTCCAGCAGATCGTGGTCGTCCGCGGCGATCACCCCATTCCACCGCGCGACCTCCTGGAGATCACGGTCCCGCCGGAGATCAAGGAGTCGATGGACAAGCAGCAGCGTGCGGCGCAGGCCCAGCAGAACGGACAGGCCGGGCAGCCGGACCAGGACTGACCCCCGCCCCCTGCCACCCGCCGATCGCCCTTGGCCCTTGCGCTGCCCGCGACCCGCTGTCGGCTGACGGCTCTACCGTGCTCGGGGCGGCATACCGCGTCCGCCTGCCGCCCCGAGCCGCCGTCGGCCGTACGCTGATCCCCATGACGACCACAACGGCCCCCGAACCGCTGCCCGAGGACTGGACCCGCGCCCTCACCGTCGTGGCGCACCCCGACGACCTGGAATTCGGTGCCTCCTCCGCCATCGCCCGGTGGACGGCACAGGGCAAAGACATCACCGAAGTGCTGGTAACCCGGGGCGAGGCGGGCATCGACTCGCTCCCACCCCAGGAGAGCGGTCGGCTGCGGGTCGAGGAGCAGCTCGCCTCCGCCCGCGCTGTTGGCGTCGAATCCGTCGAGTTCCTCGACTTCCCCGACGGCACCCTGGAGTACGGCCTGCCCCTGCGGCGCGCCCTGGCCCGGGCGATCCGCCGGTACCGGCCGGAGGTCATCGTGTCGCTCAACTTCCGCGACCACTTCCCGGGCTCGGCCGCCTACAACCACGCCGACCACCGCATGCTGGGCCCCGCCCTGCTCGATGCCGTCCGCGACGCCGCCAACCGGTGGATCTTCACCGATCTGGTCGATGAGGGGCTGGCGCCCTGGTCGGGCGTGCGCCAGGTGGCGTTCTCCAACTCGCCCCGCGTGACCCACTTCGTCGAACTCACCGAGGAGCACCTGGCCGCCGGAATCGCCTCGCTCGACGCGCACGAGGTCTACCTCGCCAACATCGAGGGCTTCGACCAGAAGTCCTTCCTGCGCACCGACGCCGAGCGCGACGGTGCCTCCTGCGGAGTGGGGCTGGCGACCACCTTCGAAGTCGTCCCCGCCTGAGGCCGACGGTCGCGGCGCCGCGGGTGGGTCCTGCGGGCACGGGGCAGGCGGCGTCCCGGCGGCTTTTGTTCAGCTGCCCGGCCGCGGATCGGCCACCACTGCCGCCTGCCCGCGCCGCCGGAGGGGCCGAAGCTCCGCGTGCGGCACGCCCGTCGCGACTACGCGGGACCGGGGTCGCGCGGATCGGCCACCACGCCGAGGAACAGGATGGCCGAGCGGCGCCGGAGCACCACCGTGAACGGGCGGTCCGCCGTGAACACCACGGGACGGTTGGGGATCGCTGCCGCCAGCGCCACCATGACCGCGGTGGCGGCGGCGCCCTCGGCGCCCTTCTCGTCCACGCGCAATACCGCCTGATGGATCACCTGGTCGATGCGGAGCGGCCGGTCGCTGATCCCGCCCAGGTCGCCGTCGTCGGTGAACACCGTCCGCACGCCGACGGCCTTCAGGGAGCTGTTGAGTTCGGTACGGTGCGTCAGCTCGAAGCGCGGCAAGGACAGGTCCACGGTGGTCGGGGTGGCCTTGCGGTAGAGCTGGGTGAGCGCCTTCGGAGTGAGCGGAGCGTCGGCCCGGTCGGGCAGCAGCACATCCAGCGCGAGATCGTGGTCACCGGCGAGGGTGACCATGCGCCACCCGGCCGCCTGCGCGTAGGGGATGCTGCTCTCGCTGCGCATCATCGGGACCTCGCGGGTGCCGCTGGGCGCGTGGAACCTCCGGGGGGCGGTCGCTGCGGGGCTGAACGGCTTGCACCACCGCAGCCGCACCCACAGCGCGTTGAGCAGGAGGGCCTGGGTGTCGGTGGTCACCGTGCCGGGCAGGAGCAGCTCGTCGATCATTCCCCGGGTCACCTTGGCGACCTCGCTGTTGACCGCTGTGCGCACGCCCTCGGGGTCGTTGGGGAAGTCGGCTGTGTGCACGGAGGACTCCGGGCGGCCGCGCAGCGCGGCTTCGAACTCGGGACGGATCGACAGGTCGTCGCGGACCCACAGGCCGGTCGTGGTGGCGAGTTCGGGGCCCTCGGAGACGGCGTCGTCGAGCGCCGCCAGGTGGTCGGCCAGATCGCGGCCGAGCAGGTCGGTCAGTTCCGTGTGCGTCGCTCCGCGCGTACCGGTCGCCACGAGGCCCATCGCGCTGGCCACCGAGTAGGGGGACCAGACGAATCCTGACGGGGCGGCCGAGGCGGTCAGTTCGGAGTGCAGCCGCAGTGCGAAGTCGAGGTGATCGGGGCGCAGGGACACGGACGCAGACACAGCACTCTCCTCGCGAGAACCACTCACACTCAGGTCTGCCGTCAGCCTACGCATCCCGCCGTCGGGGGTCCACGGACGTGCGCCCGCCTGCCCGCCCGGGAGCTGGCCCGACGCCGACGTGTCCGGGGACGGCCCCGCCAACACTCGGGTGAGGGGGGAACACCGGCCACACGGCGGCGCGTTGGCCTAGGGTGGACACCACAACGGCCGATACCGGTTTCCCGTCGGACGCAGTGCCACCGATTCCCACTGGAGCAGCATGACCGACCAGCAGCGGGCCGTGGAGACGTCCCGCCCGTCACCCCCGACCACCCGGAGCGGTGGCGCCGAGCGCCGTGCGTCGTCCGACGAGGCCGCGAACCAGGCCGCGGACCGCGCGACGGAGGCCCCCGAGCACCCTGAGGTCTCCGAGCAGACCGTCGAGGCCGTCGTGCGCGCGCAGCTGTCCAAGGCGCTGGGCGGGAAGCGGGGCATGGTGGAGGCGGCGGTCCCCACCATCGCCTTCACGGTCAGCTACATCATCACCCAGAACCTCCAGCTGGGGCTCGGGCTGGGGATCGGTGCGGCGGTCCTGCTGGCGATCGCGCGGCTCGTGCAGCGTTCGTCGGTCCAGTTCGTGTTCAACAGCCTGTTCGGCATCGCTATCGCGGCGATATTCGCACTGCGCAGCGGCGACGCCGAGGACGCGTTCCTGCCCGGCATCATCTACAACGCGGTCTACGCGGTGGTCCTGACCCTGACGATCGTCGTCCGATGGCCGGCCATGGGACTGCTCATCGGCTCGGTCACCGGCGACCCCACCGGGTGGCGGAACAATCCCGCGGTGGTCAAGCTCAGCTCCCGGTTGACCTGGCTGCTGGTGGCGCCCTGCGTCATCCGGGTCGCGGTGCAGTGGCCGCTGTGGGCCGCGGCGAGCTACGGCGTCGCGGACACCTTCGCCTTGCTGGGCTTCTCCAAGATCGCCATGGGATGGCCGCTGCAGGTCGCCGGACTGGCGGCCATGGTGTGGCTGCTGGCCCGCGGGCGCACGGCGATGAACGGGACGTCCCTCGCGCCGCCGCGCGAGTCCGACACCCCCTGACACGCCCGACCACCGTTGATCTCGGCGATATCGACGTAATAACCGCCGAAATTCGGTCGATATCGCCGAGATCAACGGAAGGGCCGGGGAATCAGGGCGCGAGCAGCACCCCGAGCTCGTCGACGGACTCCGCACTGCTCAGGAAGACCAGGTCGTCGCCCGCGGCTAGGACCGTCTCCGGTGCGGGCGGGCGCACCCGGCCCTCGCGCACGAGCGCGACTAGGACGATATCCTCCGGCAGGGCCGGGGTCAGCTCGCCCACCGGGCGGCCGGCGTGCGGCGTATCCGGCGGCAGCGTGAACTCCAGCAGGTCGGTCTCGGGCAGCGACAGGAGCGCCATCGCGTCCCCGGCCTCGTTGACCTCGGCGACATCGTCCACCAGTGAGGCGATGAGCCGGGGCGGCGACACCGCCACATCGACCCCCCAGGAGTCGGTGAACAGCCACTCGTTGCCCGGATCGTTGATCCGCGCGATAGTGCGGTCGACCCCGAACTCCTTCTTCGCCAGCAGGCACACCACGAGGTTCACCTTGTCGTCACTGCTCGCGGCGACGACCGTGTCGAAGTCGGCCAGCCGCGCGTCCTCCAGCGTGGACAGCTCGCAGGCGTCGGCCAGCATCCACTCCGCGCGCGGCAGCTCGTCCACGCCGATGGCGCGGGTGTCCCGGTCGATGAGCAGCACCTCGTGCCCGCTCTCGCTGAGTTCGGCGGCGATGGAACGGCCGACGCTTCCTGCTCCGGCGATTGCGACCCGCATCGGCTAAACCCCCTGGTCATGGCTCTCGTGCGCGCCCAGCCGCGCCTGGAGAGCGTCGATGTCGGCGGCACGGGCGAGGACGTGCAGGACGTCCCCGGCGCGCAGTGTCTCGTCTCCACGCGGGAGCAGGATCTCGCCGCCCCGTGACAAGTAGGCCACGCGCAGCGGCAGCGCGGCCTCCAGCTGTTCCACGCGCTGCCCCACCCAGGTGGCGCTGAGGGGCGCCTCGGTCATCAGCACCGTCCCCGACGGGTCGCGCCACAGCGGGCCAACGTCCAGTCCCGCCGATCCCGGGATGAGTCGCCGCAGCACGGTGTCCGCTGTCCACCGCACCGTGCCCACGGTCGGGATGCCGAGCCGCTGGTAGACCTCGGCACGCCGCGGGTCGTAGATGCGGGCGACCACGTGCTCCACCCCGAACATCTCGCGGGCCACCCGCGCGGCGATGATGTTGGAGTTGTCACCGCTGCTCACGGCGGCGAAGGCGTCGGCCCCGGCGATCCCCGCCGTGATGAGGACGTCGCGGTCGTGGCCGATGCCGTGGACGGCCGTCTTGGCGGTCGAGGAACGCAGCCGGCGGAAGGCCTCGGGGTCCCTATCGATCACGGCGACTGTGTGCCCCATGTCCTCCAGTGTGTGCGCGAGGGTGGAGCCCACCCGGCCGCAGCCCAGTATGACGATGTGCACAGGTCATCCGCTCCCGGTCTCGGCGTTCGGACGTACACCCGCTCGGCAGGTGGGAATGCCGCTGATGAAGCGGCCCCGGCAACGGTATACCCAACCGGAGCGGGGTGCCCGCTCGGCTAGAGTTACCGCAGATGGGCGGTGGCTGTACGCGGGAGTCACCTGCGACATGCCCGAGGAAGTCCCGTCGTGCCGGAGGTCGTCTTTACATGAGCCGTGTCGGAACCCACCTGGAGCTGCGCATCGACGGTGTCGCGCACGGCGGGTGGTGCGTGGGGCGCCACGACGAGCAGGTCGTCTTCGTCCGGCACGCGCTGCCCGGGGAGCGGGTTCGGGTGCGGATCACCGAGGAGACCAAGCGCTTCCTGCGCGGTGAGGCCGTCGAGGTGCTGGAGGCGTCGCCCGACCGGGTGGAGGCGCCGTGCAAGTTCGCCGGTCCGGGCAAGTGCGGCGGCTGCGACTGGCAGCACGCCTCCCTGGAGGCGCAGCGCCGGATCAAGGCGCAGGTGGTCACCGAGCAGCTGCGGCGCATCGCCGGGATCGAGCGTGATGTGCACGTCGAGGAGCTGCCCGGCACGCCCGACGGTCTGGGCTGGCGCACCCGCGTGCGGTTCGCGGTCGATGCCGACGGTACGGCCGGGCTGCGCAAGCACCGCTCGCACGCCGTGCAGCCCGTCGACGAGTGCCTGATCGCCCACCCCGAGGTCGACCGGCTGGGGGTTACCGAACTGCAGTGGCCGGGCGTCAGCGAGGTCGAGGCCGTCTCCTCGGCCTCCTGCGCCGACACCGCGGTCATCGTCACGCCGCGTGGCGCCAAGCTCCCCCTGCTGCCGACCCCCAAGGCCTCGGCCGCCGTCCTGCGGCGGTTCAAGGGCGGACGTACCCAGTCGGTCCGCGGGCGACGGGGGATCCGGGAGACCGTCGGCGGACGCGAGTACCGCGTCAGCGCCGGAGGGTTCTGGCAGGTGCACCCCGCCGCCGCGCAGACGCTCAGTGACGCCGTCATCGCGGCCCTGGAACCGAAGCCGGGGGAGACCGCCCTCGACCTGTACTGCGGTGCCGGACTGTTCGCCGGGGCCCTAGCGGACGCCGTCGGCCCCGAGGGGCGCGTCCTGGGTGTGGAGGGCAACGCCGAGGCCGCCCGCGACGCCCAGCACAACCTGCGCGACCTGCCCTGGGTCCGGGTGGAGCGCGCCGATGTCGCCTCGCAGCTGCGCGAGTGGGTCGATATGCGGGTGGACATCGCGGTCATCGACCCGCCCCGGGCGGGTGCCGGGCGGGTGGTCGCCGAACAGCTCGCCGAGCTGCGCAACCGCCGCGTCGCCTACGTCTCCTGCGACCCGGCGACGCTGGCCCGCGACCTCGTGGCGTTCATGGACTGCGGCTATGAGCTGGCGGATCTGCGGGCGTTCGACAGCTTCCCGATGACCCACCACGTGGAGTGCGTGGCGACCCTCGTGCGAGACGACGCCTGAGGCGCGCGACGGGGCGGTCCTCCTCGGACGAGGAACGGCCCCGCGCCAGTGAGCGCCGAACCGACGATCGCGTCGTCGAAGATCCCTCCCAGTGGGCCAGTCGACGGACGTCGAGGCCGCGGAGCGAGACGTAGGCGATCGCCAGCCACGGGAAGGGGCTGCGCGCCAGGCGCGTGAGCTCAAACCCGACCAGGCGCGTCAGGGACGCGGCCGCATGCGCGTCGCCGTGAACCCCTCACCGGCACGACGGCGGAGCAGGCTCGGCGGTCTCATCGGCGGGGGCACTCTCCTCGACCAGGGGGAAGTCATCGGAATCGCCAGTACCGAAGAAGCGCTCGATCTCGCTCCGGGCGCGGGCCCGGTGGACGTCGGTCACCTCGATGCCCAGCAGTTGGGCGGCCTCGGCGGAGGTGGTGTCAGGTGAGAGCAGCCGTTCCCAGGACCGGTTTAGCCCCCGGAGGACCGTGGCATCGGGGGCCTCCCGCATAGCGAAGGCGAGCGCGATGTCCCCGACATCGGGGTAACTGATCCCGGGGAGGGACACCAGATCGGGGGTGCGGGAGAACGGCCGCATCGAAAGCCAGATGTAGACCGGGAGCCGTCCCTGGCCCGCGAGCGTGCACTCGCCGTCATTCCCGTCCATGGGCATACCGGCCACGATCCCGGCGACCTCAGCGGCCAGAGCCCGCTGCTGGTAGGAATCGTCGAGGAACCACCTCTCAGCGGGTGCGGCGACCCCGTCCTCCGCTGTTTTGCGCGGGGCTTCGAACGATTGCAGGGCGACGGTCGGCAGGTCCTCGCGGGCGCGCGGCGGGACGGCCTCGGCCACCGGGTCCACGACCTCCTGCCAGTAGGGGATCCAGTTCTCGTAGCCCGCGTAGCTGCAGTAGGTGACGTCACCGTGCGCGCGGCATACTCGCTCCGGCGCGGAGATTCCGAGGGGCAGCCCGCCCGCGGCCGCGACGTCGCCTTGCAAGGACAGCCGCTGGCCGGCGTACGCACCGCCCACACCGGTGAAGAGGAGCAGTGCGAGCAGGACGGTGGTGATTCGGTGCCATTTCCTCGGGGAGACCCGCACCAGCGTCGTCGCGATGCCACCGCCCATCAGGAACAGCAGTTGGACCAGGTGGAGCGGCGGCACACCCCACAGGTCGGAGGCAGCGCCCCCCTCCGGGGGGTTAAGCAAAACGTTGGCCACGGTGTAGAGGGCGTTAGCGCCGGTTATCGGGGCACCGACGATCGGCGACTCGCTGACGGGGTACCAGCTGAAGGCGACGAACGTCGGGACGGCCAGGAGCGGAACCAGGGCGGGGACCCACGACCGCGTCCAGATGCCCACCAGCGTCCCGGCCACGCCGCCACTGGCTACGATGAGCGACGGCGTCACGAGGTCGGCCAGGCTCAAGGAGCCGATGACCTTGTCGTAGGAGACCAGCGCCAGCGCCGCCCCCCAGACGAGCGCACCCTTGGCCGCTCCGCAGATAACGACGGCGGCCAGCAGCGCGATCGCCCGCTCCCGAGCGGCGACCGGTGAGGTGATGGCGCCGCCGTACCGCGCCTGGCGGACCGCGGGGAGGAGCGCGGCGATAAACATGACAGCGGCGGCGGCCTCACTGATGTACAGCGTGTTGTGGGTGATGGCTGGCCAGGACGGCAACTCGACCGGGGATTCGGTGGCCTTCACGGCGCCCTGAAGGCCGATGACCCCGAGCAACCCGAGCCAGAACACGGGGCTGCGCAACAGCCGCTTGAGCTCGAACCAGGACAACCGCGCGATGGAGATCGTCATGCGCGACCCGCTACCGCCCCTCGGCCGCTCGCGGTGTCGGCGGCTCCGGTCAGCAGGAGGTAGCCGTCCTCCAGCGTGGGCTCGACCGGTGCGGCCGACGCTTCATAGCCCTCAGGCGGGCGCGTCGCGTACGGCGTGAGCACGCGGTACCGGCCGTCGGGCCGCCGCCACGTCGTGGTGCCGGCGGCCGGGCGCTCCGGCAGCGCCCACACGTGCCCGCGCGCCTGGCCGATGAGTTCGGCGGGGGTTCCGGTGAACACCAGCCGCCCCTCGTCCAGCACGATGACGCCGTTGCACAGCGCCTCGACGTCCTCGATCTGGTGGGTCGACAGCACGACGGTGCGCGTGGTCGCGAACTCCGAGACCAGGTCGCGGAAGCGGATCCGCTGTTCGGGGTCGAGGCCGATGGTGGGCTCGTCGAGGAGCAGCAGCTCCGGCTCGCCGAGCAGCGCCCCGGCCAGCGCGAGCCGCTGCTTCATGCCGCCCGACAGCCGGCGCACCCGGGTGAACCGGCGGTCGTACAGCCCGAGCAGGCCCAGCACCCGCCGTACCTCGTCGTGCCGCTTCCTGCGACCTCCCAGCTCCTTGAGCACGGCGATGTAGTCGAGCAGCCCGAACGCCGTGAAGTGCGGGTAGAGCGTCGGATTCTGCGGCAGGTGGCCGAGGCGGCGGCGGATGTCGGTCCGCTCGCGGGGGCGCTCCGGGTTGCGGCCCAGGATCTCCAGGCGGCCGCTGCTGGGGTCCAGGTCGGTCGACAGGCACCGCATCAGCGTGGTCTTGCCCGCGCCGTTGCGGCCCAGCAGTCCGGTGACCCCGCGGCCGATCTCCAAAGACACGTCATCCAGTGCGGTGCGCAGGCCGTACCGCCGCGTCACCGCCTGCGCTACCACCGTGCCCAGGGCGGTGCGCACGGGAACCTCGGGCGCGGTCATCCGGCCCACCCCCGGCGTGCCTTCAGGACCGCGAACGCTCCCACGATCAGTACGAAGGCCGCGGCCCACAGCATCTGCGCGTGCGGCGCGAACAGTTGCTCGGGCCTGAGGTGCCTGGCCGCCGAGGCCAGCGCCAGTGCCGCCAGCCAGCCGCTCGCCAGTGCCGCACTGGCGAGGGTGAGGTTCACCCACCGCGAGAGCATCAGCGACGCGGAGACCAGGGTCAGCGCCGGGAGCAGCCACGCCACGGGCGCCCAGTCCGGGCCGCCGACCCCGGGCAGCAGCAGGGCCGCGCCCGTGCACAGCGTGAAGGCCGGGACGAGCACCGCCATGGCGCGCAGGAACAGCAGCCGCTGCCCGGCCATCGGCGTCACCGAGGTGAACTCGTGGGCCGGATCGACACCGCGTCCGTAGGCCAGCGCCACGCCCGCCAGCGGCAGCACCGGGGCCAGGAAGTAGAACATCAGCGAGCCGCGGGGCACCGTGTGGGCGGCGATCAGCGCCGTCCCCAGGACGACCACCATGGCGATCAGCCACGCCCGGTAGAGCGTGGGCGTGGCGACAAGCAGCCGGGCCGTGGCCTCGTTGAGCCCGCTGGCCTCCAGCGCGCGCTCCAGCAGGCCGCGCCGCGGGCGGTCGACGATGTCGCGCAGTTGCGCCCAGCTCCTTTCCAGCCATTCCTCGTCGGTCGGTAGTTCCTGGCGGCAGGTCGCACAATGCATCAGGTGAGCCTCCGCGGACATCGCCACAGCGTTGTCCGCACGTCCAGCGGCGTAGTCCGTGAGTTGCCGGGATGTGAGATGCCAGGTCATGTCAGCTGCTCCCGGAGTTGGGCCTTGGCCCGCATGACGCGGGTCTTGACGGTGCCTTCGGGGATTTGGAGCATCAGCGCGGCCTCACGCACGGTCAGGCCGTCCAGGATCGTGGCCTGGATGGCCAGGCGCAGCTCCGGGGAGAGGTTGTTCAGCGCGGCGCCGAGCGGGCCGTGTTCGATCCGGAGGAGCACCAGGTCCTCGGCGGACGCCTCGCCCACGGGTTCGTAGGGTTCCGGGTCGGTGGCCCCGAGCCACTGGTTTCCGCGCCTGCGTAGTTGCGAGATGAGTTGGCGGATCGCGATCGTCCAGATCCACGCACCGGCGTCGCCGTCGGCATCGCGGGGGGTGAAGGTCTTCGAGTTCTTCCAGATCGCGAGAAACGTCTCCTGCAGCGCGGCGTCCACCAGGTCGGGGTCGCCGCACCGGTAGCGCAGGCGGGCCCGCAGCCAGGGCGCGTGCCTGCGGTGCAGGATCTCCAAGGCGCGGGAATCACCGCATGCGACTGCGCCGATCAGCTCGGCGTCCGAGCTGTCGGGGTCGTAATCGGGGGTGCGCTTGGCACGTCGGAACAGCTTCACGTCGGAACTATCGCGCCTTCGGTCGGGTCCGGTTCACGGGGTGTTTCGAGCGGTGTCCGAATATCGACGTTATCCGCTCAGCGCTCCACTGTGAGCCGGTGACCTGCGAGATGTCCGTCGGGGCGGAGGGAAGCGTAGCGACCGTGCCGACCGCTCCACACGTTCGCTCCGGGTGCCCTGGTGGGCACTGAGCGTATTCCGGTTTCACGTTCTGCGCTTAGGTAGAACAATGGGACGCATGCGCTTGAGGATTTTCACTGAGCCGCAGCAGGGCGCGACCTACGACACGCTGCTGACGGTGGCGAAGGCAGCCGAGGACCTCGGCTACGACGCCTTCTTCCGTTCGGACCACTACCTGAAGATGGGGGATGTCGACGGCTTTCCCGGCCCCACCGACGCCTGGATCACCCTCGCGGGGCTTGCCCGCGAGACCTCGCGCATACGCCTGGGCACGCTGATGACCGCGGCGACGTTCCGTCATCCCGGCCCCCTGGCGATCTCCGTCGCCCAGGTCGACCGTATGAGCGGGGGACGGGTCGAGTTCGGATTCGGCGCGGGCTGGTATGAGGAGGAGCACCAGGCCTACGGGATTCCGTTTCCAGCGTCGGCCCGTGAGCGCTTCGACCGCTACGAGGAGCAGCTGGACATCATCACCGGCCTGTGGTCGACCCCGGTGGGCGACTCGTTCCGCTACGAGGGCCGCCACTACCGGCTTGCCGAGGGGCCCGCGCTGCCCAAGCCCGAGCAGGCACCCCGCCCGCCGGTGCTGATCGGGGGGACCGGGGTGAAGCGCACACCGCGCTTGGCGGCGCACCACGCCGACGAGTACAACGTGCCGTTCAACGGCATCGACGACACCTTGGCGGCCTTCGAGCGCACCCGCGCCGCGGTCAAGGCCTCCGGCCGGACCGATCCGATGGTGTACTCGGCGGCGCAGGTCCTGTGCTGCGGCCGCAACGACGCCGAGGTCGCCCGCCGCGCCGCGGCGATCGGGCGGCAGGTGGACGAGCTCAAGGAGAACGGCTTGGCCGGAACCCCGGCCGAGGTCGTCGACAAGATCGGTCGCTACGCGGAGATCGGCAGCGAGCGCATGTACCTGCAGGTGCTCGACCTGTCCGACCTCGACCACCTGGAACTGGTCGCCGACCAGGTCGCCCCGCAGGTGCGCTGAGCGCCTCGCCGCGGTCGGTAACGGAAAGCGAAGCAATCGGCCAATGGACGGTGCTGGATCGCGAGCGCGGTCCAGCACCGTCTGCTATGCGTGGGTCCCGCCCTGTGTGAGGCCTGCGCAGCACCACACCCCGCCCCCGTCGACGCAGGTCCACCCCGGCGCGGTGGATACGGAAGAGGACCGCGATGCCGCGGCGCGCTGTGTTCTCGCGGTGCCCTGACGTTCGTGTTCGTGCACTCGCGCACCTGGATTGGTTCGTGGCGCTGGTGCGCTTCATCATCCCTGTGGGGTTATCCGCTTGTTTTGGGTAGGGGTGGGATTGGGCGCCCAGTATCTGCCGTATGGGGTGTTCCGTGATGCGGTGTCCTGTCGTTGAGGGCGTCGCCTTTCCTGCGCCTCCGCGTGGGGCCTGTCTCTGCGCACCGTGCTTCGGGCTGAGGAGAAGGCCGGACGCGGGCGGAGAGATCGCACGGGCGTCTACTCGCGGGTAACTTGATATCGAGATATACGTTCGATAGCTTGATGTCGAGATAAAACGACAGTTGATTACTGGGTGTGTGAGGTTGGCCGCTGCCACCTGAGGCAGCCGCTCGGAACGAAACCGTGCGGCCGGTGCGCGCGGCGGCGCAGGCGGCGACATCACCCCTGGTAGAACAGTTACTTTGGCGTGCTGTGAGGTGGGTCGGCCTCGGTCCACGCGCCATCTCATAAGGGCAGCCTCAGTGATTTCCCGGCCCCGCCATTGGTGCAGGATGCTGGGAGAAAGTGGCGAGATCAGGAGGCAAGCATCGTGTCCGCGAACAGCTTCGGCAGCCGTGACACGCTCCGCGTTGGCGACGAGTCGTATGAGATTTTCCGTTTGGACGCCGTCGAAGGCTCCGAGCGACTTCCCTACAGCCTGAAGGTGCTGCTGGAGAACCTCCTGCGCACTGAGGACGGCACGAACGTCACCGCCGAGCACATCCGGGCCCTCGGCAACTGGGACCCCAAGGCCCAGCCGAACCAGGAGATTCAGTTCACCCCCGCGCGGGTGATCATGCAGGACTTCACCGGCGTCCCCTGTGTGGTGGACCTCGCGACCATGCGCGAGGCCGTCAAGGAACTGGGTGGCGACGCCAACAAGATCAACCCGCTGGCCCCCGCCGAGCTGGTGATCGACCACTCCGTCATCGTCGACATCTTCGGGCGCCCCGACGCCTTCGAGCGCAACGTCGAGATCGAGTACGAGCGCAACCGCGAGCGCTACCAGTTCCTGCGCTGGGGCCAGACCGCCTTCGACGAGTTCAAGGTCGTCCCGCCTGGCACCGGCATCGTGCACCAGGCCAACATCGAGCACCTCGCCCGCGTGGCCATGGTCCGCAACGGGCAGGTCTACCCCGACACCTGTGTGGGTACCGACTCCCACACCACCATGCAGAACGGTCTGGGCATCCTGGGCTGGGGCGTCGGCGGTATCGAGGCCGAGGCCGCCATGCTCGGCCAGCCGATCTCGATGCTCATCCCGCGCGTTGTCGGCTTCAAGCTCACCGGCCAGCTCAACCCCGGCACCACCGCCACCGACCTGGTGCTGACCATCACCGAGATGCTCCGCAAGCACGGCGTGGTCGGCAAGTTCGTCGAGTTCTACGGCGACGGCATCGCCTCGGTGCCGCTGGCCAACCGCGCCACCATCGGCAACATGAGCCCGGAGTTCGGGTCCACCGCCGCGATCTTCCCGATCGACGGGGAGACCATCCGCTACATGAAGCTGACCGGTCGCAGCGAGGCCCAGACCACCCTCGTCGAGACCTACGCCAAGGAGAACGGCCTCTGGCACGACCCGGCCAACGAGCCCGCCTTCTCCGAGTACCTGGAGCTGGACCTCGGCGACGTCGTCCCGTCCATCGCCGGCCCCAAGCGTCCGCAGGACCGCATCGCGCTCTCCAGCGCCAAGCCGACCTGGCGCCACGACGTGCAGAACTACGTCAGCGACCCGGTCGACGAGTCCAGCGACGAGTCCTTCCCGGCCTCCGACGCCCCGGCGCAGGCCGCCAACGGCGGTCGCCCGAAGAAGCCGGTCAAGGTCACCATGTCCGACGGCACCGAGACCGAGATCGACCACGGCGCGGTCGTGATCGCCGCGATCACGTCCTGCACCAACACCTCCAACCCGTCGGTCATGCTGGGCGCCGCCCTGCTGGCCAAGAACGCGGTGGACAAGGGCCTGACCCGCAAGCCGTGGGTGAAGACCTCGCTGGCGCCGGGCTCCAAGGTCGTCACCGACTACTACGAGCGCTCCGGGCTCACGCCGTACCTGGACAAGCTCGGCTTCAACCTGGTCGGCTACGGCTGCACCACCTGCATCGGCAACTCCGGCCCGCTGCCGGAGGAGATCTCCAAGGCCGTCCAGGAGAACGACCTCGCGGTCACCGCGGTCCTGTCGGGCAACCGGAACTTCGAGGGCCGGATCAACCCCGATGTCAAGATGAACTACCTGGCCTCGCCGCCGCTCGTTGTGGCCTACGCCCTGGCCGGGTCCATGGACATCGACATCACCACCGAGCCGCTGGGCACCGGCGCTGACGGCGAGCCGGTCTACCTGGCCGACATCTGGCCGTCGCCGGAGGAGATCGAGGAGGTCATCGACTCCGCGATCGCCTCCGACATGTACGAGTCGGCCTACTCCGACGTGTTCGCCGGTGACGAGCGCTGGCGCTCGCTGCCGACGCCGACCGGCAACACCTTCGAGTGGGACACCGACTCCACTTACGTGCGCAAGCCCCCGTACTTCGAGGGCATGGCCACCACCCCGGACCCGGTCAGCGACATCACCGGCGCCCGCGTGCTGGCCAAGCTCGGCGACTCCGTCACCACCGACCACATCTCGCCCGCGGGTGCCATCAAGCCGGGCACCCCGGCGGCCGACTACCTGAAGGCCAACGGAGTGGAGCGCAAGGACTTCAACTCCTACGGCTCACGGCGCGGTAACCACGAGGTGATGATCCGCGGCACGTTCGCCAACATCCGCCTGCGCAACCAGATCGCGCCGGGCACCGAGGGCGGCTACACGCGCGACTTCACCCAGCCCGACGCCCCGGTGTCGTTCATCTACGACGCCGCGCAGAACTACGCCAGGCAGGGCACCCCGCTGGTCGTCCTGGGCGGCAAGGAGTACGGCTCCGGATCGTCCCGCGACTGGGCGGCCAAGGGCACCCGCCTGCTGGGCGTCCGCGCGGTCATCGCCGAGTCCTACGAGCGCATCCACCGCTCCAACCTCATCGGCATGGGCGTCCTGCCGCTGCAGTTCCCGGAGGGCAAGTCCGCCGACTCGCTGGGCCTGACCGGCGAGGAGACCTTCGCCATCGTCGGCATCACCGAGCTGAACGAGGGACGCATCCCGTCCACGGTCAGGGTCACCACGAACACCGGTGTCCAGTTCGACGCCGTGGTGCGCATCGACACCCCGGGTGAGGCCGACTACTACCGCAACGGCGGCATCCTGCAGTACGTGCTGCGCCAGCTGATCGCCGAGTAACAGCAGGCGCCAGTGGGCGAAGCCGATCGGCCGTGGCAGCAGTAGCCGTCCGCCGGCCCTTCTACGGGGTGGACCCCGGATGGGAGGAGCGGCGGACGGCGGGGCCACAAGAACGGGCCGCCATCGTCTTTTTTGACGGTGGCGGCCCGTTCGCATGCGGTGCGGAATCAGCGGCGGTTCAGCGATTGGCGCCCACCAGCGAGCCCGTGGTGCCCTCGGGATCGACGGCGATGCAGGTGATCTGGCGGTAGTCGAACAAGTTCCACATCGTCTCAGTCGGGTGAAAAGCAAAGTAGTCGAGTTCGGACTCGCTGGGGGCGATGTGGATAAACCACGCGAACTCCTCAACGCAAATGTCCCGTACCATCTCCTCGACCTTCCTCTGGCCGGGGTACTCGCCGTCGTCCATCGTGGCGCTCGCATAGACCTCGGCCTCGTGGGTCTCCGAGCAGTCGACGATCTCGACGTCGTGGAGTGCGTCGTCCATGGGATCCCTGAGCAGACAGTCGCCGACTTCGAGGTCCGAGGGGCGGTCCGCCGTCGAGGCGAAGTAGATGTCCGCCATGAGGGAGCACCCCGACATGGACAGGCCCGCGACGACAGCGGCGGCGGTGGCGATGCCACGCCTGATGCGGACGTGGGGGGATGACGGCAGCCATACAAGCTCCGAGGTGACGTGGTTGGGGGATGTCGGGGATCAATCTAGTAACCAGTTGGGACGATCGGATCTCTGTTCGGTCATAGTCGAAAAACGTTGCACAGGCTGGGACCAGCACGGACGGACGATTCGGAGGCGCCGGCGACTCGGTCGAGGCTGGGCGGGCGGATATGGCGGCTGCTCGCCGGCGAACCGCACCGGGACCCGGCCGTCTACCCCTCGCACGACGACGCGATCACCAGGAGTAGGAACAGGATCGCCAGCACCGAGAAGAAGCCGAAACAGCCGTGAGAGTCGTGCTTCTCCGCGTTGAATTCGACCATGCCGCCGGGGATGAGTTTTGGGTGGTGGTCGGCGTAGTGGGCGACCGCTCGGTCCTCTGCCTCGGATTGAGTGATCCACCCCGTCTTGAAGGAGCATTCGCCGCATCGGTAGCGGTATGCCATACCGATCCTCCTGAGTGTCGCTACCGGATGAGGGGGAGAGCCGGGCCTCGGCGCGGTTCTGCGTGCTGGCGGAGCCGTCCCTTGCGTCCAGCCCGGACTGCGGGGGCTGAGCAAGCACCGCCTCGTATGCGTTCTCCGGCCGATGGAACGGCCCGGCTCACCACAAAGATGGCGTTTGGTGTGCTCAGTGCACAGGCCAGGGGACCGGCCATCCATGACCGGTCGTCGTTTCGACGGCCTCTCACGTGGTCCGCTGCGGCGCGTCGGTGCCGATCCGGGCGCGGAGTTCGGCGAGGGCTTCCGCTCCACCGTCGGCGTCAGCCTCACCTCATGCCTGCCGTAGGCGCGCGAACGCCCCGCGACGTACGTGTGCTCCGCGGGGCGTTCGCTGTAGTTCGGGGACCGATGGGGGTTCAGGTCCGCTCTGGCTGGCCCTCGCACAGGGCCGTGTCCATCAGGTTGGTCAGCTGGACGCCTGGGTTGTTGGTCAGGAAGTACACGTTGGTCACGGCGGACGCATGGCGGCCGTCCTCGGTGACCAGGGTGTAGGTGTGGTAGCCGGGAACCCCGCCGTTGTGGCCCCATGCCACGCCCCCGCAGGGCAGGCTGTGCTTGCTGAGGCCGAGTCCGTAGCCGTCCCCGGAGTCGCCCAGGTCCCGCACCTTCCGCATCTCGTCCAGCCCCGCGGGAGAGATGACCTCCCCTGCGACCAGTGCCTGATAGAAGGCCGTCAGGTCCTCCAGAGTCGAGACCATCGCTCCGGCGCTGCTGTAGAGGGACGGGTCATAGGTGACGACCGAGCGCCAGAGGCGGACACCGCCTATGCGCAAACCGTGATAGCCGTTGACGGCCGGGCTCGGCAGCGTGCGGCTCCCCGGGGAGGGGAATGCGGTGCGGGTCAGGCCGAGCGGGTCGATGATGCGGCCCGTGATGGATTCGTGCACCTGCGTACCCGTCACCTTCTCGATGAGCATGCCGAGGATCAAGTAGTTGGTGTTGGAGTAGGTCAAGCTGGCACCGGGCTCGGCGACCGGGCCGCGACTGAGCCCCTTCCGCACCGAGGCGGAGAGGTCGTATGTGCCGTCGGGGTTGGGCTTGGGCGTCTGAGTGATCGGATACGGGTCGTAGGGAGCGATCCCGCTGGTGTGTTGGAGCAGCTGGCGCACGGTGATGCGCGTGCCGTCATAGCCATTGCCGGTGACGACACCGGGAAGGTAGTCCCCGATGGGCGCCTCCAGGGAGATCTCTTTCTCGTCCACCAGTTGCAACAGCACCGCCGCGGTGAAGGTCTTGGTCTGGCTGCCGATACGGAAGTGCTCGTCCGCCTTGATGGGCCGGTTGGCGGGCCAGGCGCCCGTGCCGACGGACAGGGTCCAGGCGTCGCCGCCGCCTCCTGCGTGGATGGCCGCGCCTGGCCCGGCGTTCGCCTGGAAGACCTTCAGCGCCGCGAGCGTGTCGGCGTGGTCGTCTCCGGTCGTCTGGGCGTGCGCGGCTGGACTCGGCAGCGCCAGCATGGTCGCGCACACCGCGCCTATGACGACGGAGATCCGCGTCCTGCTCCACTTCGTTTTCATTGCCATCGTGTCGGCTCCTCGGGGGTAGGTCACTTCGTCTCCTCGGCCGCGAACGCGGCCTCTAGGCGGGGGATGTAGTCCGCGAAGGCGGGTGCCCAGCAGCCGTAGTTGTGGCCGCCGTTGCATGTTGGGGAGAGCGATGACCCGTCGCCGTAGTTGACCGCACGGCTGGGGATGCCGAGCTTGTCCAGACGGGATGTGACGATGTCGACGCCGTCCGCGGTGTGGTTCTCGACGAGGTCGTTGTCGCCGGTGTAGAGCGTGATGCCGGTGTCGGCGAGCTTGGCCAGGTTGGCGGAGGCCGCGGGGTTGACCGATCTCCAGATGTGGTCGGCGTTGAAGACGGGGTAGGGGGAGCCGAAGATCGCGTCGCTGTCGACGACGGGGCCGTAGTCGGCGCATCCGCGCGAGCTGGAGACGGCGCACCAGGCGGTCGTGAGGTTGAGCTCCGTGGCCACCACGGCGCCGCGGACGGCGTAGTTCCCGAAGTCGATACCGCCGGACATCGAGGCGACATGGCCGAACAGGTCGGGTCGGGTCTGGGCGTAGTGCATGGAGCCGAAGCCGCCCATGGACAGCCCGACGACGGCGCGTTGGCCGCGGTCGGGGATGGTGCGCAGGTTGGCGTCGATGAGGGGGACGACCTGTTCGAGGTGGAAGGTCTCCCAGTTGGCCGCGCCTTCGGCGGTGTCCTGCATGAGCCAGTCGGCGTACCAGCCCTTCCGGCCCCCGTCCGGTGCGACGGTGATCATCTGGTCGGAGCGCAGCGCCTCGACCGTGCCGGCCTCGTCCGGGTTGCCGGGTCCGCCGTGGAGGAAGTACGTCACCGGCCACCGCTTGCCGGGCTCGGACGCGTAGTCGCTGGGCAGGAAGATACGGATCTTGTGCTGGCCGGCCACCTCGGGGGTGGTCACCGTGATCGAGAAATCGGTGCTGGAGTGCACCTCCCTGTCCTCCGTGACCTGGCTCAGTCCGAATCCGTCATCGAACTCCGGGACGGCGGGCGTGTCGGCGTGGGCGACCTGCCCGGTGACGGAAGCTAATGCCAGGACCGCGGTGGCTGCGGTGACGGCTCTGGTGGCGCGGAACCTGCGGGACAGTAGGGATCTCATCAGGATCGTGTCCTCTGTGAGCAGTAGCAGGAGGAGGCGGGGCCGCCGCGCGGCGGCCCCGCCTTTGTCCGGGTGGACGAGGGCGGCTCTGCCGGGGTCTGGCACGGAGTGCTGAACACGACCACCCGCAACGACCATGTGGTTCGCGTTGCTCACAGAACAGGCCAGGGGACCGGCCATATGTGACCGGTCGTCACGCTAAGCTCTCAACGCCCGTATTCGTGCGAAGGGTGGCCGATGTGACGGACCATTCAGGAACGCCGCTACGTCGGCTGCGCAAGCAGGCGGGTCTCACACAGGAAGAGCTTGCGGAACGCGCCGAGGTGAGCGTGCGCACCATCCGCAGACTGGAGTCTGGCAAGTCAGCAGACCACCGGCTGGCGACGATCAATCTGCTGGCGGACGCCCTGAATGCCAGTCCCGAAGACCGGCGTTACCTGACAGACCTGCCGGGCAACGGACAACCCGAGCCGGGCACCTCGCGGCTGGCACCGGGGGCCTCACCGTCGCTGCCGCTTCCCGGGTCGGATTCCGGGACGCAGCCCGCGGGCGCAGCGCTCGCCGAGGCTGCCGAAGCACTGGCGAGAGAAGTCAGACGTCGCTGGCGACGGGAGGAGGGGCAGCGCCGGGTTCACGATCCGTTTCCGCTTCCCGTGCGGTGGCAGCAGGCTCCGACGGGACTGACGGACCATGCAGAGAACATCCAGCGTCTTCCGCCGGGAGCGGCCTTGCGGGAGGTGGACCTCAGCGGTGATGCGCGGAACGTGGCCGCGACCTACCGGCGCATTTCCTCGGGGCGGCTGGTGATCCTCGGCAGGGCGGGCTCGGGGAAGTCGATTCTGGCGATCAGGTTCGCGCTTGACCTCCTCTCGGCCCCGGATCCCCCCGACCGTGTGCCGGTGATATTCAGCCTCGGGTCCTGGGACCCGACAACCACTTCGTTGCGCGACCTGCTGGTCGACGGGCTCCTGCGAGACCATCCGCACTTGAGCGGCCGGGTCCCCGGCGGGGCGACGCTGGCCGCCGCTCTGGTCGACGACGAACTGATCCTGCCGGTCCTGGACGGCTTCGATGAGATCGCCGAAGGATTGAGGGGCGAGGCGCTCCGCGCGCTCAACACCACGTCGCTGCCGCTCGTCCTGACCAGCCGACGTGACGAGTACGAGCGAGCCGTCCGCGGGGGAGAGCCGCCCCTGGTCTGGGCCGCCGGTATCGAACTCACCGACCTCACCCTCGATGACCTCGCGGACTATCTGCCCCGCACCGCGCGGCACGCTGCCCACGGCAACGGCCCCGACCAGGACGCGGGCACATGGGATGGCGTCCTGAAGGAGCTGCATGCCGGGCAGACTCCAAAGAGCGTGAACCTCGCCCGGGTTCTGCGTACCCCGCTGATGGTCAACCTGGCACGGACGATGTACAGCGAGACACCCGGAACGGACCCGCGGGAACTGCTCGACACCGAGCGCTTCCCCACGGGGGACCTGCTTGAAGAGCACCTGCTGGCGGGGTTTGTACCGGCGTTGTACCGGCGCCGTGCCCCCGAGCGGGCCGAGGACGGCCAACTGCGGAAGCAGTGGGACCCGGACCGAGCCCAGCACTGGCTCGGCTACCTTGCCCGTCTGGACCCCGGTCGGCAGGACATCGCGTGGTGGCGCATCGCGGGCTCGCTTCGGCTCTCGACACGCATCCTGAGCGTCGTGCTGGCATCCACACTGTGCGTTTCCGTGTCCGCGTGGACTGTCGGCCTCGCTTTCTCCTTATGGGTCCTCGGAGAGCCGGTGGGCCTCGGCTGGATTCTGGTGCAGGGTGCCCTGAGCGGGCCGTCCGCCGGTGCCGCGTTCGGAACCGCCTACTGCGTCATTCCCATGTACCGCCGAGGCGAGTTCCAGCCATCCCACGTACGGCTGCGGCTTCCTGCTGCGAGTCGTGGTGTGAGCCCCAGACCGTTCCGCGCGTTCACCACCCGCTTCACCGTCATGCTGCTGGGCGGGTTCGTGTTGGGCACCGGCTATGCGTGCGCTCTCGCCGTACTACGGGTGCTGTTCCAGGGGCTCTCACTCACGGCCACGAGTATGGTACAGGTCACACTCATCAACATGCTGGTCTTCGGCCTGGTCTTCGGATTGGTGACCGGGCTGGTCTTCGGGCTCCTCGCCGCACTCGAAGCCCCCATGGTCACCACTGCCGCCGCCACCCCGGTCAGACTGCTGTCCTCCAACCGCGCGACCGTGCGACGGCAGTTCCTGGTACTCGTACCGATGCTCACCCTCGGAATCTTCCTGTCCGGGCACGTGGTCGTCGAGTTGCTCCAGGGCGTCTTCGGTCCAATGGTCTGGGGTCCGGACGGCTTCCTCATCGGAGCAGCCGGAGGGCTCGGAGGCGCGGCCGCCTACATGCTCGCCTTCACCGCCTGGGGCCAATGGCTGACGCTGTCCCGCATCTGGCTCCCGCTCACCGGCAAGCTCCCCTGGGATCTGGTCGCCTTCCTCGATGACGCTTACCACCGTGGTGTGCTGCGCCAGACCGGCGCCGTCTACCAGTTCCGCCACATCCGACTCCGACAGCACCTCGACCGCACGTTTCGCCATCAGCAGCCCGACAGCCAACCCGATCAAGCCGCGACTCCATAATCGGCCCTCTCCCGATCAGCCCGTGATCACGACGATGCGGGCAGCTCGTCAACGGTCAGTGTGTTCGGGCTTGTCCCCATGTCGCCAAGGCGTTCCGGTAGCAGTTCCGCCGCTACTGGCCATCCCCCGGCAGAAGCGGACGAAGTGCCGCACACCGACCCAGCGACCGGCTCCCTTTTGACGTAGCGAGACCACGACCGCCTGGCCCGCCTCCCGAGGAGGCGGTGTGGGTCTGTTTGCCGTAGGCAGGGTCAATCTCCCAGGAACCAAAGGTAACGGTGGACCTTTCTTGTCCCCATACGACACATACGTTCTACCAATTCCAGGGATTCCTGCTGCGTTTGTGTGATGAACGATTCCTTTTTCAATCGTTCTACCTCACTAAGGAGTGTGACCATTTGCTGTCTATTGAATATCGTGTTTCCATATAAGTCGATATGGCCGATCATCGGATACTCATCTGGGTTGACTTGGGGGAGAAGCTCGTTTCCCCGTATTGACTCCTCAGCTTCAATGCGTCCGCGTTCGGTCTGAAGGCTCACGATCATCCTATGATGGCCTTTCAATTGGACCTGGGTGGATGGTCACCAAGTCGCCAGTCCATCTGTCTCTAATCACAGTATAGGTGCTTGTATGGGATCCGTCGTGATTTTTCCCGATGGGTTTGCCTGCGTCCACCTCGTAGGCAACAACGTCCCCCTTTGGATTCTTTTGTATTGTGCCCTCCATGTCCTTTGTTGCATTTGCAAGTTCCGCCTTCTTCTTGTTGTCAATTTCACTTTCCCAAACACTGTCCTTGCCAGGCCTATATCGATCCCCTGTCTCATCGTGCCGATCGCTGGAGTGCTCGATTCCGTCCGTATCATCGCGTTCGTTCCAGGTCTGCTCATCGAACTTGAAGCATTCCTCATTGTGCGTCAGCGCTTCGGCCGCTCCGGCGCGGACGTAGTACGTGTTGAGGTCTTGAACGGTAAGGTTGTGAACCTGCTGGTTTGTGACGATGCGGTTCTCAACTGCTGTAACTTTCGCCCAGGTGCCGCCAGATGTGCGCAGCCAGGTTCCTGGCTCCAGGTCGATCGCGTTGACCCACTCGGCCGTCTCGGGCACCCAGAACGGGTGTCCGTCGGTGGCGGTGACCGAGCCCGTATCGCCCTCGTCATCGACGATGGTTATATCGACGAGGGTCTTCTCGCCCGAACCGGTGATGGTGGCGGTCACTGGGCGCGGGCCTTCTTCACCGGTCAGGGGATCGAAGGCCCAGACCGCGTGGCCTACTGCTACATCTTCGATGGGGGAGGTGGTGCCGTCCGCCAGTAGGACAGGGGTGCCAGGAAGGAAGCTGTTGCCCGTTGAACACCCAGCCGTGTTTTTGTCCCCATCGTTCTT
The DNA here is from genome assembly GCF_039530945.1 of Nocardiopsis rhodophaea. Taxonomy (NCBI): domain Bacteria; kingdom Bacillati; phylum Actinomycetota; class Actinomycetes; order Streptosporangiales; family Nocardiopsidaceae; genus Nocardiopsis; species Nocardiopsis rhodophaea. The sequence continues at coordinate 205,046 of NZ_BAAAPC010000004.1, forward strand.
CTCGGAGTCTGAGGAATCCTCTTTATCAGGCTGCTTTCCGCCGTCCTTGTCGGTATCGCTTCCCTCTGGAGGTTTCGCGCCGTTCCCTGTCGGCGCCTTGCTGAGAGCTTTGCTGGCCTTCAAGATCAGACCGACACCACCGACGAGGGTTGTACCGACGTCCCACAGACCATAGCCAAAGGCCGCTGGCCAGTCTCCATTCTTCCAGGCGTCTCGGAACTCTTCGCTGAGGATCAGTCCGACGGGGTCCTCGACGATGGCGTCCACTGCGTCGCTGGCGGTTCCCACGGGGTCAGTAAGGAGGGACCAGAAGCCGTCGACAGCCCCTGAAGCATCGTTACCGGCGCCGTCTGCCAGAGCATCGAGGAACCGTTCCACCGGCGGGTCGTCATCATTGATCTCTCCGAGTCCCTCCGGCGTCACCTCGCTGTCCGGCGCCAAGTTCAGCGGTTCGCCGTTCTCATCGGTAGGAGCGTCTGTGCCGCGGGTGCGGGCATACTCGCGAGTCGCGGACCCTTCGGGTGTCCCCGTGATTTTAGCGCCTTGCTCGGTGGCGTCGTCTGGGCTGGCGTCATTGTCCGCGAGATCGGTCGGACCACTCTTGTTTCCGCTCTCCTCACCATAGATCCCTGCCAGAGCTTGCTCGATTCCGGCCGCAACGCGGTCTCCGATTCCCGCGTTCATGACTGCGCTAAAGATCGCGGCGACGAGGAGAACGACAGCGGCGTATTCGATCATGTTCGCACCGCGATCAGGGTCATGAATTCTGCGGAGCATCAGGAGGACCTATCAAGGGTGGGGGTGGGAGGTCGCAGCGCAGCTTTTATTTGGAGACGGAAGAGTCTGACGTCAGAAAGGCACGAGAGGATTTCTGGAGGACGAAGACGGTGATCAGAACCGGGAAAACGAGGTTCGTCAGTCCTCGCGGGTCGCCGTTGCCGATCCTTCCAAGCGCGAAGAGGAGGAGGAACGCCTGAAGGATCAAAATCGCCGCCATCATCCCTCGGCCGCCCTTGGGCAGCCTCAAGCCGAGGAGTAGCGCTGCGATCCCGGGGAGCGCGGTCCATACGAGCACGCCGAGGAGTTCGGGCCCCAGCTCATAGATCATCAAGCCGCCGACGATCTGCAGACCGACGACAACAGCCAGTACGAACAGCAGAATCCGGGCTACGCGGAGCGGGGTCGGCAGCGTTTCACGCATGGTGGTGACCCTTTGGAGCGAGAACAGGCACACGGCCGAGTTCGAATCGGGGGAACAAGCGGGACACGGTGTTCTCCGCGGGTTGGGGGAGATGTGGTTTGGGCGAAGGCGCGCTTGGGGGATGGGCAGTCGTGACCCTAGCGCGGCTTGCGGTCCGAACGCCAAACCTGTGACCGTTTGCGGACACACGTGTGCATCGTTGTTCGGGCTGCCAAGTTCACGAGGTCACCGTGGGTTTTCCAGCCGCGGTGAACAGCGTGAACATACAGCAGGGCCCCGGACCAGGATGAGGTCCGGGGCCGCACCCGAGGTGTGAAGTTATGTGGGGTCAGCTGTCCAGTTCCCCCTTCTTGATGGAGGAGATGAAGGCGCTCCAGTCGAGGAGCGCGAACGACAGGTGACCGTGATCCGGGTGCTGGGAGTCTCGGACCAGAGACGCACGCGCCGCCTGAGCGACCTCGACGCATTCTTTCCCGCCTCCGCTATAGCTGCTGGTGCGCCAGAGCGGCTCGGCGGACTCGCGGACCATCTATCTGGTCTCCTTCGCAAGGCGTTCAATGAACGCGACAGTCTCAGCTTTGCTGAGAGCCGCGTCGAGAGACTTTTCAGCGGCCAGCATATAACGGGACATATCGGCCACGTCTTCGACGTAGACGTCGCCGAACAACCCTTCCTGGTAGGCGACAGGTGGGTCCTCGGGGTCGGGGAACTCGAAGAGAGTGAACTGGCCTTCTTGCCCCATGTGCTCGCCCGCTTGAAAAGGGATGACATGGAGGTCCACGTTCGGCCGTTTCCCCAGCTCCAGCAGATGCTCAAGCTGCTTCTTGTAGGTCGTTTCCCCTCCGACGGTGCGGCGAAGAACGCCTTCGTCCATAACCGCGAGGATTCGCGGAGGCTTGCGTCGGGTGAGGATGGCTTGGCGCTCCATCCTGACCTGGACCTGGCGCTGGATGGCGTCGTCGGCCATGTCGGGGTGCGCGGCACGTATCAGGCAGCGTGCGTAGTCCTCCGTCTGCAGCAGCCCAGGGAGGAGATTCGGAGCGTAGAAGCCGATCTTAGCGGCGTCGTTTTCCATGACGAAGAAGCTCTCGCCCTGGTAGAGGTCCCTGTAGGCAAGCCACCAGCCACGTTTCCAGGCATCGCGGCCGAGTTGGAACAGGGACTCACGTTCGGGGGAGCGCACGCCGTACAGCTCCAAGAGCTCTTCAAGGTCATCGAGGATGAGCCGACTCTCGCCTCGCTCAATCCGATAGAGCTTCGTCTTATGCCACCCCAGCCGCCTGGCTACCTCTTCGGGGCTCATCTCTCGCTCCATGCGATGCCGACGCAGCTCGCGCAGTAGCCGCTTGCCACGGACCGACAAGCTGAGCCGTGTTCTCATACCCACTCCACTCGACGCGTCAGGCTGGTTGCAGTGCCTCATCTTGCCAGCTGTCGCCTGATGCATGCGAAGCAAAAATGCGACGAACTATTAATAGTCCCTTGCGTCAGCGTGCTCAAGCGCTCATGCTAGGTGGTGCGTGAGCAACACGTGGCCGCTTCGCCACAAGTGGTTAGCTTTGCGCGCACAAAAACGGCCCCAGCCAGAGTGCGCAACCACTCGGCCAGGGCCTCAGCCCTCACACCTGTAGAGGCAGGCGAGGACCTATGTCCCAACGTATCGCCGACACGTCCACCCGAACTCCCAGGCTCCCCCTCCGGCTGAGCCGCCGCCGATTCGCTGGCGAACCCCCCAGTGTCAAGGCCGCCCGTGACTGGCTGCGTGCCCGGTTGACGCAGGCGGGCGTCCCTGACCAGCCGACCGACAACGCCCTGCTCCTCCTCTCGGAGCTGGCGTCCAACTCCCTGCGGCACGCGAGTGACCCCGACGATCACAACGGCTTCCGCGTTCGCGTGCACCTATGTCGCAACGGTCTTCGCGTCGACCTGCACGACGACGAGCCACCCTTCGCGATGTTCATCGGCCCGGCAGCCCACGATGCCGAGCACGGTCGCGGCCTGTTCCTGGTCGACGCGATCGCCGACCGCTGGGGGCACTCCGCCTCCCCGAACGGATCCGGGATGTTCTTCGCCATCAGCTGGGACGATCCGCCGGATGCGGCGGGGGAACCGCTCGCTTCCGGAACGGCACGGTGATCCCTGTGCCCGGGTACGGACTCTTTCCCAGCAGCGACGTCATCCGGCTCCGTGCCGAATTCCCCGGCTATCTCATCTGTGAACTGCACGACGAGCTGGGCTTCCCCAGTTACGTGGCCACGCGGCGCGCACGATCGGAGGGCGGTCAGGTCCTGTTGATCACGGCCCGCACCGTCGCGAACCTCCGCGCCGAGATTCAGGCCCAGGAACACCGGCAGGGAGGCGACGCATGACGACCGACCCCAACGACATCGCTAAGCGCCGCGCCGCACTCTTCTGGCTGGGCAGCGTCCACAGCCGATCGGGATGGATCTTCTGGTACGGCTCAGCCACCGGTCAGTACTGGGCGGCACACGCGAACGCCATGATGCTCATCTGCGGCGACACCCCGGACGAGCTCGACCGCTCGATTCACCGATTTTGCGCCCCCCGGCACGCGCCTCGGGGGCCTCGACACCTCCCGCCGAGACCTTGGCCAGGGCGCCGCCCAGAGATGCGAAGAACACGACCCGTACCGGCGTAAGCGCGTGGCATGACACAACAGTGCCCCGGCGCGGTACGCGTCGGGGCCCGTCATCGACAGCCGGTCAGACGTCACTCCGCAGGCCCCCGTTCGTTGGCGAGCGCCACGAGCGGGGGCGGTTTCGAATCAGCGCTCGGCGCCCTTCAGCGAGCCCGTGGTGCCCTCGGGGTCGGCGATGATGCAGGTGACCTGGCGGTCGTCCCACGTGTTCCACGACTCCTCGGTCGGGTACAGCGAGGTGAACTCCAGTTCGGAATCGTTGTAGCCGATGCCGACGAATGACTCGAACTCCTCCGAGCACCGGGCGTCGACCGTCTTCTCGATCTTCTTCACGCCCGGGAAGTCACCGTCATCAAGCGTGACGTTCGCATAGACCTCTCCTTCGTGGGTCTCCGCGCAGTCGATGGTCTCGACGTTGAAGACCTCCCCGTCCTGAGGGACGGACGCCAGGCATTCGCCGACCTCGATGTCGAAGGCATTGCCCATGAGGAAACCGCAACCCGACAGGGATACAGCGGCCGTGGCGAGGGTGGCGGCGGCCACGCCGCGACCGGTGGGGATACGGGGGATGAGTGCACGCATGAAAACTCCGCGTCGATCCAGGGGAATGTAGAGGATCAACATAGCGGGCATTGGTGGCACGAAAGGACTTATTGGGGCATCGACGACAAACGTCACAGAAACGTGGCCTGCGGCGGCTAACGTGCGCCGTGCGGCGGCCGGTGATGGCAAAGGCCGGTTCTGACGTGCCGACTGAACGCTGCCCTCAGCGTGGCACACCCGCCCGCAGTTCTTCTCCCACCTCCTGGGTGCGCTCGCGGGCGTTCGTCGAGACGGGCTCGGGCACGCTCTTTTCACGGCCGGGAGCCCACACCCACCGCGTGAGGCGGGAAAAGGACACGAGGGGCTATAGTCGCATCCCGTACCCCCACCCGCATATCCCCCGCAGGGCCCGTGCCGCACGCTATCGGGCCGCCTCGGGGACGTCGTCGGAACCGGCGGCTTGCTCGGTTCCTAGAGAGACGGGAATGACCGAACATCCCGAGACGGCGGCCGGTAACCGGACGATCGGCAAGTACCGGCTGGTGCGACGGCTTGGCCGAGGCGGATTCGGCGAGGTGTTCCTGGGTGAGGACCCTGACGGCCGCCGTGTGGCGCTGAAGCTGCTGCACGACAGCTGGGCTTCCGACGCCGAGGCCCGTCGCAGATTCGCCGAGGAAGTGACCCAGGCGCGCCGGGTCAGCGGATTCTGCACGGCGGACATCCTCGACGCCGATCCCGACGCCGTGACCCCGTGGATCGCCTCGGAGTACATCGACGGCCCCACCCTCCTGGAATCCGTGCGCGCCGACGGGCCGCGCCACGGTGCCGACCTCCACCGGCTGGCCGTGTCCACCGCCACGGCGCTGACGGCGATCCACGCGGCGGGCGTCGTGCACCGCGACCTCAAGCCGGAGAACATCATGCTCGCGGCCGACGGCCCGCGCGTCATCGACTTCGGCATCGCCCGGGCCGTGGAGGCGACCTCCGTCACCGCCAGCGGTGTGGTGGGGACCATCGGCTACATGGCTCCGGAGCAGCTGGAGGGCTCGCGGCTGACCGCCGCCGTGGACATCTTCGCGTGGGGCGCTGTCATGGTGTACGCCGCCACCGGGCACGAGGCGTTCGCGGCTCCAACGCAGGCGGCCCGTATCGCCCGGATCCTGGCGGGCGAACCCGACACCGGCGACCTCGGTGCCCCGCTGCTGCCCATTGTGCTGGCCTGCCTGGAGAAGACGCCCGAGGCCCGTCCCAGCGCCCGGACCCTCATGGACTGGCTGGTCACCGGCACGCCGACCCGGGACACGGGCGGCGGTGCCCCGGCCGAGGGCGGTGCGGCGACGGCGGATCCCTCGCACGCCCCCACCTCCGTGGTGTCGCCGACCTCGCCGACCACGGTCGAGTCACCCACCGCGCTCACAACCGTGGAGCCCCAGCTGTCCCCGACGACCGCCGCGCCCGCCACCCCGCCCACCCGCGTCGCCCCGGGCGCATCGGCGCCCGGGACGCCGCAGGGCGGGACGCTGGCCTACACCCACGCGGCGCCGCCCACCGGGACCGACGAAACCAACGAGGCATCGCGCCACGCGCAACCACCGGTCGATCCCGACCGCGGCACCGCCGTGGTTCCGCCCGGCGGCGGAGAAGGCTTCGGGGCCGCCTCAACACAGCGGCCAGGAACGGGAAGCATCCCGCCCTACTGGTTCGCGGGCGAAAAGTACAACGACGCCGCCGAACTCGCCGCAGCCATGCAACTGAACTGGGGCGAGGCCGTCCGCGTCTTCGCCAACGAGTCCGAGCGGGCTGTGCTGGGCTCCTGGATGGTCGACGACGTCGGCGACACCACGGTCGACCGCTCCGTCTTCCGCCGCAAATCCGAGGACGTCAACCAGACCGTCGCCTGGTTCATCGCCCAGCTGCGCCCCGACCTCCCACCGGTCTTCCGCGGCCAGGACGCCTCCGTCGACGGTCTCCGTGAACTCTTCGCCGACGTGCGCCCGTTGTTCACCGGCGCCCCGCCGGCCAACGAAATGCTGCTCCTGGCCAGACCGGATGTGCTGCGCACGATGGCCCTTTACCACGGCCCGGACAGCGACCTGCGGCGGCAGCTGGGCGACGATCTGCAGACGGCCGAATCTGCCGCCGTCTCCTTCCTGGAGCAGCTGCGCGGACGACTCGACGGATGGCGCCAGGCCCCGCCGGTCTACGTCGACGCCGGACTGATCGTGGCCTTCCTGCTTCGCCCCGGCCAGATCCAGCCTCCGGACAGCAACGGCGACGACGAGGCCCGGGAACTGTTCAACGCGCTCTGGCAGCGCGTGGAGCGCGCCCAGGGCCCCGAGCGCGCGGGATACGCCGCCGCTGTCCATACCGCCGCAGGCACGGTCCGGACGATGGCGAAGCACCGGCGCACGTGGCGCCGGGAGCTGGAACAGGCCCACACGGATCTGGACAAGGCCCGTTCGCGGGCGCTTTTGCAGACAGTGTTGTACGTGGCCAAGTTCCTGCTCTTCGCGGCCGCGATTGTGCTCGTCCCCGCAGGCTGCATCAACCTCGGCTACGTTGCATCGAACTCTCCCGCTGACGCTGACGGCGCGTTCGACAGCTGGGTCACCTGGGAGGTCTTGCTGGTCGTCGCGGCAATCGCCATCCAAGTGACCACGGGTCCTGTCAACGGGTACAAGTCACGTCGGCACGCCGCCCAGGCGGCAAAGGTCGAAGTCGCCGCCCGCGTCGATCACCTACGCACCGGGATTGCGGAGGGGGACCGCGAACTCCAGCTCACCCGCGAGATCTGCGCCCGCTACTGAGCTTTCACCGAGGCGCGGGTGCTCGTGGCGAGGGCCTATACCTCGACCTTCATCGGCTCCTCGCTCGGTTCGGGCATGCCGGACGCCGGTTCCAGGGTGATGCCGATCTGGCGGGCCGAGCCCAGGTCCTTGGCCATGCCCGACAGCATCCCGTCGGCCGTCTGCTCCAGCATCCCGGCCGAGCGCATACCGCCGTCGTCCACCAGCCACATCTGGTAGCCCATGCCCTCAGGCGGCGGGGCCAGGCCCTCGACCATGATCATGGCGCTGTCCATCTTCTCGGAGGTGACAACGGTCGCGCGGGCGGTGGTGTGCGAGACCTCCGACTCCCGCATCCGGGCGTCGGACGCCGCCAACAGGGCCTCGACCTCGGCCGTGTGTGCCCGCATGTCGTCCATCCGCTGCTGCATCGACACCACGACACCGCCCAGGATGAGCGTGATGACCAGGCACGCGGCAGCGACGAGCCACGGCACCACCGTGCGACGCCGCAGTGCCGCGACGGGCGCGGGTTGATCGGACACCTCGGGGGTCGACTCATCGGACGCGGCGGGTGCCGATGTCTCGGCCCCGGCGGGCTCCTGGCCGCGCTCGGCCGTCAGAGGCGGGAGCTGCCGGATGTGCGGGACGGCGGCGCGCAGCCGTTCCCAGACCCGCTCGGGGGGCGCCTCCGCCTCGCCGTGGGCCAGCCGCGTTGTCGTCGCCCGGAACTCCCGCAGGTCGCGGCGGCAGTCGGCGCACTCGGCCAGGTGCCGTTCGGCCCGCTCCCGCTCCTCGCCGGTCAGCGCGTCGACCGCGTAGGCGGCGGTCAGGCCGTGCACCTCGTTGTTGTCGGGTGCGTTGTGGTCCGGCGTGCTCATTGGGCCACCCCCAGGCAGTCGCGCAGCTTGATCAGTCCATCGCGCAGGCGGCCCTTGACCGTGGTCAGGGGGACCCGGAGCAGCTCGGCCGCCTCGCGCTGCGTGTAGCCGGTGTAGTAGGTCAGCCGCACCGTCTCGCGCTGGACCTCGGTCAGGCGGCGCAGGCAGCGCCGTACCTTCTCCCGTTCCAGTCGGTGTTCGACCTGGTCAGGTACGTCATCGACGGGGGAGGAGTCCGGTTCCAGCCGGCCGACCTGCTCCAGGCGGGTCGCGGCCGCCTGCTCGGAGCGGACCCGGTCGACCGCGCGGCGGTGCGCCATGGTCAGCACCCAGGAGCGCGCGCCGCCGCGCTCGGCGTCGAAGCGGGCGGCCGTCCGCCACATCTCGGTGAACACCTCCTGGGTGACCTCCTCGGCCTGGGCGCGGTCCCGGAGCACCCGCTGCGCCAGCCCGAAGACGGGGCCGGAGAGGTCGCGGTAGACCGCTTCGAACGCGGTGAGGTCACCGCGGGCGGTGCGGCGCAGGAGGTCGCCCAGATCATCCGGTGGGTGCACCTCCGCGCCGCCGCCTTCCGGTAGGGAGCCCACCGGTGCCGCCTGCTCCACCCCGGCCACCGCCCTTTCCCCTGGTGCTTTCGCGTAGCTGTCTTTTACTTTGGCATTCGGAGCGGGGATGCGGACGGCGACGCCGCTCGTGCCCCGTTCTGCCGTATTTATCTTTTCGTTACCGAAGTCTCCGTTGCCCCGCCACACGCCGGTCCGAAGCAGAGGCGTGTCGGATCAACGGAATCATTCATCCACGCCCGATGGGTCCGGCGACACGGCCCCCGTAGTGCGCCCCGCCATCGGCGCGTTGAGCGGGCTGGTCGCCGCGGGCGCCGGACTGGCGGCGGCCGAGGTCGCCGGCGCCATCACGCGACCCGAGGCCACCCCGCTGCTCGTCGTCGGCGCGGCGGTCATCGATCTTGTCCCGCGCCCGGTCAAGGAGTTCGCCGTCGCGACCTTCGGGACCGCCGACAAGGCCGTGCTGCTGGGCGGGATGGCCGTCACGCTGGCCGCCCTCGCCGCCCTGGTCGGGAGCGCGGCCCGGCGTCGGCCCGCTATCGGCGACGCCGGGATCGTGCTGGCCGGTCTGATCGGTGTCATCGCTGCGCTGACCCGGCCGGACGGCGGACTGCTGGACGGGCTGCCCTCGGTGCTCGGCGCGGCCGTCGCGATCGCGCTGCTCCGTCTCCTGCTAACCCGCGCTCCGCGCGAAGCACCCCGACAGGACGCGGGCGTCCTCGCCCCCGCCCCGCCGCCGACCCGCCCGGACGCGGTGGCGACGCCCACTCCCGCCGCCGAGGCTCCCGGCGGGTTCGACCGCCGCGGATTCGTCCTGCTCGCAGGTGCCGCCGCAGCGGTGTCGGCCGGTGTCGGCGCGGGTGCTCGCTGGTACGCGTCGTCGAAGGCCGAAAGCGCCGCGGCCGCTCGGAAGATCACGCTTCCCGCCCCGGCCGCGCCCGCACCACCCCTCCCGGACGGCGCTGACTTGGAGCTGGAAGGGCTGGCCCCCTTCCTCACCCCGTCCACCGCCTTCTTCCGCATCGACACCGCACTGTCCGTGCCGCGCATCGACGCCACCGCCTGGACCCTGCGTATCCACGGCCGGGGCGCTACCGAGCGCCGGTACTCCTTCGACGACCTGCTCAACCGCTCTGACCTGATGGAACGCGACATCACGCTGGCGTGCGTCTCCAACCCCGTGGGCGGGTCCTACATCGGCAACGCCAGGTGGATCGGGGTCCCGCTGGCGGCGCTGTTGGAGGAAGCGGGTGTCCGCCCGCCCTCCGAGGGCGGCCCGGCCGATCAAATCGTGTCGCGCTCCTCCGATGGCATGACGATCGGCACCCCCGTGGCCGATGTGCTCGATGGCCGCGACGCGATGCTCGCGCTCGGCATGAACGGCCGCCCCCTGCTGCCGGAGCACGGCTTCCCGGTGCGCATGCTCGTCCCCGGCCTGTACGGATACGTCTCGGCGTGCAAGTGGATCGTCGAGATCGAGCTGACCACGTTCGACGCCTTCGACGCCTACTGGGTCCCCCGCGGATGGTCGGACCGGGCACCCATCAAGACCCAGTCGCGCATCGACACCCCCAGGCCGGGGGCGCGGCTCGACGCCGGACCGGTGGTGGTCGCCGGTGTCGCCTGGGCGCAGCGCGTCGGCGTGGACGCCGTCGAAGTCCGGGTGGACGATGGCCCGTGGCGCCCCGCCCGACTCGCGGCGGAGGATACGACCGACACCTGGCGGCAGTGGGTGCTGGAGTGGGAGGCCGGACCGGGAGAGCACCGGCTCAGTGTCCGCGCCACCGATCGGAACGGGGCGCTCCAGCCCGGGGACGAGTCCCCGCCTGCCCCCGACGGCGCCACCGGCTGGCACACGATCGACGTCACCGTGGAATGACCGACGTTCGGGCAGGGGGCGGAAGCCACCGCACGACCCGCGCGATTACCCCGCCCGACACCCCCATGACTCCGTGCGGTCACCGCGACCGGTCACGGTATCGACGGGAGCGCCCCCGCTCCCGTCAGGAATCGCAATGCCCGCTGAAGACAAGGAGACCGAGATGTCCATTCGCTCGATGAAGCGGCTTCGCTCCCTCGCCGCCGCCGGCGGTATCGCCCTCGCCATCGCGGTTCCGCTGACCGCCTGCAACGACACTGAGGGCTCCGGGGACGAGGTCTCGAACGAGCAGGAGTCCGGCCAGGAGTCCGGTGACGAGGAGATGCAGGGCCAGGAAGGCCAGGAGAACATGGACGACGAGTCCATGGACGAGGGCGGCGAGATGGACGGCAAGGAGAAGGGTGAGGACATGGAGGACGACAGCTAGGCCACCCTCTCCTCCGCCCCCTCGTGCGTGCCCCGCATGCGGCTGAGGGACCGGGGCGGGCGGCCGTCGACCGAGCCACCCGGGACCCGGCGGTGGGCGGGGCGCTACAGCAGTCCCGCCGCCGGGTTCTCGATGATGAGGTCGGCGTGCTCGCGCGGGCGGTGGTCGGCGTAGAAGGCGTCCTCCTGACGCGCCCACATCTCCCGGTAGGGCGCGTACAGGTCGGCGTCCCAGCGCCGCGCGAGGCGTTGACCGCGTAGCGGAGCCGGGGCCTCCACCCAGGCCAGGACCGACAGGTATGGGCGCAGCTCCTCGGCGCCCGTCCCGCAGCCCTCGATCAGCAGTGCGTCGCCGACCGGCGCCTCCCGCCACGCGGTCGCGTGGCGGCCCAGATCCCAGTCGAACGGCCGCCATCGCGGGTTTCGGCCGCGCAGCAGCGGCTCGATCAGCCACGCCCGCGCCAGCGGGACCGACGCCGCGAGTCCGTCCCACCCCGGGTACAGGTCGTCCATGTGCAGGACCGGGCAGTCCAGCTCGGCGGCGAGACGCTCGGCCACCGCGGTCTTGCCCGCACCGGAGGGCCCCTCCACCGCCATCACCCGGCAGCGCCCGGCACGGGGCGGCCTACCGCGCACCAGTCGCGCCGCGGCAGGGGCCCAGTCGGGCGCGGAAGTCGAAAGGAGAGGCACGCGACGGGAGTCTATCCCGGGCGCGACGCCCTCGACTGCGGCCTGCCGCGCCCGGTCCCGTCCCGGCTCCCGGCCGGGTTTCGGCAGCGGGGCCGTCCGCCCACGGCCGAGGAGCAGCCGCCCTGAGCGGTGACCGAGGATCGCGGCTAAGCTCCCTGTCACCGAGGGCCCGGCCGTCCAGGTCGGGATCAACCCGTGAACTCAGGAGTGACAAGGGGAACCCGCTGTGAACCCTCCCCCAAGCACAGGAGGGCGATTCCTGGCTCAGGAAGCCCCACAGGTCAGCGACCGGAAAGGTCGTACTCCATCACCATCGGCCGGGGCGGGACCCGCCGGGTGTGCCGCGGCGACGCCTGCGAGTTCTGTGCCGTCGTGGTGTCCGATCGGCGCGGTGGACGCGCTTGGCTGCCGCAATCCACGCGGTACCCCGGCCCCGATCATGCAGGCGGCCGTTCGCCCTGGCAGCACACCCCCGTCCTCGCCCTGCTCCGCGGGGGCTCGCTTCCTCCCCCGGCTCATGCCGGGGGCATCTGCGAAGGAGTCCCGGTGACCGAGACCGAGGCGGCACCGGGAAGCCAGGCGGAACTGCGTCGGGCCAACCAGCGTCGGGTGGTCGAGGCGCTGCGCGCCGGCGGCACGCTCACCCAGGCGGAGATCGCCCGCGCCACGGGGCTGTCTCCCGCCAGCGTTTCCAACATGGTGCGCGACCTCCGCGCGGCAGGGACGGTGTCGGTGCGCGAGACGTCGTCGAACGGGCGGCGGGCGCGCGCGATCACCCTGCTGCGTCCGCCCGGCGCCGCGGTCGCCATCGACTTCACCCCGGCCGGGCTCACCGTCGCCCTCGGCGACAGCCAGGGGACGACGCTGGCCCGGGAGTCGGTCGCCTATGACGTCGCCGCGGACCCCGTTCGGGGCGTTCGGCGCGCGGTGTGGCTGGTCGAGACCGTGCTGGCCGGTGCTCGGGTGGACCATTCCACGGTGACCTCCGTTGTCGCGTCGATCCCCGGCCCCATCGACCTGGCCACCGGAGAGATCGGTGATATCAGCTGCCTGCCCCGCTGGGCGGGCTTCTGCCCGGCCGACGCCCTGACCGAGAAGCTGGGGGTGCGGGCGGTGGCCGAGAACGACGCCAACCTGTGTGCCCTGGCCGAGACGGCCTCCGGTGCCGGGCGCGGCCTGGACCACATCATCCACGTGCAGCTCTCCGAGGGCGTGGGCGCCGGGATCGTCATCAACGGTCAGCTGCTGCGCGGTGCGCGCGGTAACGCGGGCGAGATCGGGCATATCGGGTTGGACGAGCGCGGGCAGGTGTGCCGCTGCGGAAACCGGGGCTGCCTGGAGACCCTGGCCGGGGCGCCCTACCTGCTGGGCATGCTGCCCGGGCAGCAAGGACAGGGGAACGGCGGTGGCCCCGCCACGATCCCGCAGGTCGTGGCGGCTGCCGACGTCGGCGATCCGGGGTGCCGTCGCGTCATCGCCGAGGCCGGGAGCGCGCTGGGCCGCGGTATCGCGATCCTGGTCAACACGTTCAACCCGGACCTGGTGACCGTCGGCGGCGAGCTGGCCGCGGCCGGGGAGCTGCTGCTGGAGCCGATGCGCCGCGAGGTGCAGCTGGGCGCCCTGGGCAGCGCGGTGCGCGACCTGCGCATCGTGCGGGCCGACTTCAGCACCGACTCGGCGCTCCGGGGCGCCTTGCGGCTGGCCGCGGCCTCGGCCGAGTGACACGATTCGATAAACACGGCGGATGGGCACAGATCTTCACGTGTCACACATCACCGGCATGGTCTGGCTTTCTGTTGCATTCACGCATTGAATCCATGTCGCGTGACGTTTCAGTTATGTGTTCACGCCTTGACGGCAAGATTGCCGGGGGTTTGACTTCCCGCCATGACCTCACCGGGCGCCACCCCCCCATCCCCTGCCCGGTGTGAGCCCAGGAGGAGGACACCCCGTTGCAGAAGCGAACTGGAATGGTGAGCCGCGCCGCGGTCGGTACCGCGGCCGCGTTTGCGCTGCTCGCCGCGGGATGCGGGACCACCACCAGCGGGGACGCCGAGGGCGGCACCGCCAGCATCGAGGACGGCTTCAAGGTCGGCCTGCTCCTGCCGGAGTCCAAGACCGCCCGCTACGAGAAGTTCGACAAGCCCTACTTCGAAAAAGCCCTGGCCGAGCTGTGCGAGAAGTGCGAACTCTCGTACCAGAACGCCGACCAGGAGACCGCCAAGCAGCAGGCGCAGGCCGAGGCCATGCTGACCGCGGGAATCGACGTCCTCGTCCTGGACGCGGTCGACGCGGAGTCGGCCGCGAAGATCGTTAAGGACGCCAAGGGCCAGGGCGTGCCCGTCGTCGCCTACGACCGGTTGGCCCAGGGCGGCGTCGACTACTACGTCTCCTTCGACAACCGCAAGGTCGGCGAGGTGCAGGGCAAGGCGCTGGTCGAGGCGCTGGAGAAGGAGGGGACGGCCGGAGAGGGCGAGATCGTCATGATCAACGGTTCGCCGACCGATCCCAACGCGGCGGACTTCAAAGCCGGCGCCCACGCGATCCTCGACAACGAGGCCGAGATCGGGGCAGAGTACGACACCCCCGACTGGTCGCCGGACCGAGCGCAGACCGAGATGGAGCAGGCGATCACATCCATCGGCGCCGACGACATCGTCGGCGTCTACGCCGCCAACGACGGTATGGCCCAGGGCGTCGTGGCCGCGCTGAAGAGCGCGGGCGTCGACGAGCTGCCGCCGGTCACCGGACAGGATGCCGAGATCCACGGCATCCAGCGGATCATCGCCGGTGAGCAGTACATGACCGTCTACAAGGCCATCCGCCCCGAGGCCGAGACCGCCGCCACGATGGCGGTCGCTTTGGCCACCGGCGAGGAATACGACGGCGGCGAGATCGGCCTCACCGAGGTCGAGAGCGGCGACGGAGAGAAGGTCCAGGCGGTGCTGCTCGACCCCGTCCCGGTCACCGAGGAGAACGTCGAGGAGACGGTCGTCTCCGACGGCTTCTACACCATCGAGGAGATCTGCACCGACGCCTACGCCGCGACCGACTTCTGCGCGGCGGCCAACGACAGCAAGTAGCCCGGCGCGGTGTCCGGCCCCGGCACCACGGCGGTAGGGGCCGGACACCGCGGCCGAACGGTGACATCGCAGGTAGGAAAACGGACCGCGAACACGGCCGCCGATGGCCCCGGGGAAATCGGGGAGTGTCCATCTGCACCGGCGGCGGTTGGCCGATGGCGGGAGCGGACACGGACCCCGCCGCCCAGGGCCACGCCCCACCGCGCTGAGTGACAGAGAACCGGCAAGCCACGGCCGCTCCCCGCGACCCGAGGAGCCAACCCACCCGCCCACCCGTCCACCAGGGGTCCGCCCGAAGGACCATCCGAAACCCGCGGCACGCGGAGTCTGAGGGAACACGACATTGAGCACACCAGTCCTGGAGCTGTCCGGGATATCCAAGAGGTTCGGCGCCGTCCAGGCGCTCAGTGAAGTCGACCTGCGGGTCGGGGCCGGTGAGGTCGTCGCCCTGCTGGGCGACAACGGCGCCGGAAAGTCCACCCTGGTCAAGACGATCGCCGGGGTGAACCCGGCCGACAGCGGCTCCATCCTGTGGGAGGGGAAGCCGGTCTCCATCGGCAAGCCGAACGACGCGCAGCGCCTCGGCATCGCGACCATCTACCAGGACCTCGCGCTCTGCGACAACCTGGACATCGTGGCCAACCTCTTCCTCGGCTCCGAGCACACCGGGCTCGGGCTGCTGGACGAGGTGGAGATGGAGCGGCGCGCTCAGGAGCTGCTCGACTCCCTGTCGGTGAGCATCCCGAGCCTGCGGGTTCCCGTGGCCTCGCTCTCCGGGGGGCAGCGGCAGATCATCGCGATCGCCCGCTCCCTGCTCGGCGACCCCAAGGTCGTCATGCTCGACGAGCCCACCGCCGCGCTGGGCGTGGCCCAGACCGCGCAGGTGCTCGACCTCATCGAGCGCCTCCGGGACAAGGGGCTCGGCGTCATCCTGATCAGCCACAACATGGCCGACGTGCGCGCGGTCGCCGACCGCGCCGCCGTGCTGCGGCTGGGCCGCAACGCCGGTGACTTCCGGGTCGAGGACACCAGCTACGAGGAGATCGTCGCGGCCATCACCGGTGCCGCGGACAACCCTGTCTCGCGTCGGTCCGGACGGGTCTCCGTGGCCGGAACGGAGGAAGCGTGATGGCGCAGCAGACCCCCGTCTCCACCGGCGCCCCGGCGCCCGGCATGCCCGAGCGCGACCCGCGGCTGGTCGTCACCGCGCCCCACTCGCCCGCCGACATCCTTCGCGCGCTCATGGAGCGCGTGCGCGGCGGCGAACTGGGGCCGCTGCCGGTGCTGACCGGCCTGATCGTCATCTCGATCGTCTTTCAGGCCCTGCACGAGCGGTTCCTGTCCCCGCAGAACCTTTCCAACCTCACCGTGCAGATCGCCGCCGTGGGCCTGATGACCACCGGCGTGATCATGGTGCTGCTGCTCGGCGAGATCGACCTGTCGATCGGGTCGGTGGCTGGGGTGTCGGCGGCGGTCCTCGCCGTCCTCACCGTCAAGCAGGGCGTCCCCGAATGGGCCGCCATAGCGGCGGCCGTCGGCGTCGGCCTGGTTATCGGCATCATCCACGGCACGATCTTCGCGAAAGTCGGGGTCCCGGCGTTCGTCGTCACCCTCGCCGGACTCCTGGGCTGGCAGGGCGCGCAGATCTATCTGCTCGGCGCCGACGGAACGATCAACATCAGCGATGGCGGCGCGATCGCCTACCTCACCCAGACCTACTTCGTCCCCGCGGTCGGCTGGGGGATCGCGGCGGTCGTGGTGGTGGTGTACGCGGCCACTACCGTCTACGGTGAACGGCGCCGCGTGCGCGCTGGCCTGCCTCCCCGGACGCCCCTGGAGATCGCGTTCCGCGCGCTGCTGCTGGTCCTGCTGGCCGTTCTCCTCTTCGGCGCCGTAGCGGTGCTGAACCAGTTCAAGGGGGTGCCGCTGGCGTTCCTGATCTTCGTCGGGTTCGTGGTCGCCTTCGACCTGATGCTGCGTAAGACCCGCTACGGGCGGATGGTGTTCGCGGTCGGCGGGAGCGCCGAGGCGGCCCGCCGCGCCGGGATCAACGTCGACCTGATCCGGATGTCGGTGTTCGCGCTGTCCTCCATGCTGTCGGCGATCGGCGGCGTGATGATGGTGTCGCGCTCGTTCTCCGCGAGCCTCGACACCGCGGGCGGTGACGAGCTGATGCTCGCGATCGCCGCGGCGGTCATCGGCGGCACCAGCCTCTTCGGGGGGCGGGGCAACGCCTATTCGGCACTGCTGGGCGGTCTGGTGCTCGGCGCGATCACGTCCGGGCTGTACCTGTTGCAGATGGACGCGTCGGTCCGCTACATGATCACGGCCCTGGTACTGCTGATCGCGGTGATCCTGGACGCCATGTCCCGACGGAGCCGCAAGACGCACGCCCGAGGATGACCCGCGTGTGCCCCCGCCCCGACTCGTCGCGGCGGAGCGGCCACGCCTAGTCGACCGGCCGCGCCCCCACTCCCGCTCCCGGCGGGCGCGGCCGGTCTCTCCGCGGAAGAGTGGAGACGCCGATGCGGAATCCGATCGAGCATCGGGGGAGGAACGGACCACCGCCGCGCCTCCGCCGACCGGCGGTGCGGCTGGGGCTGACCCCCGTGTCCCGTCCCGCCCGCGGTCGAAATCGATCCGGAGATCCTACCTCTGTATTCAGGTCAGGAATGCGGGGAAATAGTCTCGTTCAACGATGCCCGACATGACCTTCCTCCTCGTCGCCGGAACCGCGGTGATGCTCGGAGCCGTGGTGCAGAGCAGCGTCGGTCTGGGACTCGGCCTGGTCGCGGCGCCCGTCGTCTCTTTCCTCGACCCCACGCTGATGCCCGGTGCCATGCTCGTCGCGACCGCCGTGCTCCCCATGCTCACCCTGGCCACCGAGTGGCGTCACATCGACTGGCGCGGCCTGGCCTGGGCGGTGCCCGGGCGCGTCCCCGGATCGGTCCTGGGCGTGTGGGTGGTCTCGACGCTCGACCCGATGATGTTGCGGGTCGCTGTGGGCGCCATGGTGCTCGTCGCGGTGGCGCTGTCGGTCCGAGCGGTTCGCGCCCGGGTCACCCCGTCCTCCCTCGTGTGCGCCGGAGCACTGTCCGGCCTCACGGGCACGGCCACCTCCATCGGCGGACCGCCCATGGCGCTGCTCTACCAGAGCGAAGAGGCCGCGAAGGTCCGCGGAACCCTGGCCGGGTTCTTCCTCGTCGGCGTCGTGATCTCCCTCGCCATGCTCGCCGCGGGCGGTCAGCTGGGCGTTCACGAGATCCGCGGAGGTGCGGCGCTGATCCCCTTCCTCGGCGCGGGGTTCCTCGCCGGGCGCCCGCTGCGCCGCGTTGTGGACGCCGGGCTCATGCGTACCGCCCTGCTCGTCGTCGTCACGGTCTCCGGCCTGACGCTGATCGGCACCTCGTTCTTCTCCTAGTGGTCCCGCAGCGGGAACCATACAGACACCGGAGAGAAGGTAGGCTCCACACCCCATGAAGGCGACACCCACGGCGAGGCCGACCAAGGCCGAGCTCGCGGCCGCGCACGGCGCCACGATCCCCGATGTCATCGCGCCCGATCTCGACGTGCTGTTCTGCGGTATCAACCCGGGGCTGTACTCCGGGTACACCGGCCACCACTTCGCGCGCCCGGGCAACCGGTTCTGGCCCGCGCTGCACCGATCCGGTTGGACACCGCGGCAGCTGCGCCCCGATGAACAGCACCTCCTCCCCGAGTGGGGAATGGGCATCACCAATATCGTGGCCCGCGCCACCGCCCGCGCTGACGAGCTGACGGCCGAGGAGCTCCGCGCGGGCGGCGACGCGCTACGAGAACGGCTGGAGCACTACCGCCCCCGCCTGCTTGCCGTCCTCGGCGTCACCGCCTACCGGCAGGCATTCGGCCGTCCGAAAGCACAGATCGGGCCACAGACGGACCGCATCGGGCCTCCACCTGTGTGGGTGCTGCCCAACCCGAGTGGGCTCAACGCCTCGTGGCCCGTGTACGCCATCGCCGAGGAGCTCATCCGTGTGCGCCGCCAATGCAAGGGGGACGACGCGTGATGCGCGGGCGCGGCCCCGCGGGGAGGGAGAGCGGTGCGGCGGCCGCAGCAGGTGGGCGACCTGGACGTCGCCCACGAATGGATAGAGATAGGTTCAGGTAAAGGTCACTTCACGTGGCCCATAAACTCGATGGCACGTGCGTGGTCGGTGTGCAGTGCGCAACCCGCACTCACGCCGAACGGACGTTGGACGAGGGGACTGAGGAGAGTTGGCGCTGCTTGAGTCGATCGGCAATCCGGACGACCTGAAGAAGGTCAGCGAGGACAAGATTCCGCAGCTGACACAGGAGATCCGTGACTTCCTCATCTCCGAGGTGTCGCGCACGGGCGGACACCTGGGGCCGAACCTGGGAGTCGTGGAGCTGACGGTCGCACTGCACCGCGTGTTCGACTCGCCGCGTGAACCGATCCTCTTCGACACGGGGCACCAGTCCTACGTGCACAAGATGCTCACCGGGCGGCAGGACTTCTCCAAGCTGCGCAAGTCCGGCGGCCTGTCCGGCTACCCGTCGCGCGCGGAGTCCGAGCACGACTTCATCGAGAACTCGCACGCCTCCACCGTCCTCTCCTACGCCGACGGGCTGGCCAAGGCCAACGAGGTCCAGGGCCGCACCGACCGCACGGTCGCTGCGGTCATCGGCGACGGCGCCCTGACCGGCGGTATGGCCTGGGAGGCGCTCAACAACATCGCCGAGGGCAGGGACCGGCGGGTCGTCATCGTCGTCAACGACAACGGGCGCTCCTACTCACCGACCATGGGCGGGCTCGCCGACCACCTCGCCACCCTGCGCATGGCGCCCGGTTACGAGCAGGCCCTCGACCTCGCCAAGGCCGCGCTCAACAGCGCGCCCGTGGTGGGGCCGCCGCTGTACGAGGCGCTGCACGGCTTGAAGAAGGGCCTCAAGGACGCCATTCAGCCGCAGATGATGTTCGAGGACCTGGGGCTGAAGTACCTCGGCCCAATCAACGGCCACGACGAGCAGATGGTCGAGAAGGCGCTGCGCCGCGCCCGCGACTTCGGCGGTCCGGTCATCGTCCACTGCATTACCCAGAAGGGCAAGGGCTACGCCCCGGCCGAGAATCACGACGAGGACCAGTTCCACGCCATCGGCGTCATCGACGCCGAGACCGGCGAGGTGCAGTCCACGCCGGGCGTCGTGAAGTGGACCAAGGTCTTCAGCGAGGAGATGGTCAAGCTCGGCGCCGAGCGCGAGGACATCGTCGCGATGACCGCGGCCATGCTGCACCCCACGGGCTTGGCGGCGTTCGCCGAGGCCTACCCGGAGCGCACCTATGACGTCGGCATCGCCGAGCAGCACGCCGCCACGTCGGCCACCGGGCTGGCCATGGGCGGCCTGCACCCCGTGGTGGCCGTGTACGCGACCTTCCTCAACCGCTGCTTCGACCAGGTGCTGATGGACGCCGCCCTGCACAAGCAGGGGGTCACCTTCTGCCTGGACCGCGCCGGCATCACCGGCGACGACGGCGCCAGCCACAACGGCATGTGGGACCTGTCCATCCTGAACGTCGTCCCGGAGCTGCGCCTGGCTGTGCCGCGCGACGCCACCCGACTCCGCGAGGAGCTGCGCGAGGCGGTCGCCGTCACCGACGCCCCGACCGTGCTGCGCTACCCCAAGGGCGAGGTCAGCCCGGACATCCCCGCCGTCGGGACGGTCGGATCGATGGACCTGCTGCGCCGCGCCGCGGACAGCGGACACTCCGAGGACCTGCTGCTCGTCGCCGTCGGCCCCATGGCCGAGACCTGCTGCGAGGTCGCCGACCGCATGGCCGACCAGGGCATCGGCGTCACCGTCGTCGACCCCCGCTGGGTCAAGCCCCTCGATGACGCCCTCGTCGGCGAGGCCGCCAAGTACAGCGTGGTCGCCGTGGTCGAGGACAACGGCCGCGTCGGGGCCGTCGGGGACGCCGTCGCCCGCGCCCTGCGCGACGCCGACCTCGACATCCCGGTGCGCACGTTCGGCATCGAGCAGAAGTTCCTGGACCACGCCAAGCGTGCGGCCATCCTCGCCGATATGGGCCTCACCCCCCAGGAACTCGCCCGCAAGCTGACCGAGACGGTCTCCCGGCACACCGAGAAGCCGTTCGAAGACGAACCGGCGCAGAGCTGACGGCCGAGCGGCGACGAGAATCGCCCGACATCAGAAGCGGGCCCGCAGATCATCGGATCTGCGGGCCCGCTTCGTGTGGTCGCAGAGGTCTCTGTGTCCGTCGGCCTCGCGCGACCGTCAGTTCACGAATCCGTGCCTGTGTGCCGGTGGAAAGGGCCGGACCCGCTCAGGCGGTGCCGCCAGACACAAATCCCGGCCATCACCTTCGTGCCGTGGGTCCCGGTGCCGCGGGCCGTCGCCTCCGACGTCGGCTTGACGGAGCCGCTCCGGCTGGCAGCGTCCACTCTGACGGTGGAGGTCGCAGCCCATCATCACTCCTCGATTCCGCGTGTTCAGGTGGTCTTCCCGAGAACACGGATTCGATAATCGAGTGAAGAAAAGGGGCGGCCAACACCTTTCAGTGGTGATGGGAATCCTTCCGGGGAGATCCTTCTCTCCGGAAGGATTCTCCATGGGAAGGCTACGTGGGTCTTTTGGTGTGCTGAGTCCGAGATGTGCCCTGTTTTCCTACGTCTTGGTTTTGACAGCGAATTCCACCAGGGCCCTCTTCACGGGGGTGTTTTGGCAGTCGCCCTCTGTCGGCTGGAATGTGGCGGTACCTTCCAGGCCGCCGCTCACTACGACCAGGCCACCGGCGATCTGGAAAGAGAACGTCGTCGTGTGGGTCTTCTTCTGGCCGTCGACGGTGGTCACGGCGATCGAGGACGTGCCGGTCCCTGTAAAGCCACTAGCGAGCGACGCACAGTTGATGGGCTCATCCGTATCGGCGTTGACCCCCCAACTTCCCAGCTCCGTCGTGTCGACGGTCTCGCCGCCGATCGTTCCCTCGCAGGCGGCTGTTCCGCCCTTGCCGTTGAAGTTGGCAGGCTTCTTCGTTACGAGATCGATCGGCGGGTCGATCTTGCCTTCGACTTTGAGGACACATGTCATGCTGGCCGTGCTTGACTCGGTCTCGGCGGCCTGCGCGCCGACTGCGCTGAGGGTCGTCAGGCCGAGTGCGGTGGCGGCGATGGCTGCGGGGAGGGTGCGTCGGATCGAGGGACGTGTCATGGAAAACCTCCATTTCGTCGTGGTCCCACCATGGTGAAGACATGGGGGGCCGATAGGAGAGACGCGATTCTGCGCTGCCTATTTGTGTGTCCCGTTCCTAACAGCCGCCCGCGGAGGTCCGGTCCTCGCCATTGGTCTTACGCCAAGTAGGCATCCATCCGCAATATCGGGTTTTGTGTTGAACAAAGGGATTTATACGGAGTGTAGTGAACGGCCTTGGCAGGGCTGGCGAGTTCGTGGTGGTCGCGCCTTCTCGGATCGAGTGGTTCTGCGGTCGACGGGTGGCGGAGGAGCAGGCCAATGCCCGGCGCTGTGGCATCGGAGAGGCGTTAATGGTCGAGCCCTCGGGTGTCCAGGGAGGTCTGAAGCTCGCCGTTGGCCTGCCCTTCGCTACAGTTCGTGATGGTATTACCCGCCAGGTGGTGTTGGAAGGATTTTCGAACCTGGCCACCTGGTGCTTGTCGGCGGGAGGGTCGCCGTGCGCCGGTCGGCTCAATACGCAGGAACATCGGGATGTAGGGTGAGCGGTCGGCGATGCTGTGGGCCGTCATGACGTCCGGACGTGGTCGGGGTGCGATCGCCGATCTCGATATCTAACATCACCCAGAGGGTCATGTGGTGGGTGGATCACAGAGGTGGTCGGCCCCGAGATGTCGACGGCGCCCCTCCGGGGCGGGCGAACCTCAGCCGTCGGCGGCCCGCGCGCGAAACCCGTCGATGATCAGGCGGAGGCCGTAGTCGAAGTCGGCGTCGCCGTCCTGTGCGCGGAGCACGTCCGCGGCTTGCGCCAGGAGCGGAGTGTCCCGCAATGCCCCATCGGGGAACGGTTCGCTGGCCTGTCGGCCGGAGGCGTCCTGGCTCAGGGCCTGCTCCTCGGCCACCCACCCCATCGTGTAGCGGTCCACCGCCAGGCACAGTCGGAGCGCGTCGCGTGGAGCGAAGCCGGCCTGGTGCAGCGCGCGTAGCTGCGCCTCGACGGCCGGGAGCTCACCGGCGGTGGGCAGGGTTCCGGCGTGCACGCGGGCGCCGTCGCGGTGGGCGAGCAGGGCTCGCCGCTTGGCGTGCGCATCGGCGATCAGCCACCCGTCCCAGTCGTCGGGTGAGGGCTCACGGTCGTGCGGCAGGGCGTCGGCCAGCATCGCCTCGGCCATGAGGTCGAGCAGCTCCCGCTTGTTCTTGAAGTGCCAGTACAGCGCGGGCTGGCGTACGCCCAGTTCGGTAGCGAGGCGACGGGTGCTCAGCCCGTCGATGCCGACCTCGTCCAGGAGACGCAGTGCCGTCCGCACCACGGTTTCGCGCTCCAGTGCCATCCCGTCCGCCTCGCCTCAGCTGTCGACTGCTCGAAAAACCGATCGTGTCCCCGACCTTATCGGTGATAAGTTTCCGTCGCTAGATTGCTTATCACCGATAAGGAGAGAATCCCGTTGGACGACACCGAGCGCCGTCAGCGGCGCTACATGATCGACCTCGGCCCGCTCCGCGACTCACGCGACTTCCGCTTGGTCTGGACGTCGGGGGTGGTCACCCTCATCGGGTCGATGTTCACGATGGTGGCCCTGCCCCTGCAGATCGCCGACACCACCGGCTCGCCCTGGGCGGTGGGACTGATTGGCGCGGTCGAGCTGGTCCCGATGGTCGTCTTCGGCCTCTACGGCGGAGTGCTCGCCGACCGCTTCGACCGGCGTGCCATGGCCCTGGCCACCGAACTCGCCCTCGGCGTGCTGAGCCTCGCCCTCCTCGCCAACACCCTGCTCGACGCGCCACTGCTGTGGCCGCTGTACGCGGCCGCTGGCTGCGCGGCGGCACTGCAGGGCCTTCAGCAGCCGTCGCTGGAGGCGATGGTCCCGCGGCTGGTCCCCCACGAGCAGCTCACCGACGCGGGGGCGCTCACCTCGCTGAGGTGGAGCGTCGGGGGAGTGGTGGGTCCCGCCCTGGCGGGGCTGGTCGTCACCGCCGGAGGGTTCGCCGCCGCCTACGCGGTGGACGTGGCGACCTTCGCCATCTCCCTCCTCCTGCTGTGGCGGCTGCGCCCCGTGCCCACCGCCGACGGTGCGACACCGGCGCCCGCCCTACGGGAGATCGCCGAGGGGCTCGCCTACGCCTGGAGCCGCCCCGACCTGCTGGGCACCTACCTCGCCGACATGGCAGCCACCGTCCTGGCCGTGCCCACGGCACTGTTCCCCTTCCTGGCCTCGGAGCTCGACGCCCCTTGGGCGCTGGGCCTGCTGTACGCGGCGAGCGGAGCCGGTGCCCTGCTGGCCGCCGCCACCGGCGGCTGGACCGGACGCGTGCACCACCACGGCCGGATGGTCCTGCTCGCGGGCGCCGCGGTGGGGGCCGCGACGGCCGCGGCGGCGGTCGTCGGCGGTCTGTGGGCGGTCATCATCCTGCTCGCGGTGGCCGGAGCGGCGGGATGGGTCGGCGACGTCTTCCGCACGACCATGTGGAACGCCTCCATCCCCGACCGCCTCCGGGGGCGCCTCGCCGGAGTCGAACTCCTCATCGGCGCGGCGGGACCCGCCGCGGGCGACCTCCGCGCGGGCGGTACCGCGGCGCGGTTCGGCATCAAAGCGGCGATGTGGAGCGGTGGCCTGGTCTGCCTGGGCTCGGTCGGGGTCCTCACAGCTGCACTCCCGGCACTGTGGCGCTACGACGACCGCACCGACCCCCACGCCTCCGCCGTCCGAGCGGAGAGCCGAGAGGGGGCGTAGCGGGGCCTCCCACCAAGGGCAGCGGGCGCCGACTCGCGGATCAGCCTTCCGCGGCGGGCACGACCGGCGGGGAGTCTCGGTAGAAGATATCGATATCGACCTCCTCGCCTCCCACGGCCAGCGTCTCCCACGGTCCACTGGCCACCAGGGTCCGCAGCGTCTCGCCGCCCAGCGTTCGCAGGTGGTTCCGGAGGAGTGCGTCGTCGGGCATACCGGGGATACGAGATGACAGGCGGCTTCGGATCCTGCGCAGCTGCTCCATGAGCGCGTCGATGTCCGCCTCTTTGTGCTTGTCCGCATCCTCGGCTGTCACCCGCTCGATGCTCTGGGCGATTCTGTCCTTGATCGTGCAGACGGATCCGTGCTCATCGGTAGTCACCATCGCCTTCCAGGCGCGGCTCTTGTGCCGGTACTGGAGCATCGACATCGCCGCTTCGTGGCGGATGAAGTCGGCATCACGGAATGGCCGCCCACTCCAGGCGCTGCTGAACGACCTCGCCAGCGATATGGCCGACGCAAGCCCGCTGTTGAGCCCGCGTCCCGGCCAGAAGTGGATCGCGTTGGCGGCATCACCGAGCAGAAAACCGTAGGTCCCCGGGGTGGTCGATGTCGTTGCGTAAAGCTGGGCGGTGAATCGCGGACGCTGCACCATAGCCAGACGAAAGCCGGTGACAGCGCTCAGGTTCTCCTCGGTGATGCCGAAGAGCGTCAACCCCTCCCGCACCCGTTTCCACAACGCCGAGCCTTTGACCAAGGCGGGCAGGAAGAGCGTGCTGTGGGTGGGGCAGCAGAAGTCCCCGTCTTCGTTCCTCCCCATCACGCACGGGCGCGAGGCAATGCACTCCTCGAACACGTGCCGGACGGGGTCGACCCCGATGACTTCCCTGGCCTCCGCGTCCGTGAGGCGCATGTTCAGGAAGCCTTCGCCACGCAGAGAGTTCAGCAGGAAGCGGTTCTGGGCCACGGTCAGCAGGACGATCATCGGGTCCGACAGGTCGGACTTGACCCGCAGGCCAAGTACGACATCCTGTACGTGATGGCCATCCAGTGAGTAGATCCTTTTGTCGGCTTTTCCGAACTTGTCGGTGAAGTGCTCGCGCGTTGGGGACCGCGCCCCCTCGCAGATGGCGAGTGCATGGCCCTCGACCACACTCGCGTGGTACTCGACGGGGTCAAACCTGGTGGGCATGAGCCGAATACTGTCGGGTTTTTCATTCGCCACCTCAAGGAGTCTGTCCTCGATGTAGGCGATCCGGAGATTCCGTGGGCTGTAACCGCGGATCGAATCGGGGCCCGGCGGCCACATTTCGGTGTACGCATCGGCGCTGAACAACCGCTCCTGAACCTCCTCGGGGAGGTTGAGGAACTGACGGCTCTGGATCGTCACGACTTGCTGCCGCCGGACGTTGCCCTGTCCTTCGTTCTTCCATACGATCCGTGACCCGTCCTGAGTCCAGCGGTCGTCGTAGACCGTGATGGCCACTTGCCGCCCCATGAGGTGTTCGAGTAGCAAGGCAAAACTCAGCCCGACAGGACCGCCGCCCGAAACGGTGACATCCAGAACCGGCCCTGGAGTCTCCTCCACCATGGTCATGGTCTGGCTCTCGGAGAGATCAGTGATCGTCGCTGTTTCGTCGACGCTTTCGAAACGGAACGCCTCATCGCCGATCGTTATCACATCGCCGGGCTGGAGCACGTGCGACGTCACGCGTTCCCCATTGACCAGTGTCCCGTTACTGCTCTCCCGGTCGTGCAGGACATAGTCGTCGCCGTCGCGGACCACCTCGGCGTGGAACCGTGAGGCCTTCTTGCTGGCGACTACCACGCGGTTGTTGTTCTTGCGGCCGAAAGTGATCGGCGTTTCCCCGAAAGGGTACCGCCGTCCGGCCAGAGGGCCCTCACTCCCAACGATTTCACATGGCACAGGCCGCTTCTTTCTATAAGGGGATCGCGGAAGACCTCCGCCTGATGGGCAGCTACAGTCCGCTCATTCGCGATAACACAGGTCGGGGGCCCCGGATCGGACGCGTGCGGGGATCGCCGCCCCGCTGCGCGACCCGACCGGCGTTCGGCCGCGGCGGCGGGGCCGGACCCGCGGTCGGTCAGGACGCGGCGGCGGGCGCCGGCGGCTGGCGGAGAATCGGGAAATGCCATGCCGGAATCGGTGTTCCGGTGCGCCTCTTCGACGTCGGCGCGCGGCGCCCTCGCAGCCCTTGCGCGCGAGGTGACCACTGCCTGACCCACCTGCCACACCGTCACCTCAGCCCGACCGATATTCCACCCCTCCTCAGCCGGAGCTGCCGGATCCCTCGCCCGCGTACGCGGGACCAAAAGGCCTGAGCATTTACTTTCTAAGGCAGCTATTGAGGAAAGTCAACCCTGAAAGGTGCCTATGCGTCGGCATTTCGGCGGCGGCATCCGGTGGCCCGACGAAAGGATTGGGGAGGGTGGATCGACCTTTCTGCAGAGACCGCGTATTCGTATCTCGTGGGTGCCGGAGGATCTTTTTTGGCTGGCCAAAAAGCGAAACCGGCAGAGTGGCGGCTGAGATTCGGGTATTGGGGGGCATAGTGCCTCTCGCTGGCGGCCCCTCCCTCGCAGACGTCAGGAGGTGAGCAAGGAGGCGATGGCCAGAGCCACCGCGGCCGCCGCCAGGATGATCAGTGCGCGGTTGAGTTCCGGTGACAGCGGACCGCCTCGGCTCTGGGCGTAGCTCCAGACCAGCAGCACCCCGGTCGCCAGCAGAGTGACCACCATCAGGCCGAAGAGCAGCTGCGATACCGACATCGGGGTGGCTCCCTCGCTCCCATCCGCGGACGCGGCCTTCCTTTCCCATCCTCTCCCAACGCGGGTGGCGGGGGCGGCCGGGCGTCGACACTAGAGGCGGAAACACTGCGTGATGGGGGAGAATGGAGTAATGAGCTCTCCCGACTCACTGCGCGTCGCCGTCATCGGTTCCGGTCCCGCCGGAATCTACACCGCTGACGCCCTCACCAGGCAGAGCCGCGAGACCGTGGCGGTCGATGTCATCGACCGCCTGCCCACCCCCTATGGGCTGGTGCGCTACGGTGTCGCCCCCGACCACACGAAGATCAAGGGTGTGGCCCGCACCCTGCGTCAGGTCCTGGAGCACCCCGACGTCCGCTTCATCGGGGGTGTGCGGTTCGGCCGGGACGTGACCGTCGACGACCTGAACCGTGTCTACGACGCCGTCGTGTATGCCACCGGCGCGAGCGTCGACCGCAAACTGGGCATCCCCGGCGAGGACCTGCCGGGCAGCGTCGCCGCCACCGACTTCGTCAACTGGTACTGCGGACACCCCGACACCGACGTGCAGCGGTTCCTCCTCGACGCGAAGGAGATCGCCGTCGTCGGGGCGGGCAACGTCGCCCTCGACGTCGTCCGCGTCCTCGCCAAGAGCGCCGACGAGCTGCGCCACACCGACATCCCGCAACCCGTCCTGGAGGTCCTGGCCGCCAGCAAGGTGCTGCGCATCCATCTGCTGGCCCGTCGCGGCCCCCTCCAGGCCAAGTTCACCGCGCCCGAGCTCCGTGACCTCGGCGAGCTGGCCAACGCCGATATCACCGTCCGCCCCGAGCAGATCGATATCGACCCCGCCAGCGAGGCGATGCTGAGCGCCGCCCGCGCCGCTCGCACCAACCTCAAGATCCTCACGTCGTGGGCGCGGCAGGAGCCCGCCGGCCGGCCGCGCCAGATCGACCTGCGGTTCTGGGTCCGCCCCATCGAGATCCTGGGCCAGGAGAGCGTTGCCGGGCTGCGTGTCGAGCGCACTGAGCTCGGCGATGACGGCCGCCTGACCGGAACTGGCGAGGAGGAGGTGCTCGACGTCGGCATGGTGTTCCGCTCCATCGGCTACATGGGCGTCCCGCTGCCCGATGTCCCCTTCGACGAGTCCACCCGCACCGTGCCGCACGCCGACGGCCGTGTGCTCGGTCCTGACGGCGCCGCGCTGCCCGGACAGTACGTGGCGGGGTGGATCAAGCGCGGGGCGACCGGAGTGATCGGGACGAACAAGTCCGATGCGGCGGCGACCGTGCGCGGGCTGCTCGACGACGCCCCCGTACTGCGCGAACGGCGCGGGGAGGGCGCGGAGGAGCTCTCGATCGACCGTCTGCTGGGCGAGCGCGGGGTGACCTTCACCGACTACGGCGACTGGCTGACCATCGACGCCGCCGAAGCCGAGCGCGCAGCCGACCTCGGGCGCGGTGAACGCGTCAAGCTGCACCGCTGGGACGAGCTGTACGGCGCGCTCGGCCACTCCTGAGAGCCGCGCACCGGATGCTCGCGCCGACAGAGAAGTGGGAACCGAGGAGCGGCAGGGGCGCCAGCGCCAGCTTCGCGGTCACCGAGGAGTACCGGAACGGTCCCCTTCGCGTGTGTCGGTAGGCGGCCCACCTCGCGAGGAGTGCGGGCGGGAGAAGAGCGGGAAAACGAGGGGCGGGGGTGCGGTGCTGCAGCACCGCACCCCCGCCCCTGTGCCGTGAACCGCGCTAAGGGCGCTGGGATCGTCGCCCGCGGTCAGCGGACCTTCGACGCCGGAGCGCCGAAGGTGTTGCACGATTCCAGGGTGTCCCCGGCCGCGCCCGCCTGGTACCACTGGCGGCGGTTGATCGACTTGCCGTGGGTGGGCAGGTCTCCGCCGGAGTTGAGGAGCTCGTTGATCTCGTCGATCTGGGTGTCGTCGAACTGGCCCAGGCCGCGCATGGCGACGCCGGAGAAGCATTCGGCCTGAAGCTCGGTGCGGCGCAGCTCTTCCAGCTGGTCCGACTCGGAGTCGGCCTCGTACTCCGCCTCGACGGACTTCGCGAGGACCGCGGTCACGTTCTGGACATGGTGACCGTACTCATGGCCGAGCAGCGCGGACCAGACGCCCTCCTGCTGGCCGTCGGGAATGAACCCCGCCATCTCCTTGACGTTGGGCAGCACCACCGTGATGGTGCGCTCCTCAGGCTGGTAGAAGGCGAGGGTCGACCCCTCCTGCACGAGGTCCTGCTGAGGCTTCTCGCTGGAGACCCCGAACTCCGGTCCCGGTGTGCGGATCCCGAGCTCCTCGAAGCGCGGCGTCCACATCTCGTTGAGGCAGTCGCCCACCTTCGTGCTGAAGCTCTCCCACGACGAGTCGGAGGCGGTGTCGAGCTTCGGAAGGTCGCACTCGATCGGCTCGGGCATCGCCACGTTGTAGACGGGGTGCTCGTCGTTCTCGAACTCCAGGTCGCCGGGCCGGTCGTCCAGCTTCCGCGAGTAGAACGAGGACAGCTCCTTATCCCGGGCCGCCTGCTGTTGGGACTCCGACGCCGTGGACTCCGCCCCCTGGGCCATCAGGGCGACGAGGATCGTCAGGGCGACGACAGCGGCGAGAGCGGAGCCGCCCGCGCTCACCACGACAGCGGTGGACGCACGGCGCCGCCGCCGGGGCGGCGCGGGCGGGGGGTAGGCACCGAACGGCCCCGGCATCCCTTGAGCGGGGATTCCCTGAGGAGGCATCCCTTGGGGCGCGTGGGCGCCATACGGCCCGTAAGGGCCCTGGGGGCCCTGGGGACCTTGCGGGCTCTGTGGACCATAGGGCCCGGGGTGGCCCTGGGGGAACGGCTGCCCCGGCTGCCCTTGCGGTCCATAGGTGGGATGCGGGCCCTGCGGGGGCGGTGCGGAAGGCGGAGGAGGGAACGCGGGGTGCGGTCCCGGTTGCGGCGGGGGCTGCTGGCTGTGGGGCGGGGGCATCGGGGGGCGCTGCGGTGCCGCGTCCACGGGAGCCGAGCCGTGCGGCCCACGCGCCGGTTCGGGGCGCGGTCCGGGGCCGCTCGGGGCGGTGGCCGGTCGCCCCTCGGGTGGGGGCGGGCCCGCGGCCTGCGGCACGTGACCGGGAGGGTCCTGCGGGGCGTCCCGGGGGTCGGTGGGCCGACGCGTGTCGGGCGTGGGGCCGGGCGCACCCGAGGGCTCGGACGGGGGGCCGCTCACGGGCATGGGCTCACCATCGGGGGAGGTGTCCACTAGGTTGTTCCTTCTGTTCTGCTGCGCGCGGGCAAGCGTGACGATCAACCTTATTCGGACACGCGGTGGGGCCGGTACTTCGACGGCCTTTCCCACGTGGCCGAGAGTGGCCGGTGTGTGGGCTGGGGCTGTCAAGGGGAAGCGCACCAGCGGCCGGCAGCGGCCCGAACCAGCTGACCTGTACCCGCTCCTAGTTGTTCAGCGGCTCTGCCTGCCCCGCCGACCGGAGCAGGCAGAGCACGGATCACGGCGCGCGGTAGGAGACGCCCACCGTGCGCAGGATGTCGGGAAGCTCGGCCTCGAAGAGCGGCTCCATGTCGGCCATGACGAAGGACAGGTGCTGGAAGACCTCCATGCAGACCAGTCCGTAGAGCCGCACCCAGCAGGAGGTGAGCACGCGCATCGCGCCGTTGGAGACGTTCTCCGTCGTGAATCCGGTCTGCTCGGCGAAGGCCTCAAGCTGGCGGCAGAGTACCGGCGACAGTTCGGCGTCGCCGGGCACCTCGAACCGCCGTTCCTGGAGCAGCCGGTCGAAGAGGGCGAAGAAGATCGCGGCGAAGCGCTGCCCGGCCTCCAGCGCGCCCCCTTCGTGCCTGCGCTGGTGCGGTCCGGGTGGGCCGAAGAGCAGGGCGAACTCCGCGCGGTTGGCCAGTGCCCACGTGCGGAAGGCGCGCAGGGAGGCCAGGATGCGGCCGTCGACGTCGTCCTCGGGGAGGGACTGGTCAGAGGCTTGGACCGACTCGGTAAGCTCGGTGAAGAAGTCGGCTGTCAGCGAGGACAGCAGATCGTCGAGACTGTTGAAGTACCGGTACAGGCCGGGTGCGGTCATGCCCATCTCGCGCGCGATGGCGCGCAGCGATACCCCCGGGGGCCCCTGTTCGACGAGGTGGCGGCGCGCGATCTGCTTGATCTCCTGCGCGGTGGCCTCCCGGACACGTTCGCGCCGTGACAGCGCGGCTGCTGTCGGCTTGTCCTCCTCGACGTGCACTGGTGTCGCCTTTCTGACCGCGTTCTGTCTTGCGGGGAGCGCGGGTCGGGATGCCATAGGTCACATTGACATCGGTGAATAACGTCGGATCTAGTAAACACTGTAAGCAAACAGCGTTCACCGTGCTCCGCATCTCACGTTAACAGTCACGCCGGAGGACCGATTGATGTTCGCAGGCCTTGGGCGGTTCACCTACCGGCAACGGATCTGGGTGCTCGCCGCCACGGCGCTGTTCATCGCCTTCGCCCTCAGCTGGGGTACGGGCCTGTTCAGCTATGTCGACCACGGCGGGTTCGAAGACCCCGGCGCCGAGTCCACCCGGGCCGCCGAAGTCTTGGAGGACGAGTTCGGGCACGACGCCGTCGACGTCATCGTTGTGTACCGCAGCAGCGAACTCAAGGTCGACAACCCCGTCTTCGCGGCCAACGTCCGCAAGACGGTCGAGGGACTTCCCAAGGACAAGGTCGCCTCCGCTCCCAACTACTTGGACGAGGACCTCTCCAAGCGCGAGCGCGGCGCCCTCATCTCCAAGGACAAGATGGCCACCTACGTGCCCATCACCCTCAAGGGCAAGACCAACGACGACCGCATGGACTCCTACAAGGCCATCGCCGACGACCTCGACGCCGGTCCGCTGGACACCTACGTCGGCGGTTCACTCGGGGTGGGCAAGGAGATCTCCGACCGGGCCGAGAGCGATGTGGTCACCGCCGAGGCCATCTCCCTTCCGGCGCTGCTCGTCCTCCTCGTGGTCATCTTCGGCGGGGTCGTCGCCGCGCTCATGCCCCTGGCCGTGGGCGGGCTGGCCATCCTCGGCTCTCTCACCATGCTGCGCGCCCTCACCTACGTGACCGAGGTGTCGGTCTTCGCCGTCAACGTCGCTACCCTGCTCGGTCTCGGCCTCGCCATCGACTACGGCCTGTTCATGGTCAACCGGTTCCGCGAGGAGTCCGCCCGCGACGGTACCGACACCCGTGAGGCCGTCGCCCGCACACTGGCCACGGCCGGACGCACCGTCGCGTTCTCCGGGATCACCGTGATGATCGCCTTCTCCGGACTGCTGTTCTTCCCGCAGCCGATCCTCAGATCGATCGGACTGGGCGGCATGGCCGTCGTCCTGTTCGACGTGCTGGCCGCCCTGGTGGTGCTCCCGGCGCTGCTCTCCGTCGTCGGTCCGCGCATCGACGCGCTCCAGCTCCGCCTGTTCCGCCGCCGCCCCGCCGCCGTCGGTACCACCGCCGCGACCGCGACTCCCATCGCGACGGGCACCGGCGCCTGGGCACGACTCGCCCACAGTGTCATGCGCCGGCCATCGCTCTACCTGGCGTCCGTCGGCGGCGTCCTGCTCGCCTTCGCCTCCGCCCTGGTCTTCACCCACGTCGGCTCCACCGACCAGCGCTACCTGCCGCAGGACGCCAACCCCCGCATCGCCACCGACATGCTGCGCAATGACTTTCCGGCCGGGGGCATCGGCCAGATCGACGTCGTGCTCACCGGCGACATGACCAAGAAGGGGCTGGAGGACTACGCCGACCGCCTCAACGATCTCCCGGGCGCCGTCAACGCCAACGTGGCGCGCACCGATGACGACGCCGCGCACGTGGCCGTCTCCTACAAGGGCGAGACGGACGATCCGGAAACCGCGGACCTGGTGCGCGACGTGCGGGCCGAAGCCCCACCGAAGGGCGCAGACGAGGTCCTCGTCGGCGGCGCCGCCGCGCTGCAGAACGACAACATCGACGCGATCGTCCAGGCCGTGCCCTGGACGCTGGCCTTCGTCATCGCCGTGACCACCGTGCTGCTCTTCCTGGCGTTCGGGTCGGTGGTGCTGCCGCTCAAGGCCATCGTGATGGGCTTTCTGTCGCTGGGCGCGTCGCTGGGCGTGGTCATCTGGGGCTTCCAGGAGGGCCACCTGGGCGGACTGCTCGGCTTCGACGCCGTGGGCACGATCGACCCCACCTATCTCGTCCTCATCCTGATCGTGGCCTTCGGCCTGGCGATGGACTACGAGCTGTTCCTGCTCAGCCGTGTCCGTGAGGAGTACCTGCGCAGCGGGGACAACACCCACTCCGTTGCCGTCGGCCTGCAGCGGACGGGCGGGATCATCACCAGCGCGGCCCTGCTGCTCGTCGTGGTCATGGTCGCGATGGGCTCGTCGGCCCTTCTGTCACTCAAGATCATCGGCATCGGCCTCGCCGTCGCGGTGGTCGTCGACGCCACCCTCGTGCGCGCCCTGCTGGTCCCCGCTGGAATGCGCCTGCTCGGCCGCGCCAACTGGTGGCTCCCGCGCCCGCTGCGGTGGCTGCACGACCGCATCGGCGTCAGCGAGGGCGAGGAGGCCGAGCCGCGCCCCCAGTCCGCATCTGCGCCGGCCGTCCCACTGGCCGAGAACGCCGATAACCAGAAGATACGACCCTGATAATCCGCGCCCGCAGCGTTCCTCTCGGTCTTGGCTATGGCTCCCGGTGTGTGATGCTGGACACCAGGGTAAGCCCTGCCGTACTGGCGGGCTGACTTTTGGGTGAGTGGTGGGATGCGGGTAACACCGGTGCGGGATCGGGCCGGGCGATCGGACTTCCTGCGGCTGCCGTACCAGCTGTACAGCGGTGACCCTCGGTGGGCGCCTCCCCTGCTGCGGGAGCGTCGGCGCTTTCTGGATCCGGCGGTGAACCCCTTCTTCGAGTTCGGCGAGGCCGAGCTGTTCGTGGCGTACCGCGACGGTAGGCCGGTGGGGCGGGTCGCCGCGCTGATCAACCATCGCCACAACGAGCTGCACGACCCGGATGTTGGCTTCTTCGGCCTGTTCGACGTGGTCGACGACGAGGCCGTGGCGCGGCGGCTGGTGGAGGCGGCAGCAGACTGGCTGCGCACTCGCGGCAAGCAGGCGATGCTGGGCCCGACGAACTTCACTGTCAACCAGGAATGCGGCGTCCTGGTAGACGGGTACGACCGAGAACAGTCCTTTCTGACGCCGTACAATCCGCGTTATTATCCCGCCCATCTCGAATCCGCCGGACTGACCAAGGCCAAAGACTTCTGGGGGTGGCACGGGCCGGTACCCTCCGAGCCGCCGGCGGGTATGTGCCGGGCCGCGCAGTGGGCCGCGCGCAGGCCCTCGGTTCGGGTCCGCACCGTCCGGATGCGTGATTTCTCTGCCGAGCTGCGGACGTTCCAGGACATCTACAACGCGGCCTGGGCCGACAACTGGGGTTTCACGCCGATGACCTCCCGTCAGGTCGCGTACCTCACCCGTCAGCTGCGCCCGGTGGTGCGCCCGCAGTTGCTCCTGGTGGCCGAAGTCGATGGAGCGGCGGCGGGGATGCTGCTGGCGGTGCCGGACATCTGCGTCGCGCTGCGCGCGGCCGAGGGCCGGTTGACCCACCGGGGGCTGCCGCTCGGTCTGCTGCGGATGCGGCGGGCCGCCCGGCGCATCACCCATGTGCGGGTACTGGCCGGCGGTGTCCATCCGAAGCACCGCCGACTCGGCCTGGACGCCCTGATGTACACGGAAATGATGCGCACCTTCTACCGGCTGGGCTACCAGACCTTCGAGGCGGGGCCGACGCTGGAGGGCAATCTGGCCATTACCCGCGTGGCCGACCGGGTGGCCACACGAACCAGGACCTACCGACTCTATTGCGAGGACATCTGAACTCGCGAGGTCCGGACGACTGCGGGGACCAGTAGTGACCAGGCGCTGTGAGCCCCGCGGACAGCACGTCGCACGAGCTCTTACGCTGTCGGCCCGTCACTCCGAGGTCGGCGGGGCCGCAGCGGCGGGCGCTGGTCGCCCGGTCACGGCCGCGTACGCGGCCGTGACCGCCTCCAGCGTCTCGTCCACGTCGGCCGGTTCATGAGCGGCGGTCGGCACCAGGCGCAGCTGCACCACGTCCGGTGGCACGACCGGGTACATGACCGCGGAACAGAACACGCCGTGTCGTAGGCGCATCGTTTCCACGAACTCGCTCGCCTCCGCGGCGGTCATCGAGAGGTAGACCGGTGTAATGGGGCTGGCCGTTCCTCGTACTTCCATGCCCCGCTCGCGCAGCCCTGTTTGCAGGGCTTTCGCGATTGACCAGCAGCGCTGGCGCGGCTGTGGCTGGGATCGGATGAGGTCCAGCCGCGCCCGGTTGCTCGCCACGATCGGCCACGGCACACTCTTGGCGAAGATCTGCGACCGCATTGTGTACCGGAGTCGCCACACCACCTCGGCGGTGGACGCGACGAACGCGCCGATACTCGCGGCGGCCTTGGCGAAGGTGGCGAAATACAGGTCAATGCCGTCGTGAGCGTCCTGCGCCTCGCCCGTACCACCACCGGTGGGGCCCATGACGCCGAAGCCGTGGGCATCGTCGACCAGGAGTCGAAAGTCGTAGCGCTGCTTGAGTGCGACGATGTCGCGCAGGGGTGCGACGGCTCCGGACATACCGAAGACGCCTTCGGTCACCACAAGCACCGCCTCGTCCGGCGCGCGCTCGCGCTCGATCCGGGCGAGCACGCTGGCCAGGCGCTCAACGTCGTTGTGCCGGAAGCTCCTCGCGCGCCCGTTGTGCATGCGTACGCCATCCAGAATGCACGCGTGGCTGCCGCTGTCATACACCAGCCAGTCCTTGCGGGTCAGCAGCGCATCGATCAGCGAAACCATGCCCTGGTAACCGTAGTTCAGGAACAGCGCGGCAGGTTTGCGGCAGAAGTCCGCCAGTTCGGTCTCGAGGGCCTCCAGGTCGCAGGTGTCACCCGACATCATCCGCGAGCCCATTGGCGCGGACAGGCCATGCTGGTCAACGAATTCGGTGTCGAGTGCACGGATGCGGGGGTCGTTGGCGAGTCCGAGGTAGTTGTTGAGGCTCCACACCACCTGCGGAACGCCCTTGTACGTCATCCGGTTGCCGATGTCCCCCGTCAGCCTGGGGAAAGTCGCCGCGCCGTGGATGCTGTGGGAGAGGACCGCGATCGGGTTGCTGGTGGATTCCACGAACTTGGCGAACAGGTCCATGTGCTCCTCATCGCCTGGTCGCGGTGAAGGGATGTCAAAGAACGAGGGGACAGTCGGCTCAACACGAGGCCCGCGCCCCATGGGTCTGGCGAGCTTGATGGCGATAGTAGTGCCCCGCCCGCGTCCCTGGCCGGTATTTGCTGAACATTGCCGCTTTCACCTCGGCGTGGGTGGGAGCGTGGGCGATGGCTGGAGACGGGATCTTCTCGCTGGAGGCGAAGATACGTCCGTCGAGCAGGAAGAACTTCAGGGTCAGAGTGCGCCGAGCCGGAGTGCGTGGGTACGCCTGGGGCCAGGGAGCTCGTGTTTTGCCGCGTGGTGGGGTTGGGCACGATGCTGTGCATGCCCAGGTCCGAGCGGTGTGCGCCCGGCTGATCACGGCTGCGTTGCACCGGGCCGCCCCCGATCCCGCATCCACCGCTCGCCGCCACCCCCACCCCTGGCCGGACATTTCCCGCGATCGACCTCAGGCCCCGGACCGATCCGGTGGGGCCGTACTCTCCCGCGCCACGACCGTGCCTGTGACCGGGACGGTGGCCGGCTCGTCGGTGCCCTTGCCCTCGCCGAGGGCCAGGCGTGCCGCCTCCTGCCCCATCCACTCCAGGGGAAGGCGCACCGTCGTCAGGCCGGGGGTGAGGTCGCGCAGGGCGGGGATGTCGTCGAATCCGGCGACGGACAGGTCCGCGGGCACCCGCAGCCCCGCGTCGCGGACGGCGGCCATGGCGCCGCTCGCCATCACGTCGTTGACGGCGAACAGGCAGGTCGCGTCCGTTCCGGCTCCGAGCAGCCGTCGGGCTGACTGATACCCGCCATCGCGGGTGAACCCGCCGTGCACCACGTTGCCCGGGTCGAGGGCGATGCCCGCGTCGGCGAGAGTCGAGCGGAAGCCGTCCAGGCGATCGGACGCGGTGCGCAGCTCCGTGGGCCCGGCCAGGACGGCGAAGCGGCGGTGTCCCTGGGCGATGAGGTGACGCGCCAGTTCGGCCGCGCCGCCCCTGTTATCGGGGGCCACGGTGGGCGCGGGCAGCCCCTCCTGGGTCACGCAGGTGACGCTGCCGCCCTGGGTGACCATCGCGCTGATCTCATCGCCCAGCCGGACGAGCGCCGCCGGGTCGGTCGTGCGGCTGCCGATCAGCACCACCGCGCGGGCGCGGTGCGCGCGCAGCGTGGCCATGAGGGTGACCTCGCGCTCGGGTACGCGCCCCGTGGTGCCCAGGACCACGACGAGGCCCGCGTCCTCGGCCACCCGGGTGACCCCGGCGGCGATGCTGGAGAAGTAGGGGTCGGCGATGTCGTGCACGACCAGACCCACCAGGCAGCTGGTGTTGCGCGCCAGGGTCTGCGCGGAGGGGTTGGCGAGGTAGCCGAGCTCTTTGGCGCTGGCGCTGACCCGCTCGGCCAGCTTCCGGCCGACCTGACGCGTGCTGCCGTTGAGCACGCGTGACGCGGTGGCGAGCGATACTCCGGCGTGCCGGGCGACCTGTTCCAGAGTCACGTATCCGCCGCCCAAGGCGTCCTCCCGCTCCCCATTCTTCCGGCCCGGCCACGCTTTTCAGTAGTTTTCCCAATCGTAGAGCAACCACTGCGACACTCTTGGTCGATTGGTGTAGCGGCGGGGACCGGGATGGTGCGCGGTTCGCGGCCCAGGGGCCGCGTCGGCCGCCGGGCCGTCAGTCGATGCGTTGGCGGCGCGTGCCCGGGGGGCGTCGGTCGTCGAACGCCAGACCCGGGCGGTACCGGCGGGCGGCGGCCACGACCTCGTCCACGGTGTGGTCCCAGGAGCGGCGGACGCGCACGGCGCGGTTGGGCTCCCAGGGCGTCGGCGGGTGGAACGGCTGGTCGGCCTCGCTGTGCGGAACGAAGACGAGGTACCACTGGCGGGCCGTGCCGCGATAGTAGTGGATGTCCTGCGAACACGTCCTGATGAGAGCGATGTCGTCCCAGGTCAGCCACAGGTCGTCGACCGACGAGCGGGGCCAGGGCGCTACGACGCGCACGCCCTCGGAGTCCAGGACGAGGGTCGGCCGCCGGGAGAGCACACGGGAGGCCGCCAGCAGCCCGCCGCCGCCGAACATCACCACGGCCAGCAGCCCGATGACGATATCGACCGTGCCGCCACGCGCCACCAGGGCGGCCCCCATCCCCGTGAAGATGAGGCAGCCTGCCGCCAGACCGACTCCGTCCCACGTGACGCGGAACGTGTCACGAACGGTGAACTGTTCGGGTGGACCGGTCATTCACCAAGGATAGAACGGCGACGGCCCCCGGACCGGGAGATCCGAGGGCCGTTGTGGGATTCCCACTGATATTCGCGGATTCGCTCCGCTCTGTCGGGTATCCAGTGGTGCGGTGCACCCGGGGTTTTAGGACAGGGCGGAGAGGCCCTCCGGGTGGAACAGCTCGCCGTTGACCTTCTCCGAGATACCCGACCGGTCCAGGTACGGCGTGATGCCGCCCAGGTGGAAGGGCCACCCGGCGCCGGTGATCAGGCACAGGTCGATGTCGGCCGGCTTGGCGACCACGCCCTCGTCCAGCATGATCTTGATCTCCCGGGCCAGCGCACACAGGGCGCGGTCCAGGATCTGCTCCTCGGAGGAGGGCGCGCCGCCGCCGGTGAACAGCTTCTTGACCTCGGGGTCGATGGTGAAGTCCGGGCCGTAGATCTCCGTCTTGCCCGCGTCCACCAGGGTGCGCAGCTGCTCGGAGACTCCGAAGCGCTCCGGGAAGGAGGCGTGCAGCGTCTCGGTGACGTGCAGGGCGACGGCCGGCCCGACCAGCTGCAGCAGGAGCAGAGGCGACATCGGCAGGCCCAGCGGGGCCACAGCGCGGTCGGCGACCTCGGGCTCGGTGCCCTCCTCGACGGCGGCCAGCACCTCGCCCATGAACAGGACGAGCAGCCGGTTCACCACGAACGCCGGGGCGTCCTTGCACAGCACCGCCGACTTCTTCAGGGTCTTGGCGGTGGCGAAGGCCGTGGCCAGGGTGGCGTCGTCGGTCTTCTCGCCCCGGATGATCTCCAGCAGCGGGAGCACGGCCACCGGGTTGAAGAAGTGGAAGCCCACCACGCGCTCGGGGTGCTTGAGCTTGCTGGCCATCTCGGTGATGGACAGCGAGGAGGTGTTGGTGGCCAGCACGGTCTCGGGCGAGACGACCGCCTCGACCTCGGCGAAGACCTGCTGCTTGACCTCCATCTTCTCGAAGACGGCCTCGATGACGAAGTCGGCGTCGGAGAAGGCGTCCTTGGTCAGCGAACCGGTGACCAGGCTCTTGAGCCGGGAGGCCTTGTCGGCGTTCACGCGTCCCTTGGCCAGCAGCTTGTCGACCTCGCCGTGCACGTAGGCGACGCCCTTGTCCAGGCGGTCCTGGTCGAGGTCGGTCATGACCACCGGGACGCCGAGGCGGCGCGCGAACAGCAGGGCGAGCTGCCCGGCCATGAGGCCCGCGCCCACCACGCCGACCTTGGTGACCTTCCGCGCCAGCTGCTTGTCCGGGGCGCCGGCGGGGCGCTTGGCGCGCTTCTGCACCAGGTCGAAGGCGTAGAGCCCGGCCTTGAGCGTGTCGCTCATCATGAGGTCGGCGAGCGCGTCGTCCTCGGCGGCGAAGCCCTCGTCGCGCGTGCGGTCCTTGGCCGCGGCGACCAGGTCCAGCGCGCGCACCGGTGCCGGGGCGGCGCCGTGCAGCTTGCCCTCCACCATGAAGCGGGCGTTGTTGACGGCCTGGTCCCAGGCCTCGCCCTTGTCCACCTCGGGGCGCTCGACGGTGATGTCGCCCTTGACGACCTTGGCCGCCCAGCGCAGCGACTCCTCGACGAAGTCGGCCGGTTCGAAGATCGCGTCGGCGATCCCCATCTCGTGCACCTGCGGGCCCTTGATCATCTTGTTCTGGTTCATCGGGTTATCGATGATGATCTTGAGGGCCTTCTCCGCACCGATGAGGTTGGGGAGCAGGTAGGTGCCGCCCCACCCCGGCACGAGGCCGAGGAAGGTCTCGGGCAGCGCGAACGCCGGGACACCGGAGGAGACGGTGCGGTAGGTGCAGTGCAGCGCCACCTCGACACCGCCACCCATGGCCGCGCCGTTGATCAGCGCGAACGTCGGAACGTCCAGCTCACCGAGCTTGCGGAACACATCGTGCCCGAGCTTGCCGATGGCGTGGGCCTGCTCGCGGTTCTCGACCTTGGGCACACCGGTGAGGTCGGCGCCGACGGCGAAGATGAACGGCTTGCCGGTGACGGCCACCGCCACGATGTCGGTGCGGGCCTTGGCGGCCTCGATGGCGGCGTCCAGCTCCAGCAGCCCGCCGGGGCCGAAGGTGTTCGGCTTGTTGTGGTCGTGGCCGTTGTCCAGGGTGATCAGGACGGCCTTGCCCGCGCCGTAGGGGAGTTCGATGTCGCGCGCGAGGGCCTTGGTGACGACCTCGTCGCTGAACAGCTCCGAAAAGGAACTGTGGCGCGCAGCGCCTCCGCTGAGGGCGGTGGCGGGCGACGGGCGGGATTGCTCGATCGGGGTGCTCACTTGGCGTTCCCTTCCCAGTTCGTGTTCTCCCAGAGCACGGTTCCGCCCATGCCCATGCCCACACACATCGTGGTGAGGCCGTAGCGGACGTCGGTCCGCTCGGCGAAGAGCCGGGAGAGCTGCATCATCAGCCGCACGCCCGAGGAGGCGAGCGGGTGGCCCAGGGCGATGGCGCCGCCCCACGGGTTGACGCGGGCGTCCTCGTCGGCGATCCCGAAGTGCTCCAGGAAGGCCAGCACCTGCACGGCGAACGCCTCGTTGATCTCGATGAGGCTGATGTCGTCCATGCTCAGGCCCTGGCGGGCGAGGAGCTTCTCGGTGGCCGGGACCGGGCCGACGCCCATGACCTCCGGCTCGACACCGGCGAACGAGAAGTCGACCAGGCGCATCTTGGCGTCCAGGCCAAGTTCGGCGGCGATGTCCTCGGCGGCGATGACGGCACCGGTGGCGCCGTCGTTCAGACCCGCGGCGTTGCCCGGGGTCACGTTGCCGTGCGGACGGAACGGCGTCTTGAGCCCGGCGAGGTTCTCCAGGGTGGTGCCGGGCCGCGGCGGCTCGTCGGCGGTGGCCAGGCCGTAGCCCTCCTCGGCGGAGCGGACCAGCACCTCGACCAGGTCCTGCTGGATCTTGCCGTCGGCGTAGGCCTTGGCGACCTTCTCCTGGCTGCGCACCGCGTAGGCGTCGGCGCGCTCCTTGGTGATGGACGGGTAGCGGTCGTGCAGGTTCTCCGCCGTGTTGCCCATGACCAGGGCGGAGGGGTCGACCAGCTTCTCGGAGAGGAAGCGCGGGTTGGGGTCGACGCCCTCACCCATGGGGTGGCGGCCCATGTGCTCGACGCCGCCGGCGATGGCGATGTCGTAGGCGCCGAACGAGATACCGGCACCGGTGGTGGTGACGGCGGTCATCGCACCGGCGCACATGCGGTCGATGGCGTAGCCGGGGACGCTGCGGGGCAGCCCGGCGAGGAGGGCGGCGCTGCGGCCGATCGTCAGCCCCTGGTCGCCGATCTGGGTGGTGGCGGCGATGGCGACCTCGTCGATGCGCTCCGGCGGCAGACCGGGGTTGCGGCGCAGCAGCTCTCGGATGACCCGGACCACGAGGTCATCGGCGCGCGTCTCAGCGTAGAGGCCCTTGCCGGCCTTGCCGAACGGAGTCCGAGCCCCGTCGACAAACACGACATCGCGGGCAGTTCGCGGCACGATTGCCCCTCCTTCTCAAGCAGGTGGGTGACTTGTGCCCCTCATGCTACTCGCGAGTAACTAGTGGCGCGAGCCGCGGGGGTCCGCAAACCGAATCGAGTTGGGAATATTGCCGCCAATTGGCCTGAGCGTGCCATCAGAGGAGGTGGCGCGGGCCGCCCTCGGCGGCGTGGACGCGGTGTCAGCGAAACGTAAGGGCCGTCGGGCATGCTGCGTTCGCGAGCGATGCCGGTCCCATCCCGAAATCCCCTTGATGTCGGATCATCCTTCACACAAGGATGAGTGCTCGCTGTCCGCGGACGAGAACGAACGGAGACGAAATGGTCGTGTCGGAGCGGCGCACACGGGACGCGCACGCGCAGTATCCCCACGATGCCCCCCGCGCATCGTGGCGCCGCATCTGGGACTACGGTCGGCCGCACTGGAAGGCGCTGCTCGTTGGGGGCCTGCTGTCCTTCCTCGGCGGCATGACCGGAATACTCCAACCACTCGTCGCCAAGGTCGTCATCGAGGCCCTGGGCG
Organism: Nocardiopsis rhodophaea; assembly: GCF_039530945.1. Lineage (NCBI taxonomy): Bacteria > Bacillati > Actinomycetota > Actinomycetes > Streptosporangiales > Nocardiopsidaceae > Nocardiopsis > Nocardiopsis rhodophaea. The sequence goes on from NZ_BAAAPC010000004.1 coordinate 247,920, forward strand.
CGGGGGAGTCGCTGGTCCGCCCTCTCCTCGTCCTCACCGCCGCCGTCATCGGCGGCGCGCTCATCAGCGCCGCTGGCGCGTTCGTCCTGGAGCGGACCGGGCAGAGCGTCGTGCTCGCGGTCCGCCGCCAACTGGTCTCCCGGCTCCTCCGGCTGCGCGTCGCCGAGGTCGACCGGCTCAAACCCGGCGACCTCGTCTCCCGGCTCACCGCCGACACCACCCTGCTGCGCACCGTCGCCACCAGCGGCATCAGCGACGCCGTCACCAGCTCGGTGCTCCTGGTCGCCGGAATCGTCCTCATGGCGGTAATGGACCCCGTCCTGTTCGGCGTGACGGCCGTCGTGGTCGTCGTCGCCGCCATCACCATGGTCGCGGTCCTGCCCAGGATCGGCCGGGCCACCGAGGCATCCCAGGCAGCGCTCGGCGAGATGGGCTCCCAACTGGAGCGCGTCTTCGGCGCGTTCCGGACGATCAAGGCGTCCTCCGCCGAGACGGTGGAAGCCCGGCGCCTCGACGCGTCGGCGCGGCGCGCCTGGACCAAGGGCGTGGCCCAGGCCGGGTGGAGCGCCGTCGCCGGTGTGACCGCCTGGCTGTCCACCAACGTCGCGTTCCTGGTGGTGCTGGGCTTCGGCGGAGCCCGGGTCGCCTCCGGCGCGCTGGAGGTCTCCTCGCTCATCGCCTTTCTGCTGCTGCTCTTCTACCTGATGGAACCCATAAGCACGCTGGTGAGCGCCGCGACCGACCTGCAGAGCGGACTGGCGGCCGTCCGGCGCATCGACGAGGTCGGCGCTCTGGAGGGCGAGGACACCGACGCCTCGGAACCGCACCGCGCAGCGGGCGCGGAGACGCTCGACGGACACGCGGATGCGGGCGTTACCACCCCTGCCGGGAAGGTCGCCGGCACCCGGCACAACGGCGTCCACCGGACCCCGGTACCCGGAGCACGGCAGCCCGCCCGGGTCTCCTTCGCCGACGTGGTCTTCCGCTACGCCGACGGCCTGCCGCTGGTCCACCACGGCGTCACGTTCGAGGCGGCCGGGGCCGGACTCACCGCCCTGGTCGGCCCGTCAGGAGCGGGCAAGACCACGGTATTCTCTCTGCTCGAACGGTTCTACGACGCCACCGGCGGCAGCGTCAGCGTCGACGGCGTGGACGTGCGGGACTGGCCGCTGGCCGGGCTGCGTGGCGCGATCGGCTACGTGGAGCAGGACGCCCCGGTGCTGGACGGGACGCTGCGGGACAACCTGGTGCTCGCGGCCCCAGACGCCACCGACACCGACGTCGAGGAGGTCGTGGGGCGGGCGCGCCTGTCCGAGCTGGTGGGCCGTCTGCCCGACGGCATCGACAGTGCTGTCGGCCACCGCGGTACCACCCTTTCCGGGGGCGAACGGCAGCGCGTGGCGATCGCGCGGGCGCTGCTGCGCCGCCCGCGCCTGCTCCTGCTGGATGAGGCCACCTCCCAGCTGGACGCCGCCAACGAGGCCGCGCTCAAGGAAGTGATGCTGGACGCGGCCCGCGATACCAACGTCATGGTCGTGGCGCACCGGCTTTCCACGGTCACCAGCGCCGACCGCATCGTCGTGCTCGACGCCGGAGTGGTCCGCGCGGTGGGCACGCACGAGCAGCTGGTCGCCTCCGACGACCTCTACCGCGACCTGGCCGCCTCCCAGTTGCTCACAGCGTCCTGACCGCGTGCGTTGATCTCGGCGATATCGACCGAATATCGGGGGACTGGAGTTTCGGGTTTTTGGGGGTTATAACGCCCCGATGTCGCTGAGGATCTGTTCGATCTCGGTGATCCGCTGTTCTGGCTGGTCGGGGTGGTCAGCGCAGACTTCCGTGATCGCCGGGGCATGCCGGGCGCGGATGATGTCGCGGCGCAGGCAGGCGGCCATGTCGATGAACGCCGGGTAGGCCTTGGCCGTGTAGTAGGGCGCCTCGGCACGGCGCCGCGCGGTGTCACAGCCGGGTTGCCCGTGCAGGGCGTAGTAGCAGATGACTACCTTCTCCCCAAAAACCCGAAACTTGAGCTCGCGAGTATTCGGTCGATACCGCCGAGATCAACGGAGGGACTGCGGCGGAGGGCGGTCAGCACGGGACGACCTGGACCTCGACCCCCGCGTCGCGGATCCGCCGCAGCTCGGCGCGGGGGATGCCATCGTCCACGATGACCAGGTCGAAGCGGGTCAGCGGCGCCAGGGCGTAGAGGCCCTGACGCGTGAACTTGCTGTGGTCGACCAGCAGCACCCGGCGTTCTGCCGCCTCCATCAGCGCCCGCTTGACGTGCACGGTCTCCTGGGACTGGTGGTAGCAGCTGCCGTGGGTGATGGCGGTGGTCGACATGAACAGCACGTCGGCCCGGAACGAGCCCACGGCGTCGGCGGTGTGCAGGCCCAGGAAGGCGTCGTAGGCGGGATAGTAGGCGCCGCCCAGCGCCACCACGTCGATACCGGGTACCCCGGCGAGCGCCTTGAGCGCGGTCAGGAAGTTGGTGATGACGGTCAGCGGCGCGCGCTGCGGCAGCCGCCTGGCCACGTGCAGGGCCGTGGTGCTCTCGTCCAGCATCACCGACTGCCCGGGGGACACGAGTCGGAGCGCGGCGGCGCTGAGCCGGTTCTTCACCTCGGGCATCGCGGCCGTGCGCTGCTCTAGGTCGCCGTGGAACACCGCCGAGGTCTGGGTCGTCGCACCGCCGCGGACCTTGCGCAGCCACCCCTGCGACTGGAGTGCGTCGAGATCGCGGTGGATCGTCATCGGGCTGACGTCGAACTCCTCGGCGAGCGCCTCCACGCGCGCGAACCCGGCGTCGGCGACCCGTTGGCGGATGCGCAGCTGCCGGACGTGCCGGTCGGCTCCCCGCGCCGCGGTGTCCCGCTCTGTCAATGGTCGGTGCGGCATGGGCTCCTGTTCCTCGTGGCTGTGGCGCTGTGTGAGATCTAACAGTATTTAACATCCGGGAAACACGCGAGACTCCCGCTATGAGAAGGGAGAAGATCACGAGATTCACATTCGACGGCCGCGGATGTGTGATGAGTTCGAGGATAAATCTTGTGTCCCGTAACACCCCGCCTCTTTCATGGTCCTCGCACGCGGTACCGCACCAGGTCCAACGGCCGGCCCGCGTGGCCGGCCCCGACGAGAGAGGTGACCTCGGTGTCCAGCACACACATCGATCCGCGTCCGGAGGCGGCGCCCGCGCGCCGCCACTGGACCGAGCGGATCGGCATCCCCCGACCGCTGGCATGGGGCTTCATCGGCGTTCTCATATTCATGATCGGTGACGGCGTCGAAGCCGGGTATCTGTCGCCGTACCTACTGGACCAGGGCGTCCCCGGACAGCGCGTGGCGCTGGTCTTCACCGTCTACGGGACCACCGCGAGCATCGCGGCCTGGTTCTCCGGCGCCCTCTCCGACCTCTGGGGACCCCGCCGCGTGATGTGGACCGGCCTGGCGATCTGGGTCAGCTGCCACATCCTCTTCCTCACCACGGCGCTCACCACCGTCGACTACCGCCTCATCCTCCTCACCTACGGCCTGCGGGGGTTCGGCTATCCGCTCTTCGCCTTCGGGTTCCTGGTGTGGGTGGCGGCGGCCACCCCGCAAAAGCGGCTGGGCACGGCCGTGGGATGGTTCTGGTTCGCCTTCACCGGCGGGCTGCCGACGCTGGGGTCACTGGTGGCCAGCGGCCTGGTTCCGTGGATCGGCGCCTACTCCACCCTGTGGGTCGCCCTCGGGCTCATCGTCATCGGCGGCCTGATCGCGCTGCTGCTGGTCCGCGAGCCCACCGGTCACCGGCGTCTGGCACCCGAGGGCGAGCGCCCGATCAGCACGCTGCTGGGCAGCCTGTCCATTCTCTGGCGGCGGCCCCGCATCGGCGTCGGCGCCGTGGTGCGAACGATCAACACCGCGCCCCAGTTCGGGTTCCTGGTCTTCCTGCCGGTCTTCTTCACCGAGACCGTGGGCTTCGCCCTGGAGGAGTGGCTGCGGCTGCTCACCGTCATGTTCGCCACCAACATCGTGTTCAACCTGGCCTTCGGCGTCATCGGCGACCGGATGGGGTGGCGCCGGACCGTCGCCTGGTGCGGCGGCGTCGGCTCGGCCGTCAGCGTCCTGGCGCTCTACTACGTGCCCGTCGCAGCGGGGCCGCAGTACGCGCTCGCCGTACTGGTCGCGGCCTTCTACGGCGCGACACTGGCGGGCTATGTGCCGCTGTCGGCGCTCATGCCCTCCCTCGCCCCCGAACACAAGGGCCAGGCGATGGCCGCCCTGAACCTCGGCGCCGGCGCCAGCGTTGTCGCCGGACCTGCCATCGTGGCAGTCTTCCTCGAACCGCTGGGTGTCGCCGGGGTGATGTGGATCTTCGCCATCCTCTACCTGGTCAGCGCGGTCATGACGGTGTTCCTTCGGCTGCCCGGCGAGGAGAGCGACGGCACGGCCGCGCCCGCGGCGGACAGAGTGCGGGCCACCGAGGCAACCGTCCCCCAGCGGGAATGACCACTCCCACCAGCCACTTTCGACGTTCACTCACCCGATGAGAGCTCGCCGCCGCCCCGCCGGGCGGCGGCACAACCCCCGACAGGAGGACACAGATGGCGGTCATCGCCGTCGATGTCGGCACCTCCATGATCAAGGCCGTCGTCTTCGACGACGGCGGGAGCGAGGTCGCCGTCGCCCGCCGCGCCTCCGAGGTGCGGCGCCCCCGGCCCGGATGGGCCGAACAGGACATGGACGATGTCTGGCGCACGGTGGCCGCCGCCATTCGCGACGTCCGGGAACGCGCGGGCGCACCCGTCGACCTCCTGTCGCTCACCGCCCAGGGCGACGGCTGCTGGCCGGTCGACGCCGCGGGGCGGCCGACCGGCCCGGCGATCCTGTGGTCCGACGGCCGCGCGGCCGCGATCGTCGACGAGTGGCGCGCCGAAGGCGTCCTCGATGCCGCGTTCCGCCGCAACGGCTCGCTCACCTTCGCCGGGCTGTCCAACGCGCTGCTCACCTGGCTGTCCCGCAACGACCCCGACCGCCTGCACCGCACCGCCGCCGTGCTCTCCTGCGGCGGCTGGGTGTTCCACCGGCTCACCGGCGCGTTCGCCGTGGACGAGTCGGACGCCTCGGCCCCCTTCCTCGACCTGCGCACCCGCCGATACGACCCCGCCTGCCTCGCCCTGTTCGGCCTGGAGTGGGCGGCCGAGCTGCTGCCCGAGGTGCGCGGCGACACCAACCGCACCGGCGGGCTCACCCCCGCCGCGGCGGCCGAACTCGGGCTGCCGACCGACCTCCCCGTCGTCATGGCCCCCTACGACATCGCCGCCACCGCCCTGGGCGCCGGTGCCGTCACCGACGGCCAGGCCTGCGGCATCCTGGGAACCACACTGTGCACGGAAGTGGTCACCTCCGCCCCCGACACCGCCGCCGACCCCAGCGGACTGACGATCGCGCTCGACTCCGCCGGGCACCTTCTGCGCGCCTTTCCCACCCTCGCCGGAACCGAAATCCTCACCTGGGCGGCCACGCTCCTCGGCGCGGGAGACCCGGCCCGGCTCGGCGAGCTCGCCCTGAGCGCCCCGCCCCGGCCCGACAGCCCGCTGTTCCTCCCCTACCTCTCGCCCGCCGGGGAACGGGCGCCGTTCCTCGACCCCCACGCGCGCGGCACCTGGTGGGGCCTGTCCCTGGAGCACGACCGGGGGCGCGTGGCGCGCTCGGTGTTCGAGGGCCTGACCCTTGTCCTCAAGGACTGCCTGACCGCGGCCCACATCCCCGTCACCGAGCTGCGACTGTGCGGCGGCGGAGCCAACAGCGACGCGTGGTGCGGCCTTATCGCCGACGTCACCGGCGTCCCCGTCGTCCGCTCCACCGACACCGAGGTCGGCGCCAAGGGCGCCTACCTCAGCGGCCTGGTCGCCACCGGGCACGCCCCCGACCTGGCCACGGCCGCCCAAAACCACGTCCGGCTGCGCGCCGCCCGCGAACCCGACGCCGACGTGGCCAAGCTCTACGCCCACACCTACGAGCGGTTCCTCGAACTGCGCGACCTGGCCCGGCCTGGCTGGCAGCGGATGGCCGACACCCCCGCGCCAGCCCCCACAGGAGAGGAGGACGGCGGTGCGTGACACCCGACAGGACGCCGTCTGGGTCGGCATCGACGTCGGTACCCAGAGCGCGCGAGTGCTCGCTGTGGACGCCGCGGGCGCCGTGGTCGGCGAAGCCCGCGCTCCGCTCCACGGGAACCGCGACGGCGACCGCCACGAACAGGACCCCCGGCAGTGGTGGGCCGCCGTGGCCACGGCGTGCCGCGCCGCGCTGCGCACCGTCCCGGCGCACTGGGTCAGGGGAGTAGCGGTCGACGCCACCTCCGGCACCATCCTGCTCGCCGATGCCCACGGCACACCGCTCACCCCCGGCATCATGTACGACGACCGCCGCGCCACGGCCCAGGCGGCGCGCGCCGACGAGGTCGGCGCCCGCGTCTGGGACGAGCTGGGGTACCGCCGCATGCGGGCCCCCTGGGCGCTGCCGAAGCTGCTCTGGCTGCTGGAGCGCGATCCGCGCGCCCGGTCCGGCAGCGCGCTGCTGCTGCACCAGTCCGACCTGATCACCTGGCGCCTGACCGGGCGGCGCACCGCCACCGACGCCAGCCACGCCCTGAAAACCGGCTACCACCTCATCGAGGAACGCTGGCCGCGGGAGGTCATGGCCGACCTCGGCGTCCCCGAACGGCTGCTGCCCGACGTCGTACGGCCCGGCACGGTCCTGGGGGAGGTGTGCGCCTCCGCCTCGGAGCACACCGGTCTGCCGCGCGGTGTACCGGTGATCGCGGGCATGACCGACGGCTGCGCCGCGCAGCTGGGCGCCGGAGCCCTGGCGCCGGGCGCGTGGAACTCCGTCCTCGGTACCACTCTCGTCCTCAAGGGCGTGACCCCGCGTCTCCTGCGGGACCCGGGCGGCGTCGTCTACTCGCACCGCTCACCCACCGGAGACTGGCTGCCCGGCGGCGCCTCCAGCACCGGAGCCGGAGCGCTCAGCCACGCCCTCCCCGGGCGCGACCTCGACGACCTGTCGGCGCGCGCCGCCGAGCGCGGCGCCACCGCCACCGGGGCCTACCCGCTGGTGGGGCGCGGAGAGCGGTTCCCGTTCAGCGCGCCCGACGCCGAGGGGTTCCTGCTCGACACGCCCGTCGACGAGGTCGACCACTACGCGGCCCTGCTGCAGGGGGTCGGCTACATCGAGCGGCTCTGCTTCGACTACCTCGACCTGCTCGGCGCCCCCACCAACGGCCCGCTGAGCCTCACCGGCGGAGCGGTGCGCAGCCGCTACTGGTGCCAGCTGCGCGCCGACATCCTCGGCCGCCGGGTCGTCGTCCCCGCCAACGCCGAGCCCGCACTGGGCATGGCGCTGCTCGCCGCCTCCCAGCACCGCGACCCGGCCGAGGCCGCCGCCGACATGGTGCGGGTCCGCGCCGCCATCGACCCACGTGACGACCCCGGGGAGACCGCCCGCCTGCGGGAGGGCTATCTGCGGCTCGTCGACGAGGTGCGGGACCGCGGCTGGCTCGCCCCCGAAGTCGCCAAGCACGCCCACGAGAGGTGCGCGTCGTGAGGGGAGGTGAGCGGCTCGTGCCACGCAGTGGGTAGCACTCAGAAAACGGCACTGACCAGTGAAAAGGCGCGGCGCAGGGAGCGCTGCGACAGGCCCGGCGGGCGAGCGGCCCGACCGGGCGGCGAGAATGGAGTACACAGTGACCGACCTTGTACTGGCGCGGCACGGCGAGACGACCTGGCACGCGAACAACCGCTACGCCGGTTCCAGCGACGTCCCGCTGACAGCACGCGGATACGACCAGGCCGAAACGCTGGCGACCTGGGCGGGCGGCGCGGGGCTGGACGCGGTCTGGTGCTCCACGCTCTCCCGTGCCCGCGAGACCGCCCTGCCGAGCGCCCATGCCATCGGCAGCGAGCCCCATAGCGATGAGCGGCTGTGCGAAGTGGACTTCGGCGAAGGGGAAGGCAAGACCGTCGCCGAGATGGAGCAGCTCTTCCCCGAGCGTCGCGCGGCGTTCGTCACCGACCCGGTGGCCCACCACCTCCCGGGCGGCGAGGACCCGCGCCTGGCCGTCAAACGCGCCCTGGCCTGCTTCGACGACATCGTCGACGCCCATCCCGGCCGCCGCGTCCTGGTCATCGGGCATGGCACGCTGATGCGCCTGATCCTGTGCCGCCTACTCGGCATTCCGCTGCGGGAGTACCGCCGCGTCTTCCCGGTTGTGCGCAACACCGCCCTGACGACGCTCCGGATGGGCCGGGCGAGCGCGGCCCTGATCGAGTACAACGTCCCGCCCGAGATCGCGACCGCGCACCACCTCGGACCGCGCTGACCGCGGCCCGTCACAGGGCCGACGCCGGCAGCACGCCGAACACGCGGGTGTGTCGCCGAGCGGCCGCTCTATCCGGCGCCGCCACCAGTGGCCGGGGGACGTGGCACGGCGGTCCGCACCCGTCACGCCTCAGGGGCTTCCCGGCCCCTCGGCGATTAGTCGAGGCCGCTGCTCAACTTCCGCTCTCAGTGCCGCCGGGTGGGGCGCTCCTCCGCTCACGCGGCCGTTGTGGTCGTCGTCGGCGCCCTCCCGGCGCGTTCGATCGGCGGCTGGGCCACCCTGAGGCGCCGCCCCGTCCTTGTCCCACCCTTCGCGACGCACGTGAAACCGGGCGCCCGAGCGGCCACGCCCGGGCGCCCACATCCCCGTCCCCACCATCGACACCCCGAAGGAATCCCCATGACCACCACCGTCCTGGCGGCAGGCGACCGCTTCGTGCTGCCCCGGCTGCTGTCCGACGCCGTCCGTGCCGAGGCGGGAGCCGACATCGAGGTACGCGAGCTGGAGCTGCCGTGGCCGCACGTGCCCTTCGGGCCGGTCGCCGAGGTCCACGAGGCCTCGGGCACCGAGGAGCAGCTCATCGAGGCACTGCGCGGCGTGCGTGTCTGCATCACGCAGATGGCGCCTCTCACCGAGCGCGTGCTGGCGGCCTGCCCGGAGCTCGAACTGTTCTGCGTCAGCCGGGGCGGGCCGGTCAACGCGAACCTCGACGCGGCCACCCGGCACGGCGTCGCCGTGTGCTACGCCCCCGGGCGCAACGCGGCCGCGACGGCCGAGCACACCCTCGGCCTCATCCTCTCCGCCGCCCGCCACATCCCCCACCTCCACGCCGACCTGTGCCACGGGCACTGGCGCGGCGACTTCTACGACTACGACAACTGCGGTGTGGAGATCGAGGGCGCCACCGTCGGCCTCGTCGGCTACGGAGCCATCGGCCGCCGCGTCGCCGCCGCCCTCGCGGCGCTCGGGGCGCGCGTCCTGGTGCACGACCCGTACGTGACCGCTGATGCCCTAGCGGGCACCGCCACCAAGGCCGACCTTGAGGACGTGCTCGCCGAGGCGCACATCGTCTCGCTGCACGCCCGCCTGACCCCGGAGACGGCGGGTCTCCTCGGCCCGTCCGAGATCGCGGCGATGCGGCCGGGCGCCGTTCTGGTGAACTGCGCGCGCGGCGGACTGGTTGACTACGACGCCGTCTGCGACGCCCTGGAGCGCGGCCACCTGCACGCGGCGGCGTTCGACGTCTACGCCGAGGAACCGGTCCCTGCGGACTCCCGCCTGCTGTCAGCCCCCAACGTCGTCCTCACACCCCACGTCGCCGGGGCCAGCCGCCAGGTCGCGCACAAGGCGGCCGACATCGTGGCGGCCGAGGTCGGCCGCTTCCTGACCGGCCGGCCGCTCGCGCACTGCGCCAATCCGGCCGTTCTCACGCCTGAGGGCGCGCGTCGCAGCCGGTGAGCAGGGGCCCTCACCGCAAAGGACGGTGGGCCGCGGGCGGCCGCTGATGAGCGCCACCGCCGGGCCCACTGCCCGGGGGAAGCTCGGGCGGCCCGACCAGGAACCCACGGACGACCGTTCCTCACGAACTGTCGCCCCTGCCGTCCTCTCAGCCGCAGGCCCGGGCGGGGCGGACGCGGCACAGCGGGGAGAAACGGCCGGGAGGCGCGGTGAGCGACCTTCGTCGGCGGAGAGGAAGGGAGCCGGGCAGGAAACCGCGACACGCGGGAACCCCGCCACTGCGGCTGGGGCGCAGAGCCACGGGCGGGGTGGGAACCACCCGAGACCACCCGTGGCCCGGGTGGCCTGGTGGCGGCGGTCAGAACAGCGAGGCGGCCTCGCGGTGGCGCCCGCAGGCGCTGAGGGCACCGGCGAGGTCGCGGCGCATCTTCATGGTGAGCATCCGGATCTCCGGGTCGCCCGCTTCGGCCAGGGCGCTGCGGTAGGCGGCCTGGAGGGTTTCGACGGCCTCGGCGCTGCGCCCGGCCTGGGTGTAGGCACGGCCCAGGCGGTGGTGGATCACCAGGGTGTCGAGGTGGCGGTTGCCGAGCCTGCGCCGCCGCTGGGCGAGGACCATGCGCAGCTGCTGGATGGTGTCGTCGAAGCGGCCCACCCCGCTGTAGGCGAGGCTGAGGCCGATCCGCAGGTTCTCTCGGTCCTCCGGGACAGCTGAGTCCTCAATCGCCCGCTCGAAATGGGCGATCGCCGCGTCGTGGCGGCCGCTGCGGCGGTAGGAGACCGCCAGGCGGGAGCGCGCGGCGACGGTGTCGGCGGCCATGGGCCCCAGGTGCTCCTGGCGGTGCTTGAGGAGTGCCTCCCACTGCTCGGCGGCGTCGGCATGCCGCCCCACGTCCCCGTAGGACCACGCGAGGTTCTCCCGGATAACGTCGGTCTGGGCGTGGTCGTCACCGAAGACACGCACCGCCTGCTCCAGGGCCAGCTCGAACTGGGCGACCGCCGCCTCGCGTCGACCGATCTGGGCGTATTTGCTCGCCAGGTTGTTGCGCGCCGTAATACTGCGCGGATCCTCGGCGCCCAGCTCATCGAGGTGGTCGTTGAGGGTGCGCTCCAGGGACGCCGCGCGTAGCGCCGGCGTCTCACCGGGATCGGGCGCGGGAACACGGACGGTAACTGGGTTCTCGCCTATCGGGGTGTCCGCGGAGACGAATCCGGTTCTGCGCAACAAACTGCGCCACATCGACACGCGGCTCACCACCCCTGAATGACTTGAATCCCCACCGCCACGGACCTTGCTACCCCGCATCAGCAACAGCACGATTCCATAACTTAATCCGCAAATCGGAGCGGCGAAAGCATCTAGAGCTTAGCGGAGGGTGAGTTGTCTCACTTATCGGATTTTTAACGCGATGACTGGTTTAAAAGCGGGCAGAGGGGCCCAAAGCCTGGTGCGGGGCCGCTGGGGGCAATGTGTGTGCGCCCGGTCACCGGCAACGCATGTGTGTCGGTTTGCGCGCTCGTGCTCTTCGCTTGCTTTGCCGCCGAGGCGGTTTGGCCTTTGGCGGTTGGCCACGACGCCTCCGCTCGCTCGATCGCACTCGCGTTGGTGTCGGTTTGCGCGCTCGTGTTCCTCGCTTGCTTTGCCGCCGTGGCGGTTTGGCCTTTGGCGGTTGGCCACGACGCCTCCGCTCGCTCGATCGCACTCGCGTCGCTCCCCGTCTCGGCCTCGGTAGCGACGGGCCACCGAAGCCGGGAAAGGGACCGATCGCCTACGTTTCCGCCGGGTCCGACCAACCGCGACCGGTCGCGGTCCGACCGCGCCTACTCGTTCGCCCGCTTCAACGCCGCCGCCAGCTCCTCCGCCGTCAGCGAGATCTGCCACGCGCGGGCACCGTTGGAGCGCAGCTGCTCGGCCACCGAATCGGCGTCGATGGACGCCGGGGGCATCCAAGAGAGCCGCCGAACGAGGTCGGGCTGCAGCAGATTCTCCGTGGGCATGACGACGCGCTCGGCGATCTCGCTGACCGCCGACCGTGTGGCCTCCAGCCGGCGGGCCGCCGCCGGATCGCGGTCGGCCCAGCGGTTGGTGGGCGGAGGGCCATCGCCCGGCGCACCCGGCTGGGGCAGGTCGGCCTGGGCCATGTCGCGCACCCGGTTGATGGCCTTGATCCAGGTCGTGATGTACCGGCGCCCCAGGCGCACGCCGAACGGCTTGATCGCTCCCAACTCCTGCGCGGTGCGCGGCATCACCGTGGCGGCTTCGACGATTCCCGAGTCGGGCAGTACCCGGCCCGGCGACATGTCGCGCTCCTGGGCGATACGGTCACGCTCCTGCCACAGCTCCCGGACGACACCCAGCCCGCGCTGATTGCGGACCTTGTGGATGCCCGACGTGCGCCGCCAGGGGTCCGGGCGCGGCTCCTTGGGCGGTGCGGCCAGCACGGCGGCGAACTCCTCCAGCGCCCAGTCCAGCTTCCCGGACTTCTCCAGCTCCCTCCACAGCGCGTCGCGCAGGTCCACCAGGACTTCGACGTCCAGGGCGGCGTAGGTCAGCCAGTCCTCCGGCAGCGGCCGGATCGACCAGTCCACCGCCGAGTGCTCCTTGGCCAGCCGCAGGCCCAGCACCCGTTCGACCATGGATCCCAGGCCCACGCGCTGGTATCCGAGCAGGCGCCCGGCCAGCTCGGTGTCGAACAGGCGACTCGGCCGCAGACTCACCTCACTCAGGCACGGCAGGTCCTGGTGGGCGGCGTGCAGCACCATCTCCGTGCCGTCGAGTGCGGCGTCAATGCCGCTCAGGTCCGGGCACGCGATCGGGTCGATCAGCGCCGACCCCGCCCCCTCCCGGCGCAGCTGGACCAGGTAGGCGCGCTGGCCGTAACGGTACCCCGAGGCCCGCTCGGCGTCGACGGCGACGGGTCCGCTTCCCGCCGCGAATGCCTCGACGGTGCGGGCGAGACGCGCCGCGTCGGAGATGACGGGCGGGAGCCCCTCCCGTGGCTCGCTCAGCAGAGGGGCCTGCGGGCCGTCCTGTTCACCGGGATTCTCCGGATCCGGTGTATCTGTCTTGGGGTTCAGCACATTCGCCACAGCACTACGGTATGTGCTTTCGTCCCCTTACATGCGCCGCCGGGGTATCCCGACGGCATAGCGGACCGGCGGAATCCCGTCGTGGCGGGCCTGATCATCCGCCGGAGGGTGGTCGGCGCTGGGCGATAGCCGCGACATCGGCGGGGGGCAGTCCGGCGGCCGCCGCCAGCAGGTCCAGCCAGGCCGCCATATCGCCGGACAGGTCGTCGGAGGTGGGGGACCAGGACGCCCGCAGTTCCAGCTCGGTGGAGGTGGGCTGGTCGGCCTTGGCGGCGAAGCCCTCCGTGGTGGCACGGGTGACCGTGCCGCTGAGGGCGTGGTGGTCGGCGCCGTGCGCTTCGAGTGCCTCCGAGAGCCAGCTCCAGGCCACCTGCCCGAGCAGGGGGTCCGCGGCGAGCTCGGCCTCGACATCGGCACTGGCGTAGGCGACGACGCGGAAGGGGCCGGGCCAGTCGCGGGTCCCCTCCGGGTCATAAAGGACGATCAGCCGCCCCAGCGCGACATCGTCGCCATCGACGCGAACGGCCGCCGATTTGGCGACGGCATGGGGAGCGAGGCGCTGGGGGGCGGGGATGTCGTCGACCGTGACCTCGGGTCGGACCGCAGGTGTACGCAGGCTCTCGACTGCGCGCCGGAATTCGGGAGGCGCCTCATCGACTCTGCCGAGAGGGGGCATGATGGAAACGTCAGCCTTAATCTTGTGAATCGCTAAATCCTGTGCAACAACACCGCGCGCCACGGGCCTTGGACGTCCGGGTCCGCGCGGAGCGGGCATGGGGTGACCACGACCCCACCGCCATGGAGAACCGCTCCCGAGGAGCGACGGAGCGTGACGGTGGGCACCGTACGACGGTGGCACGAGTCACCGCGGAGATCGCGGAGTTGTCCCGGCGTGTCGGGGTTTCGTAATGATCTCGGAATCCCTCCTGAGATGCCGCCGTTACGAACGGCTTCGGATGTCCGTGTCCGGGGTCGGCCACCGACCAGCGGGAGCGGGTAACGGGAGTCGGGGCACGGGGGTGCTCGGCGCATGGCACGATCGAGGTGTGACGCTGCAAGACTCTTCATTCCTTCGCGCCTGCCGGCGCCTCCCGGTGGAACATACGCCGGTGTGGTTCATGCGCCAGGCTGGCCGCTCACTGCCCGAATACCGCAGGGTTCGCGCCGATGTCCCCATGCTGGAGGCCTGCGCGCGGCCCGAAATGATCGTCGAGATCACCATGCAGCCGGTGCGCCGGTACGACGTGGACGCGGCCATCTACTTCAGCGACATCGTCGTGCCTCTGAAGGCGATCGGCCTCGACCTGGACATCAAGCCCGGCGTCGGTCCTGTCGTGGCCGAACCGATCCGCGACGCCGAGGGCGTCAAGCGGCTGCGCGACCTTGACCCCGGTGACGTTCCCTACGTGACCGAGGCCGTCGGCGAGCTCGTCGGCGAGCTGGGTGACCGACCGCTCATCGGCTTCGCCGGCGGGCCGTTCACCCTCGCCTCCTACCTGATCGAAGGGGGACCGTCGAAGAACCACGAGCACACCAAGGCGCTCATGTACGGCGCCCCCGACCTCTGGGCCGACCTGATGCGCCGCCTGTCGGCCATCACGCTGGAGTTCCTCAAGGTGCAGATCGCCGCGGGCGCCAGCGCCGTGCAGCTGTTCGACTCCTGGATCGGTGCGCTCAGCGCTGAGGACTACCGCGAGTCGGTGCTGCCGCACAGCTCCTGGATCTTCGAGGAGCTGGGCCGGTTCGACGTGCCGCGCATCCACTTCGGTGTGGGCACCGGCGAATTGCTCAGCCTGCTCAGCGAGGCCGGAGCCGACGTCGTCGGCGTGGACTGGCGGGTGCCGCTGGACAAGGCCGCCCAGCGCGTGCAGCCCGCGACGGCCTTGCAGGGCAACCTCGACCCGGCCACGCTGTTCGCGCCGTGGGAGGCCGTGGCCGAGCGCACCCGCGACGTCCTCTCCCGCGGCCGCGCCGCCGAGGGGCACATCTTCAACCTCGGCCACGGTGTGCTGCCGACGACCGACCCGGACGTCCTCACCCGCCTGACGGAGTTCGTCCACCAGGAGTCCTCCCGCTAGGACCTCCGGTCGTCGCCACGCCACAGCGAGCGACGGCGACACGGGGTGGCGCCCACACGGTGTGCGCCGCCCCTGATGCGTGCGGGGACTTCGGTGCCCGGCTGCCTGTGATCACCGCAGAGCGGGGAGGCGGGGGTCTGCTGGGCGCCCGGTCCTCTGGCGGGTGCGAACCGAAGGTTCCCTCTGTTGATGATCATGGGAACGGTCCCGGTTCTGTCCGGTTTGCCGGGATCATCCCCATGATCATCGCAGGGAACTTGTGGCAAACCGGGCATACCCGGCGCACGGTGCCCCCAGCCCTCGTCGCTGCCGCCCCCGCTCCTCCACCCGAAGGGAGACCAGCGGGGCGGGCCGCCGATGCCCCGCCCGGCCGCACCCCCGGAGACGACCGGCGCCCCCAGCCCCCTCCAGCCGTCGATGCCGCTTTTCACCACCGAACACCGGATCAGCAGAACGCCGACACGGCCGCCCAGCAGACCCCTGGCTTCCCACGCGGAACTGTCAGCTCCGGTTCGCGTCGGGGATGTCCTTGCCCTCCTCGTCCGTTGTGGAAGATGCTCCGGTGGCCGTCCCTTCGACCGCGCCGTCCGACGCCCCGCTCTCTTCCTCCCGCTGCGGTCCGGTCGGCAGGGCCTGGGCCGCCGAAGCGCTGTTGGCTCGACGCGACCGGCGCCACCACAGCACGACGGGCGAGGCCAGAACGAGCACGGTGATGAGGAACGGGAGCGCCCAGCCCGCGGCCGCGGCGAGGTCGTCGAGAAGCGTGGTGAAGGCCGCCCACCCCTCCTTCAGGCCACCGAGGAAGCCCAGCGATCCGGTGTCGTCCTCCTCGACCTTCCCGGGCGGCGGCGTCAGCTCCAGGTTCACTGTTCCCAGCGACGTCTGGTCGGCCAGCGCGGCCTGGCGTGCCTGAAGCGACTCCAGCTCCGCCTGGCGGTTGTCGATCTCCCGCTCGACGTCGAGGATGTCTTGGACGTCGTCGGCCTCGTCGAGCAGCGCCCGCAGACGCTTCAGCGAGGCCTTCGCCGACTTCACGCGGCTGTCGACGTCGGCGACCTCCTCGGTGACATCGACGGCCTCGCGGTCCAGGCTCTTGCGCTGGCCCAGATCGGCGAGGTCCTCCAGGATGTCCTCGTAGTGCTCCTGGGGCACCCGGAGCCGGAGCGAGGCCCGAGGCGCGTCACCGGCCTCGGTCCCGATGTTCTCCGAGCCGACGTGGCCGCCGACGCCGAGCACCAGGTCCTTGGCCTCGGACACCGCCTCCTGCACATCGGAAACCTCGACGTCGAGGTCGGCGGTGTAGATCACCGTGCGCTTCTGGTTCTCGACTGCGAGGTTGGTCACGTCGGAACCGTCCTCGGAGGCGCCGCCCTCCTCCGCGGGGGCGCCCGCCTCCGCTCGGCCGTCGGCGTTCTCGCCTCCCGGCGCCCGCGGGGCCGCGTCGCGCGCCGCGGCGCCCTCGCTTTCGGTGCTGTGCTCGCTGGTCGTTCCCGAACACCCCGCGAGCAGGGCGATCGCGAGCGATGCGGTGATGGTGGCCGCTGTCGCGCGGCCCGTGCCAGGTGTGACCACTGCAACCCTCATGCCCTTTCGACGTGACGCCTTCCACGGCCGTTGCGGGCCTCCCGTAACGCGTGTGTCACGGTTGCGGGGCGCGGGTCCCGACACCCCGTCAGCACCGCGCTTGCCGCGGCGCCGCGTCGCCCGGGGCCGGGTAACACTGGCGGTGACGATCTGGAAAGCTGGGTTCCATGCAGAGGAAACCGCACGTCGTCGTGGTCGGTGGCGGAATCACCGGGCTGACCGCCGCCTACCGGCTCACCCGTGCCGGGGCCAGCGTCACCGTGCTGGAGTCCGCCCCGCGGGTGGGTGGCAAGCTCGCCGCCTCGCAGGTGGCCGGAGTCCCGGTGGACGCGGGCGCGGAATCGGTGCTGCGTCGGCGCCCCGAGGCCCTGGCGCTCATCTCCGACCTGGGCTTGGACGACCGGGTGACCTCACCCGCCCCCGCTCCGGCGAGCATCTACTCGCGCGGACGGCTGCGGGCCTTCCCCGAAGGCCAGATGATGGGGGTTCCCGGTGATCTCGCCGCGCTCGCGCGCAGCGGGGTGCTGTCGTGGCCGGGGACGCTCCGTGCGGCGGCCGACCTCCTCCTTCCGCGCACGCCGGTGGACGACGACGTGCCGGTCGCCGGGTACATCGGTCGCCGGATGGGTGGCGAGGTCGTCGACCGGCTGGTGGAGCCCCTCCTCGGCGGCGTGTACGCGGGCCGCGCCGATCAGCTCTCGCTGCGTGCCACCCTCCCGCAGATCGAGCAGCTCGCCCACGGCGAGCGCTCCCTCGCCCGAGCCGTGCGCGCCGCCAAGGCGAAGCAGGCGGCCGCGCCGGGCGGCTCCGGGCCGGTCTTCGCCACCCTGCGCGGCGGCCTGGCCGTCCTCATCGACGCCCTCGCCGAGCAGAGCGGAGCTGGGATCATCACCTCGTGCCCCGTGAGCGAACTGCGCCGCGACGGCTCCTCCTGGACGGTGACCGCAGGCTTAGAGGAGGCGCCCCGCGAGGTCGCGGCCGACGGCGTCGTGCTCGCCTGCCCGGCCCCGGCCGCCGCCCGCATTCTCGACCCCCTCGTTCCGACCGCCGCTCGCGAACTGGCCGCGGTCGACTATGCGAGCATGGCCATCGTCACCCTCGCCTACCCCACCTCCGCTTTCCCCCGGCCACCCGAGGGCAGCGGGTTCCTCGTGCCGGGCCGGGAGGGGCGCACGATCAAGGCCGCGACCTTCAGCAGCGTCAAGTGGCCGTGGCTGGGCGAGGCCCTGCGCGCCGCCCACCCCGACACCGAGACGGTGCTGCTGCGCACCTCGATCGGTCGCTTCGGCGAGGAGGAGGCGCTGCGGCGCGACGACGCGGAGCTGATAGCGCTGGCCACCGCCGACCTCGCCGACATCTGCGGCGTGAGCGGCACCCCGCTCGACCAGCGGGTGACCCGCTGGGAGGCCGGGCTGCCGCAGTACGTCACGGGCCACCTCGACCGCGTCGAGCGCGCCCGCGCCGCACTCGCGGACCATCCAGGGCTGGTGCTCTGCGGGGCCGCCTACGACGGCGTGGGCATCCCCGCCTGCGTCGGGGGCGCCGAGTCGGCGGCGCGCGCGCTGGCCGCGCACCTGGCCGATGGCCGCCGCTCGCCCCAGCACGCGGAGTAGAACCGAGCAAACCGAACACCCGGCCCACGGCGCGCCCGGTGCCACCGAGCACGCCACGCCGACCGCATGGCCGGGTCCAGCGCACCCGCTGGACCCGGCCACCGAAGCCAACCGATCGACCGACGACGTATCAAGGGAGTGCACGTGACTACGGGCCAGCCCGCCACCCCAGAGGCGGCAGAGGAACTCAACAAGCTCATCCGCTACACCATGTGGTCGGTGTTCAAGACCGGCGACCTGGCCGGCATCGACCGTGTGGCCGCTACCGAGGAGCTGTCGGCGCTGATCGACGGCGCGGCCGAGAAGGGAGTCGCCACCCGGGGCGCCTACGACGTCCAGGGTTTCCGCGCCGACGCCGACATCATGTTCTGGTGGATCGCCGACACACCCGAGGCGGTCCAGGAGATGTACTCCGCGTTTCGCCGCACCCGGTTGGGCCGCGTCAGCGAGCCGGTCTGGTCGGTCGTCGGCATCCACCGCCCGGCCGAGTTCAACCGCGCCCACATCCCGGCGTTCCTCGCGGGGGAGGAGCCGCACGACTACATCTGCGTCTACCCCTTCGTCCGCTCCTACGAGTGGTACCTGCTGCCCGACGAGGAGCGCCGCGCCATGCTCGCCGAGCACGGCCGAATGGCGGCGGGCTACAAGGATGTGCGCGCCAACACCGTCTCCACCTTCGCCCTCAGCGACTACGAGTGGATGCTCGCGTTCGAGGCCGACGAGCTGCACCGCATCGTCGACCTGATGCGCCACCTGCGCGGCGCGGAGGCGCGTCGGCACACGCGGCTGGAGGTGCCGTTCTACACCGGCCGCCGCAAGAGCGTCGCCGAGCTGGTCGAGGCGTTGGCCTGACAGCGGCGCGGTAATGGTCTGAACGCGATGCCCTCCCCCGGCGGCCTGGACCTGTCCTGACCGTCCCTGGGAGGGGCCGTGAGGCCGCGAAGGGGTCCATCCCGGCCTGGATGGACCCCTTCGATGTTTTCTGCCCTCAGCGGCCGCCTCAGCCTTCCCGAGGGGTGGGCGGGGCCGGTGTCGGAAGCGCGTCGGCCGTGCCGTCGTCACTGCCGCCGCGACGCGTCATGACCACGTAGAACGGGATCGCCAGCATCAGCAGCAGGACGAGGCTGGAGCCGGAGTACAGGAGGGTGTCTCCGGCCGGGGCGTCGATGGCCCACGCCGCCAGGCAGGCCACGCTGCCCAGCATCCAGGCCAGCACGGCGTAGGCGAGGCGCCCGCGCGGCTTAGGGTATTCGATGCGGCTGACCATCAGCCACGCCACCGCGAGAACCGCAGCGGTCCCGACGAGCACGGGCGGGTCGAGCAGCACGATGGTGACGACGGCCATCGCGCCGAACGGGCCGGGCAGCCCGCTGAAGCTCGTGGCGCCGGGGGACTGGCAGGAGAACCGGGCCAGCCGGACCACGACCGCCAGCAGCACGGCCGCCGCCGCGGCGACGGGCGCCGGACCGCCGTTGCCGCCGAGCGTGCCCCAGGAGACCACGAAGAACGCCGGGGCGAAGCCGAAGCTGATCACGTCGGCGAGGTTGTCCAGTTCGGCGCCCATGCCGCTGCCGCCGAAGCGGCGCGCGACGCGCCCGTCGAACAGGTCGAAGGCGGCGGCCGCGAGCAGCAGGAT
Organism: Nocardiopsis rhodophaea; assembly: GCF_039530945.1. Classification (NCBI taxonomy): domain Bacteria; kingdom Bacillati; phylum Actinomycetota; class Actinomycetes; order Streptosporangiales; family Nocardiopsidaceae; genus Nocardiopsis; species Nocardiopsis rhodophaea. The sequence continues at coordinate 267,744 of NZ_BAAAPC010000004.1, forward strand.
GACGGCCGTCGCGATGGCGTCGCGCTGGAGGGGCACCGACGCCGCGGCCGCGTAGTGGGCGGCCGCGGCGAGCTGCCACACCGCCATGAATCCGCACAGCGCGTTGCCGAGTGTGAAGTAGTCGGCCATCGCCAGGCGGAGGCTCGGAACCGCGTCCTCCGACCCCACGGTCGCGGTGCCGGGGGCGAGATGGCCCTTAGTCGTGATCAAGGCGCGTTTCACCCGCCCGGACCTTTTGCCCGATCGCGACCGATGGGGATATACCGGCCGGGAGGTAGACGTCGACCCGGGAACCGAACCGGATGAGGCCGATCCTCTCGCCCTGTTCGACCTTCTGGCCCTCAGTGAAATACGGGACGATACGCCGGACCATCGCGCCGGCGATTTGGACGACCGTGATCTCACCGATCTCGGTTTCGAAGGTCCAGATGAGGCGTTCATTGCGCTCGCTGTCCTTGTCAAATGCGGGACGGAAGCCCCCGGGTCGGTGTTCGACGCGCTTGATCACGCCCGCCAGAGGCGCACGGTTGACGTGCACGTTGAGCGGGTTCATGAAGACCGCGATCCGGGTCCGGCCGTCCGGCTGGGGATCGATACTCTGGACGACCCCGTCGGCTGAGGAGAGGACTCGCCCGTCGGCCGGACCGCGGTCCGGGTCACGGAAGAACCACGCCATCCCGGCTACCAGTCCGACCGCGGGCACCGATAGTGCGCGGCCGACGCGTGTTCTGCGGCCGGCCAGAACGGTGGCACCGGCGATCGCGCATGCGGGCACGAGCCAGGGCGCAGAGCCTTTGGCCATCCGGATACCCGGCCTGGCAGGAACATCGGGATGTGAGTCGTGGGTCATCGAGAGCTTTCGTCGGAGTGTTGTTGGTGGATCCCCAGTGCCCGTTGGGGACCGTTGCGATCCACAGCGGGGTCCGCAGTGCGCCGGGACGGCTCCGGAACTGGGGGATTTCGGTCGGCGGAACCCGCTGAATGAGGATGCTATTGCACCGAGTCGTCCGCCTCTAGTGTGAGAGCGACCGAGTTGATGCAGTAGCGGTCATCGGTGGGGGTGGCGTAGCCCTCACCGTGGAACACGTGACCGAGGTGGGAATCACAGCGTGAGCAACGGACCTCGGTACGTATCATGCCAAGGCTCCGATCCTCATGCAGCGTTACCGCGGAGCTGTCCGAAGGATCATAGAAACTCGGCCACCCGCAGTGCGAGTCGAACTTCGTTGTGGAGCGGAAGAGCTCGGCGCCGCAGGCGCGGCACCGGTAGATGCCGACCGCCGTTGTCCCGACGTATTCGCCGCTCCACGGCCGCTCCGTCGCCCCTTCGCGCAGCACGGCATAGGCCTCAGGGTCCAACCGCTGGCGCCATTGCTCCTCGTCCTGGGGGATCGGAGCCGTCGATTCGTCCATGGTAAAGACGCTACCTCCCCTGCGGCGACCATTCTCGCCCCTCGTCCGCCGCCTTCCCGCCCGGACGTGGTGCGCGCCACCCGCAGTTCGGCCGCCCAGTCGTCACCCTCGGTAACAACGAGCGAACGCCGGTCGCGTGACGCACTGCATCTCCTCCGCGACGGTGAGGGGCCAGTCAACCGTTCGCATTGGATAAATGTCGTTTTCTTCACGCCTGGTGAGTTCGCGAAAAATCTTACCGGGTAGGCATTTGACAGGGTCTCATGGGTAGCCGGGAGAACTGACCATGCTCGTTTCGTATCGACAACCGTTGGGAGTGGGATACCGGCAACAGCCTTTGCACGTGGGCTGGACGCGCTACCTCCGCCTCTGGTTGGACCACCACGCAGATCACCTACGAGAGGAAATGCGGCCCGGTTGGCGGACGCTGACCGGAGCCGCGGCAGAAATTCGCTGGGTCACCGTACTGACCGTCACGGACGCGGCGGCCCGCATAGAACGGGTCCGACCGGACCCGTGGCCGGACAGCAAACTCCTCACCGCGCTGACAGTGACCGCGTTTAGCGCGGTTTCGCTGGCCACCGTTCTGGGGTTCTCCCTGTCGGAATGGTGGGCGGACACCTCCAACGATGTCCTGCCCGCCGCGGCCGGCGCGCTGGTCGTCGGACTGGCGCTGCTCGCGCTGAGCTTCCTGGTCTTCGCCTCGGGGCGACGAGGCCGGGCAGAGGAGCGTTGACAACGGAATTCGGGGGGAGGGGAACACGTCGGCCCTGGGCTCGCATCAGCGGGCCGGGGCCGTCCTCCCCGGCCCGCCGTTAGCGGCCCCTTACTCGCGGTGCCGGAGAGCCTTCGATCGGGGCCCGGGAGGGTTCTCTAGAGAACCCGCACCCCTATCACGACACGGAACCTCCCGCGCGTCAACCGCTTTCCCGTCGAATGTCGGTGTTCCGTTGCAATTTCATAGGAGCAATGGATTGTGCAGGGGAACGGCCCGGTGCTGCCAGCAGCGGAACGCGTTCTCGTTTCCGCAGGTCAAGCGTCGAAGTCGTACTGCAGCACGTAGGCGGACCCGTCCAGGGTCATTTCATTGAGCTCGATGGCGCGGTGGTCCTCCGTCAATGCGGTGCGCAGCACTTCCAGAACGGGGGTTCCGGCCGTCAGCCGCAGATCGCGCGCTTCGACGGGGGTCGGCATCCGCACGCGGATCTCCTCGGTGAAGTGGGCGGGGGCGTGGCCCAGCTCGGCCAGCCGGGCGTAGATGCCGCCCGGACCGGTGTCGACCTGCGTCACCGCCGTTCCCGCTACCAGTTCGACCGGCAGGTAGGACGTCGCGAGCTGCATGGGTCGGCCCTCCAACCGGTAGCGGCGTCGGCGCCGGACGACGCGCGCGCCCTCGGCGAGGCCGAGGGCGCGGATCACGTGGTCCGGGGCGGGATCCTCGCTCACCTCGATGTTGTCGGTCTCGAACCCCCGATCGGCCGCGTCGGCCTGCCAGATGGACCGGCCGCTGCCCCACAGCTCGCGGGACAGGCGGCGCGGACCGTGTCGGCGCAGTGGGCGAAACGTTCGCACGTAGATGCCCGATCCGCGGATCGGGACCACCAGACCCTCATTGATGAGCACCGACAGGGCCTGGCGTGCTGTGGCCCGGGCGACGCCGTACTGCTTCATCAGTTCGTTCTCGCCCGGGACGCGGTCGCCGTCGGAGAGCTGGCCGGAGGCGATGGCGGACCGCAACGCCTCGGCGATTTCCCGGTAGACCGGAGGGGAGTCGTTTTCGGACGTCGGCACTGAGTTCATCCTCTCGCCCGGAATGCGTGGTCATGCCGTTCGAGTCGTCCTTGTGGTCCTTATAGTCCTCATGGTCCTTGTTCGGACGTCTCCGGGCGGCACTTTGCTCAGAGAGGGGCGCATACCGGTTTGTTCCATGTTTATACCCCGTCCCGATTCACCCGGATCGCCGTCGAAGCTACACAGCCGGTATGTCCCGTTGCGGAAGGGTTTATGCGTGCACTGGGGGCATCCGGAACCGGCCACCCCCAGCGGAACTCGCGCCCCGGCGCGCGCCGGTCAGATGGCTGTGTAGCGGGCGAACAGCGCGCCGTCGGACTCCAGGAGGGATTCCAGGCGCAGGTCGCGCGGGTGCGAGGGGGCCTCTCCGGCCACGATGCGTGACGCCGCGGGACCGAGCAGGTGCGGGCTCACCGTCAGGCACAGCTCGTCCAGGAGCCCTTCGCCGGTGAATTCGGCCAGGAGGTGCGGACCGCCCTCGGTCAGGACGCGGAACAGCCCGCGCTCGGCCAGGGCCGCCAGGACCTGTTGCGGTCGGACCGAATCCTCTCCTGCCACCACAACATCGGCCATACCGGCGGCGACGCGGCGCCGTTCCTCGGGCGCGGACTCGGTCGTGAAGACGAGCGTGCGCGCGTCGCCGGGTGCCTCCGACAGCAGGTCAGGATGGAAGTCCAGGGTGCGGGTGACCACAGCGACGGGGGGCGTTGCGGGCCGTCCGGCGCGCAGTTCCTTCCACACCTCGCGCGGTCGGACGGGGCGATAGCCCTCGATACGGGCGGTCGCGGCCCCTGCGAGCACCACGTCGGCCAGGCCGCGCAGCACACCCATCACCGCGCGGTCCGCGCGCGAGGAGAGGTCGCGAGAACGCCCCGACGGTCCCCACGCCCCGCCGTCGGCGCTGGCGACCATGTTGGCGCGCAGCCACGGCCGCTCCAACACGGCGGGGTAGGCGTAGGCGGAGACGAGGTCGATGTCGAACTCGGGGTGCGGGAAGAGCGCCCGGAACAGGGGCGCGGTGTCGGCGTGAACGGAACCCATGGTGTCCGAGCGTAGACGGTGGACGCGGCGGCGCGGCGCACGCGCGGCGCGCGTCAGGACACGGACGGAGCCGATCGGGGGCGGGCGATCGCGCGGCTGACGGAGGTCACTCACCCCGCTGCGACGCGCCCGCGGAGGGACCCCGGTGCGAGACACGACGCAGCAGCACCAGCGCCCGCTCGACGAGCCGCACCGTCCCGGCGGCGGGCACGGGCGGGCGGTCGTTGACGTCGGGCTCGGCGGTATCGAGCGTGGTCTCCCACGCGATGCCGTACTCGGGGCCGGGCACGGTGAACTCCACCGGCTCGGGGCTGCCGTTGAGCAGAAGCAGGAAGGAGCTGTCGGTCACCGGCCGCCCGCGCGGATCGGGCTCGGTGATGGCGTCGCCGTTGAGGAAGACGCCCAGCACCCGCCCGCCCGAGCCCCAATCGTCCTCGGACATCAGCCCGCCGTCCGGGCGCAGCCAGGCGATGTCATGCAGATCGCCGTCGCGCGAGGGCGGACCCTTGAAGAACCGGCGGCGGCGGAAGACCGGGTGCTCGCGGCGCAGCCGGGCCAGGCGACGGACGTAGTCCAGCAGGTCGTCCTCGTCCTCCGCGCCCTTCCAGTCCACCCACGTGAGCTCGTTGTCCTGGCAGTAGGCGTTGTTGTTTCCGCCCTGTGTGCGCCCGACCTCGTCGCCGTGGGAGAGCATCACGACGCCTTGGGAGAGGAAGAGCGTGGCCAGGAAGTTGCGCACCTGGCGGCGGCGCAGGGTGACGATCGCGGGGTCCTCCGAGGGCCCCTCCACCCCGTGGTTCCACGACCGGTTGTCGTCGGTGCCGTCGCGGTTGTCCTCACCGTTGAGCTCGTTGTGCTTGCGGTCATAGGAGACGAGGTCGGCGAGCGTGAACCCGTCGTGGCAGGTGACGAAGTTAATCGAGGCCACAGGGCGGCGACCGTCGTTCTGGTAGAGGTCGCTGGAGCCGGCCAGTCGGGAGGCGAACTCGGGCACCACCGGCTGGCCGCGCCAGAAGTCGCGCACGGTGTCGCGGTACTTGCCGTTCCACTCGGTCCACAGTGGCGGGAAATTCCCCACCTGGTAACCGCCGGGGCCCACGTCCCACGGTTCGGCAATGAGCTTGACCTGGGAGATCACCGGGTCCTGCTGCACGATGTCGAAGAACGTGCTCAGCCGGTCGACGTCGTGGAACTCCCGCGCCAGCGCCGACGCGAGGTCGAAGCGGAAACCGTCGATGTGCATCTCGGCGGCCCAGTAGCGCAGGGAGTCCATGATGAGCTGCAGCGAGTGCGGGTGGCGCATGTTGAGGCTGTTGCCGCAGCCGGTGTAGTCGAGGTAGTAGCGCTTGTCGTCGTCGCGGACGCGGTAGTAGCTGAGGTTGTCGATGCCGCGCAGGGACAGCGTGGGCCCCATGTGATCGGCCTCGGCGGTGTGGTTGTAGACGACGTCCAGCAGCACCTCGATGCCGGCCGCGTGCAGCGACTTGACCATGGCCTTGAACTCCTGCACCTGCTGGCCGCGCGAGCCGTTGGCGGCGTAGCCGCTGTGCGGGGCGAGGAAGGCCAGGGTGTTGTAGCCCCAGTAGTTGGTCAGGCCGCGGGCGACGAGCGCGTGCTCGGGCAGGAAGTGGTGCACCGGCATGAGCTCGACGGCCGTCACGCCGAGCGAGGAGAGGTAGTCGACCATCGCGGGGTGGGCGAGGCCGGCGTAGGTGCCGCGCTGGTGCTCGGGGATCTCGGGGTGGCGCATCGTGAGGCCGCGCACGTGCGTCTCGTAGATGACGGTCTCGTGGTACGGGATGCGGGGGCGGCACTCGTTGCCCCAGTCGAAGAACGGACTCACCACCACGCATTTGGGAACATAGGGGGCGCTGTCGCGGGTGTTCTGTTTCGACGGGGCGTCGAAGTGGTAGCTGAACAGCGACTCGTGCCAGGTCACCGACCCGTCGATGGCCTTGGCGTAGGGGTCGGTCAGCAGCTTGGCGGGGTTGCAGCGCAGGCCGTGCTCGGGGGCGTAGGGGCCGTGCACGCGGTAGCCGTAGCGCTGCCCCGGGCCGATACCGGGCAGGTAGCCGTGCCAGACGAAACCGTCGTACTCGGTGAGCGGGATGCGGGTCTCTTCGTCGGCGTCGTCGAACAGGCAGAGTTCGACCTGGTCGGCGACCTCGGAGAAGAGGGAAAAGTTGGTACCCGTGCCGTCGTAGGTCGCACCCAGGGGGTAGGTGCTCCCGGGCCAGATCTCCATCATGGCCTCACAGGCCTCACACTCGGGCTCATCCCCACGCAGGTGGGGCTCGGAGTCCGGCCGGGATCCCGGGGCCGGACGTCACACCGCTGGACACCCCCATTGTGCACACTTCTACGGTCGAGGCCAGGGACCTGGCGCGCCGACGCGGCGGGGGCACCGCCCACCGCCGCGCCCCGCCCGCGTTTCTGCCTGCGGCGATGCGCGTCAACCCAGGGTGCGCGGCCGATTCCGGTCGATGAGGACGCGGGTGTCGGTGCCGCGGGGGAGGGTCCCGAAGACGTGGCCCCACTCGCCGCCCAGGCGGGAGGCGACAAAGGCGTCGGCGACCGGGGTGGGGGCGTGGCGGAGCAGGAGGGACGCCTGGAGGGTGAGCGCCATCAGCTCTACGACGCCGCGGGCGCGGAACTCGGCATCCTCCACATCACCCAGCTCAGACTGCAGCCGTTTGACGGCTGCGTCGTAGCGGGCGTCGGCGCCCTGCGCGCGGCCGAGCTCGGTCAGGAACGCTTCGACGGACTCGGGCTGCTTGGCCATGGCCCGCAGCACGTCCAGGGCGGCGACGTTGCCCGAGCCCTCCCAGATGGAGTTGAGCGGCGACTCGCGGAAGAGGCGCGGCATGCCGGACTCCTCCACGTATCCATTCCCGCCCAGGCACTCCAGGGTCTCCGCGGCGTGGGCGGGGAAGCGCTTGGTGACGTAGAACTTGCCGACGGCCACGGCCAGGCGGCGGAAGGCAGCCTCGGCCGCGTCGCCCCGGACGGCGCGGTCGGCGGCCCCGGCCAGGCGCATCATCAGCGTTGTCGCTGCCTCGGACTCCAGGGCGAGGTCGGCCAGGACGTTGCGCATCAGCGGCTGCTCAATCAGCGGCTTCCCAAAGGCCGCGCGCTCGCTGGCGTGGTGAACCGCCTGCATGAGGCCTGCGCGCATGCCAGCCGCTGACCCGATGACGCAGTCGAGGCGGGTGCCGTTGACCATCTCGATGATCGTGCGCACGCCCCGGCCGAGCTCACCGACCGGCCAGGCCAGGGCGCCGTCGTATTCCAGCTCGGCGGAGGCGTTGGAGCGGTTGCCGAGCTTGTCCTTGAGCCGCTGGATGTGGAGGGGGTTGCGCGTGCCGTCCTCTAGGACGCGCGGCACCAGAAAACAGGTCAGACCTTCCGGAGCTTGCGCAAGCGTCAGAAAAAGGTCGCCCATGGGTGCGGACGTAAACCACTTGTGCCCGGTCAGCCGGTACGAGCCAGCGGAGCTCGGAACAGCTCGGGTCGTATTGGCTCGGACATCGGACCCGCCCTGCTTCTCGGTCATCGACATTCCGGCGAGCAGTCCCCGCTTGCTCAGAGGTGGCCGCAGTCCGAAGTCATACGTACGCGCGTCCAGGAGCGGCTCGAACCGCGCCGCCAATTCGGGGGAGTGGCGCAGCGCGGGAACGGCCGCGTAGGTCATCGAGATGGGACACGCGTGCCCGCCCTCGACCTGCGACCACGCATAGAACTTCGCTGTTCGCGCGACGTGTGCCCCCGCGCGCTCATCGGCCCACGGCGCGGCGTGCAGCCCGTAGGACACCGCGGTCTCCATCAGCACGTGCCAGGAGGGGTGGAATTCGACCTCGTCGATCCGGTGCCCGTAGCGGTCGTGGGTGCGCAGCTGCGGCTCGTTGACGTTCGCCTGCTCTCCCCACGAGCGCGCCCGCGCGGTCCCCGCCAGCCGCCCCACCTCGTGCAGCTCGTCAGAGGCCCAGGCGGCGCCTTCGCGCTCCAGCCCTTCGGTAAGCGCGGCGTCGGCGGCGACGTCGAAGTCCTCCAATGGGGAGGACTGGTTGAACACCTCGTGAGTGGGGGGCATGGGGAGCGCCCTTTCTCTTCCGAACGCTATTCGGTTTCCGGGTGTCCTCAGCCTAGCGTGTGGCTCGGCAGTACCGCGCGAACGGGTCATGGCGCCATCCCCCCGAGGCGGCCCTTTCCGTGGGCGAGGGAGTGCGGACGGCGTCTCTCGGGGGCGGATGTCCGGCTATATGTATGTTGACATAGGTATGCTCTCATATATAATTCTCAAATGCCCGAAGCCGACGCGTCCGAGCAGGACACCAACCACGTAGCCGCCGAGCTCGTGGCCCTCCTACCCGCGCTGCACCGGGCTCTGGACCGGCGTCTCGCCCAGGACTTCCCGCACCCGAATCTTCCCGAGGGGCAGCGGGCGCTGCTGCGGCTCGTCGGCGACCGCGAGGGCCTCACCGTGCGCGAGGTGGCCGAGGCTCTGCAGATGAAACCGAACAACGTGAGTGCCCTGGTCTCCCAGCTGGGAAGCCAAGGACTGCTGGACCGCAGGCAGGACCCCGACGACAAGCGGGTCGCACATCTTCACCTGACGGACGAGGCCCGGCATCGGCTCGCGGCGGTCGACGGCCTCAGGAACGGCTACGTCATCGAGGCGCTGAGCGCCCTCAGCGACGGAGAGCGTGACGCCATCGGGTCAGCCCTGGGTGCCTTGCGAGAGCTTCAGCGGAACATCCAGTCCGCCGCGCGCTAACGGCGCGCCCGCGGTCGCCTGCCCACCTGCGACCGCCTCCGCAAGCCCGTCACAGGAAAAAGGAAACAAGGCCCTGCTATGCCCTCCACCGTCGTGGACCGCTCACCCCTGCCCCCGCACTCTCCGCCGCACGCCCCCCAGGGTCGCCGCGGGAACCCCTGGCTGACGCTCATCGCCGTCGCCTTCGGCCTGTTCATGGTCGGCCTCGACGGCAGCGTCGTCTCTATCGCCAACCCCGCGATCGGCCGGGACCTGCACGCGTCAACCGCCGACCTGCAATGGGTCACCAACTCCTACCTGCTTGCCCTGGCCGCCGCGCTCATCCTCGGCGGCAAGCTGGGCGACCGCTTCGGCCGCCGCACCTTCTACATGGTCGGCGTCGCCGGGTTCACCGTCGCCTCCGTCGCTATCGGCCTCGTCGGCTCGATCGAGGGCGTCATCGCCTTCCGGGCGGTGCAGGGCTTCTGCGGCGCCCTGCTGATGCCCAACACGCTCGGCCTGCTCCGCGCGGTCTTCCCGGCAAAGAAGTTCGGGATGGCCGTGGGGATCTGGGCGATGGTGTCGTCGGTGTCCACCGCGCTCGGGCCGATCGTCGGCGGGCTGCTCGTCGAGCATGTCGACTGGGAGTCCGTCTTCTACATCAACGCGCCCATCGGCATCGCCGCCCTCATCTTCAGCGCGTTCGTGCTGCCGCGGAGCAGGAACGCCGTCGAGGACCAGCGCTTCGACATCCCCGGCGTCGTCCTGCTGGCGCTTGGCCTGCTGGCCGTCGTCTTCGCCGTGGTCAAGGGGGAGACCTGGGGCTGGGGCTCGGCCGCGACCCTGGGCACGCTCGCGGCGGGCGTCGTGGTGCTATTGCTCTTCGGGTGGTACGAGGCGCGGATCGCCCATGCGCTGCTGCCGATGCGGCTGTTCCGCAGCCCCGCGCTGACCGTCGGCGCGGTCATCACGGCGGTCAACTTCTTCGTCCTGCTGGGCGTGATCTTCTTCGTCATGCTCTACCTGCAGAACGTGCGCGGCTTTACGCCCGTCGAGGCCGGTGTGCGCACGCTGCCGCTCAGCCTCGCCTCGGTCGTCGCCTCGCCGCTGGGCGCGAAGCTGACCGAAAGGTTCGGCGCCCGCTTCTCCATGCCGCTCGGCATGGTTCTGCAGGCCGGTGCGTCCTTCGGCATGCTCGGCTGGGGTGCGCACTCCCCGTATGCCGCGATGTGGCCGCCGTTCATCGCGCTCGGGCTCGGCGTCGGCATGGTGATGGCCGCCTCCTCCGACGCGATCGTGGGCAACGCGCCGGTCGAGGACGGTGGCGTGGCCGGAGGCCTGCAGGCCACGTCGCTCCAGATCGGCGGTGCGCTGGGCACCTCGGTCCTGGTCTCCCTGATCGGCACCCGGGTCGGATCCACGCTGACGGGCGAATTGACGTCGGCCGGTGTGCCCGCGCCCGCTGCCGAGGGCCTGCATGAGGCCAAGGACGCGGTGGCGATGGGTGCCGCGCCGGTGTCCGCGGACATGCCCGGACAGCTGAGGGCCGCCGTGCTGGAGGGCAGCGGCCAGGCGTTCATGAACGGCGTGCACACGGCCGCGCTCGTCACCGGCGTGCTGTGCGTCGCGGGAGCCGTCCTGGCGGCCGTGTGCGTGCGGCGCGGCACGTAGGGATCGCCCTGCCGTGGTGAGAGGCGCGGCGGCCCGGCCTCAGGGTGGCGCCGCCGCACTCCCCGGGGCGGGGAGCGTGCCGCTCGCCGCTTGTGGCCTCGGCCGCACGCCGCAATCGCGGGGATCCATCCAGAGCGGGGTCACACCTTGCGTCCCACCGCGCAGTACTGCAGCACGTCGGGGCAAGCGTCGCCCTTCGGCTCGGGCCGCCAGCGCGAGCACGAGACGACGCCGGGCTCCAGCACCTCAAGTCGGCGCATGAACCGGGCCAACTCACGCGGCGAACGCAGCTTCTGCGGCGTCGCACTCGTTTCGTTGAGCTTTTGGATTGCCTCCTCGGTCTTCACACCGCCGACCTCGGCGGTCGGGTGGGCCAGGGCCAGATAGCTACCTGCGGGAACGGCGTCCAACAATCGGTCGACGATCGCGTGAGCCTCGTCGTCATCCAGGATGAAGTTGAGGATCCCCAGCATCATCACCGCAACCGGCTGGCCAAAATCAATGGTCTGGGTCGCCTTCGCGAGGATCCGCTCGACATCGCGGGCATCGGCGTCGATGTACTCGGTCGAGCCCTCCTCGGTTCCGACGAGCAAGGCCTGGGCATGCAGGAGAACGATGGGATCGTTGTCCACATAGACGGTCCGTGACTCGGGAGCAATCCCCTGAGCGACCGTGTGCGTGTGATCCACGGTCGGCAGCCCGGTCCCAATATCGAGGAACTGCCGGATACCGGCCTCACCCGCCAGAAACCGCACGACCCGCGCCAAGAACGCCCGGTCCGCCCGGGCGACCTCCCGCAGGTCCGGCTGCAGCTGCAACGCTTGGCGCACGGCCTCGCGGTCGGCGGCGAAATTGTCCTTCCCGCCCAGCAGGTAGTCCCAGAACCGCGCCGAGTGGGGCACGCTGGTGTCGATCTGATGAGGAAGGTCAGGAGTGGGGTTACTCATTCACAACGCTCCATCGTGTCTCGCTGGAGTCTCCGCGTGCGCATCACGTCCGCCGGACATTGGACGGAATCCTATGACTATCGCTGGCACACCGGAAAAATCAGGCGACACCACCCATGACAGCCTGTTAACGTCCCCTGGTCACGGGCGCCCCCACCCGGCTCAGCGCCAACAGAACAAGAAGAACCAGGAGTCACTTTTGGCCTCAGGCCTCGATCTACGCGAAGTGCAGGTGGGAATCTACGGAACACGTTCTGACCTGCACTGGTATCTGGAGGAGATCCGCGAACTCCTTGACGAGACGAAGCAGCACGGCTCTCCGGGCATGGCGTACGAACTCCACTACCTGGAAAGCGACGCACCGGGTTCGCCTGAAGTACCCGAGGAGAACCAGACGTCCATCGCGGAGATGTACGAAGAACTCCCCGAACAGTGGCGCGACGAACATCCCGGGGAGACCCCAGACAACCGGTCGGTGTTCGAAGTCCGTGTCGGAATCCTGAGCACGTGGGAGGAGTACGACTACCTCAACGAGCGTCTCCCATTGCTGATCTGCCCGGAGCCATTCCACAAGGGCCCCTGCCGCATGCCGTGGTCGGTCGCCTCCTGTTCCTCGTCGGTCAGCCCGGAATTGCGTGTTTACCTGGAGGCCCGCTACGCCCACCTGCGCGACTGACGCGACCGGAGGCACCGCCGGGGCGCAGCACCTCCGGGCCAATCGGTTGTGCCAGCACCACACGAGCACGCCGTCGCGCCTGAAAGCGAACACCTCGGCGTCCCTGGAACGCGAAGAAACCGCCACCGTTCAGCTGCTGCGCGATGCCACCTCCTGCCGGGGAGGTCACGCCGTAGCAGACATGCACGAAGTCTTCGGTGTCGTCATCCCAGCAGTCGCCGAATACCTCCAACGGAGCATGGGTACGGTCAGGCACATAGGGCCTATGAGGATAGGTAACTGCTGGCCTTCTCGTGTGCCGGATATAAAGAAGGCTCCCCGCTATTCTCGGGCTGAGAATGGCGGGGAGCCTCGGTACGTGCGGGTAGGTATTCGTCACGACCCCATATCCGGTTAATCCGAAGAACTCAGCTGCAACGCCTCAAGCCACGTCGGCGGCGTTGCTCAACCACTTTCCGGCCTCCAGCGCCTGACGGATAGCCGCGTCACGGGTCTCGCGGATGGACTGGAGCTCTTCTCCACTCTGCAGGTGGTCGCCTCCAGGGAAGTCGGCGGTAGCTTCGGCGAGGAGGTCACCGTACTCGTCGTTCCTGGCTATGTTGGCCTCAATTTGTTCCCACTCGCGTTGGGCAGCGACGGCTCGGTCGATCTTGCGAACGTAGTCCTCGATCGCCTCGACCCGGCTGCTGATTGCTTCTCGTGAGGAATTGATTGCGTCATGCTGCGGCTGTAGGGACGAACGGACGGTGTCGGACACGGCCGCGTTGAAACGTTTGTTCAGGTCCGTGCGCAGGCGGGTCTGTTTGAGGAGGACTCGGGCCAGCCGCCATTCCTGATCACGGAGGACCATGTCGGCATGCTGTCCGTCGAAACCATCCCCGAGCGCTGAAGCGGCAGGCCGAACGCGCTGGCGGGCCCGTTGTACTCTCTGCAAGAAGCGGATTTCCTCGTCGCCGAGGTCTGCCGGAATGATGTATTGGCCCTGGTAATGGTGAGCGGCTTGTTCAGGATCGATCTTTCTGGCCTTACCGCCCGTGGTGTCCTGGCTTGGGTCGCTGAAGAGCGTTGCGAAGGTGAAGAGCAGACCGAGTAGGGCGGTGGCCCCCGTGAGCAGCCAACTTACCCCTGTATCCCCGAGCGCTTCGACAACAGTGATCAAAGTGGCCGCGAGCACGATGGACAGGAGGCCGATCCAGCACCCTCCCGCTCGGAATGCCATGACGATACCGCCGAGCACAAGCAGTGCGAAGATCCCCATGATCAGGGGCATGATTATTGTGGTGAGCCACAGCACCCCTCCGCTGAGCAGGCCAGTGAGGATCAATAGGGCGACGGCGAGGGCGACCTTGCCTCCATTGGAGAGGGGCTCGCGCTCTTTCTGCTCGGTGGGGAGAGAGCTTTTGCGTCCTGGGGTTTCATTAGAGGAGAGTAACTTGCTTGTGTCCGATGACAGGGCGGTAATAGCCTCATTGGGGAGGTCCGGGTGGAATGCCGGAAGAGCTCTCTGCGGGGGGTTCTTGTCGTTTTCTTTTGTCGTCAAAGTGGTCCTCGGTTGCCTTGGGGAATAGGTTCGAGGTCGGAGGCTCCCCGAACTTGGAACACTTTCTGGCTAGTGGGTGCCCCCAAGACTAGCCCGCTCTGGTCAGGGGCGAGCGGCCAGCTAGGCCCTCTTGTCTTGACTGAAGACACCGTCGGCCCTGGGCTGAATACACCGGAACCGGTGAGGACGTCCCCTGCTGCCACACGGTGCAGCAGAACGCCGACGAACTTGAGACCAAGCGCACCGCCGTGTACGGGTAGCGGGGGAGAGGCGGCATCTCTCCCTCAGTCGGTGAGTAACCGCCATGCGGTCAGGGCGAGACCGGCCCGTATCAGTCCGGTGGGTTCGGTGAGTTCGATGCCCAGGGTCTTTGCGATCTGTTCGAGTCGGCGGGCGACGCTGCTGTGGTGCAGGTGGAGGAGGTCGGCGGCCCGGCGTAGGGAGCCGGTGGCGCAGTAGGCGTCCAGAGTTTCCAGATCCTCTGGGTTGTCGGCGATTCGGGCGATCGCGGTCACGTCGGCGTTGTCTCGCGCGGTGTCCTGGGGTAGCTGCGCGAGCAGCGCCAATGCCCCCAGGTTGTCGTAGTGGACGACAGGTCGGCGTGGGGTGGTGAAGCGGAGGGCGGTGCGCGCTTCATGCCAGGACCGGTGGGGGCTGTCGGCGGCGCCGATGCCCGCGCGTACGCCTTCCGGAAATCGGGCCCGGTCGACGGTGGTCGCCAGGATGACGCCCACGTCGGCGAGCGGCGCCGCCTTCACTGGGCGGGCTGGGCAGACCAGGCCGCCGACCTGGTCGAGCGGAAGCCGCGACCGTACCGCGACAACGTGGACCGGCAGGTCGGCGGCGAACCCCAGGAGCCGTAGCGCCCGAGCTCGGGCCGCTTCGTCGCTGTCGGAGCTGATCACTAGTTCGACGAGGGCGGGGTCGGCCATCGTGGTGCGGGCCGGGCCGTACCGCTCGACGACCGCCGCGGCGGCGATGGAGAGCCGGTCCAGCAGCAGCTCGTCGAGGTCGAACGAGCCGGACGCCGCGGGGCGTTCCAGCCACACCGTGCCGATCTCCTCCTCATCGAGTGTGATCGGCGTCGTGGCGGCCGTGAGTGGCGGCGGGGCGGACGTTTCCCTGCCATCCGGCGAGACGCGGATCGCCCGCCCCGCGCCGTGGAGCCGGATCCCGGCCACGCACTCGGCCAGGCCAGCCGAGGCACGGGCGAGTGCCGGGAGATCCACCCGTCGGCGCATCAGTGTGTCGTAGAACATGACGACGCGGATCGCGCCTTCTGCGTGCGAATCCAGGTGCGACAGCCGTAGGGCCAGTGCCTCCATGACGGAGAGGATATGCGCCGATCGGTGCGCGATTTAGCCAGAACCCCCGACGTTTGGCGGGTGATCCCGGAAATGGCGACCGGCAGGATGGCCCACATGGATCCCGAACTGGAAGCTTTCGTCCCGCTGTTCCCCCCTGCCGACCTGACCAACCCCGTCACCGCGCGCAAGAACCTCGCCGAGCTCGCCGGCGGGGCGCCGGCACCGGACACCACGGGAATGAGAATCGAGGACCGCACCGTGCCCTCCGATCCGGACGTGGTGGTGCGGATCTATCGCCCGCACCGGGCACAGGGCGCCATCGTCTGGCTGCACGGCGGCGGATTTGTCATGGGTGACCTGGACACCGAGCACCCGTGGGCCGCCCGGGTGGCGCACGACTCCGGCTCGATGGTGATCTCGGTCGGCTACCGCGTGGCCCCCGAGCATCGGTTCCCGGCCGCCCTGGACGATGCCTACGCCGTGCTGACCTGGGCCGCCGAGCACGCGGCCGATCTCGGCGTCGACCCATCCCGCGTCGCGGTCGGAGGTCACAGCGCCGGCGCGGGGATCGCGGCGGCCGTGGCGCTGCGGGCCCGTGACCAGCAGGGTCCGCCGATTCGCTGCCAACTGCTCAACCAGCCCGAGCTCGACGACCGTCAGGAGACATGGTCGGCACGGAATTTCACCCATACGCCCTGGATGACCCGCGACAAACTCGCCGCAACGTGGCGGCACTACCTGGGCTCCGCGCCCGCCACACCCTACGCCGCCCCCGCGCGAGCCACCGACCTGTCCGGCCTGCCACCGGCCTACATCGCCACCGCGGAGTTCGACCCGCTCCGCGACGAAGGCATCGAGTACGGGCTGCGCCTGCTGCGGGCGGGTGTGCCGGTCGAACTCCACCAGTGGCCCGGCACGTTCCACGGCTCGCAGGCGATCTTGTCCGCCGAGGTGTCGCAGCGGCAGATCGCCGAGCTTGGCGCGGCCCTGCACCGTGCCTTGGCCGAGTGAAGTGGTCGCGGCCGAAACGGCCGATCACGTTCGGGCCTCAACCACAACCCACCAGATGAATGACCACCGAGGGAAGGACGTCTCGACATGCCTATGACTCCGATCGACCTCTTCACGTCCGCTATCCACCTGCACCAAGACGGCCAGGTGAACGCCGAGCAGCAGACGATGGGCTCCGAGCGCGAGCGGGGCAGCTGGCTGCTAACGGCCGTTCATGCGGAGACCGACGCCGACGTTCACGGCGACCACTGGGAAGTCCACCCCGACGCGGATGAATTCGTCTCCTGCCTCTCCGGCGCAATACGCCTCATCCTCCGTCCGGAACAGCTGGGAGACGAGGAGGAAGTCAAGCTGACGGCTGGAACCGCAGCCATCGTGCCGAGCGGGCGATGGCACCGCATCGCACTCGACGCCCCCGGCGACATCATGGCCGTCACCCTGCCACGTGGCAGCCGTCTGGAGAAGCGGACTGATGCCTGAGGGCAAAAGGGTTGGAGATGGGCGACACGGCAGCGTAGTTGCACGGCACGCGATCCACCGCCTGCGCCCCCGTTGGTGGGGTGGCAGCCGTTGTGCATATTCCACACGCCGATCGCGGCTGCGGGTTCGTCCTCGCTCGTGGGCTCCCTGGTGTAGAGAATCCCCTGTGCCAGGATGCGCTGGTAGCGCTCCACCTTCGCGTTGTGCCCCGGCGTACTCGGATTGATCGTCCGGTGGCAGGTCTGTTTGCCAAGGATCAGCGCGGAGTCGCCAGACCAATAGCACGCACCGTTGTCCGTCACCACGCGGTGGATGCGGGTGATGACGCGCACGGCAAACGACACCTTGGCCCGAGCGGGATACGCCGCCGCGGCGGCGTATCCCGCTCGGGCGCCAGCGGTACGGTGGAGGCGAAGTGCGAGAAGCCGTCGGCGATGGAGTACGGCTAGACGTAGCCGCACTTTGCGCCAGCAGGCTTCGCTCGGCCCATGCCCTTGGCTTGTTCGCTGCCGCGGCCGTGGACGCTCCAGCCGCCATCGGGGATCCGGCCCACCTTATTTCGCTCGCACACGTCAGCGGGCGTGGTGTTCGGGCTCCTGTGGGGGGTCGAGGATCGGTCGGCCACTCCCATTTCCCCGTAGCGGTGGTAGCGATTGACCGAGTCCGAGGCTCATACCCGTAAGATCTCCATCTCGGCCGCGACCTTCGCAATCGGTCGGGGAAGCGGCATCGCTCGACCAGCCGCCGTCAGCCTTTAGGACTTTTAGGACTGAGCGGGGTTTTGCCGCGGGTCACTTCGGCCCCCTCGCGTTCCAAACCGAGCGGACACCGGTGAGGCTGGTCGACACCCGCCACAGACGCTCGGCACTCTCACGGTCGAGCGCGTAGTTCCGGACGCCGCCGTCATCCATCGATCCATCGGGCGCGGCGAGCGGGGCGATGTCGCAGTTCTCGCAGTAGAGGCCGCCGCGACCATCCAGAGTCCGCGACGTCGCGGCCCACAGGCCCGTGGCCGCCCCTTGGCTCCGTGTCTTGAAGCCGCGACCGATGATGTGGCCGTCGGTGTCGATCCAGCCGAGCTCGACCTGCTCGGCGCGAGTCAAATCCCGCTGCAACTCGGTGAGGATGGGCCCGGGGTGCAACGAGAACGCCCTGACTCCATCCGACCGACCGAGCTCGTCCAGGTGCGCGGCGAAAAGCACGTTGGCGGTTTTCGACTGCCCATAGGCCACCCACTTGTCGTAGCCGGAGTCGAAGTGCGGGTCGTCCCAGCGAATGTCGGACAGGTGGTGACCGGCCGAGGAGTAGCAGACCACCCGCGCCCCACCGCCGCGCGCAAGCAAGGGAACGAGCAAGTTGAGCAGAACGAAATGGCCGAGATGGTTGATCGCGAACTGACTCTCCCAGCCAGGCCCGACTCGGCGCTCTGGGGAGGCCATTACGCCCGCGGCGGCAACGACGAGATCCAGTTTCGCTTCGGCGTCCAGTAGCTGTTCGCACGCACGATGAACGCTGGTGAGGTCGGCGAGGTCCATCGGGACGATCGTGCACTCGACGTCGATGAGCCTGTTCCGAGCGAGTCGCGGCCGCCGAGCCGGAACGATGACGCGTGCGCCTGCCTGGGCCAAGGCCCGGGTGGTCTCCAAGCCAAGGCCCGAATACCCGCCCGTCACCAAGGCCGTCGTTCCGTGAAGGTCGATGTCCGCCATCACCTGCTCGGCCGTGGATGCAGCCGTGAAGCCCGACTGCACCGGCATCTGCTGCAAATGTGCCATGCACCGGACGCTAGGATCTAGAGCGCACTCTAGATCAAGTTGTAGAGGTGTGACCGTGACCTCCGCGCCAGCCACCAGCGGTACCTTCACGATCGGGGAGGTCGCTGACCGCACCGGCCTGAGCGTGCACGCACTGCGGTACTACGAGAAGCAGAATTTGCTGATCGGCCCCGTGCAGCGCACAGCCGGAGGTCGGCGAACCTACACAGCAGTCGATGTGGACTGGCTGATGATCTGCGTCAAACTCCGCGAATCCGGAATGCCGGTGGCGGAGCTGAAAAGATTCGCCGAGCTCGTCCGCCAGGGTCCCGGCAACGAAGAGCAGAGACTCCAGCTTCTGGACACCCATCGTCGACGCGTCGAGGCGCAGATCAACGCGCTCGAAGAGTGCCGATCGTTGATCGAATGGAAGGTCGGTGTCTATACCGGGCACCTCCGCGCTGGTGAGGCCGAGGGTCTGTGGGATCCAACACGTCACGGCTGAGACCAACGCGCTTCTCCGCGAGGCACGTCATCAACGCCCCGTCTCACGTACCTACGCTGGGGCCCTACACCCCGTCCACAACATCCACAACGACGCGCCGCCAGGTTTTGTGGGCTCCGACCCCCAAGCGCGCGGGGCGCCTGAGCGGCCAGGGCAGCATCGGGGGCAGGTAAGACCGCACGGCGGCCCAGCCGCGCCGCGGCTACTCGCGCTCGGTCTTACCCCGTGGCCCGGCTGATGCGGGTGCGCCAGAGGAGCCAGATGAAGTAGGGCGTGCCGACGAGGGCGGTGAGGAGCCCGGCGGGGATCTGGGCGGGGGCGATGACGGTGCGTCCGATGGTGTCGGCGAGGGAGACGATCAGCGCGCCGATCAGAGCCGCGACGGGGAGCACACGGCCGTGGCGGGCGCCGACCAGTGCACGGGTGATGTGGGGTGCGACGAGCCCGACGAAGCCGATGACGCCGACGGCGGAGACAGCGGTGGCGGTGAGCACCGCCGCCGCTCCGAGGGCGACAAGGCGGGTGGCTTCGAGGCGGACCCCGAGGACGCGCGGGGTGTCGTCGTCAAGCGCCAGGAGGTCGAGCTCGCGGCGGACCAGCACGATGACCGGGGTGGCCACGACGAGGGCGAGCGCCACCGGCAGGATCTGCTCTGACGTGCGGCCGTAGGTGGAACCGGACAGCCAGGTGAGCGCTTTGGCGGTGTTCCACGGGTCGAAGGCGACGATAAGGAACGTGGTGACGGCGTTGGCGCCCATCCAGGTGCCGATGCCGATGAGGATGAGCCGGTCGGAGTTGAGGCTGCCGCGCCAGGACAGTCCGTAGACCAGGGCGAAGGTCAGCAGGGCTGTGGTGGTGGCGACCCCGGTCATGGTCCACACGCCGACGCTGGGCATGAACGTGATCAGCGCAACCGCGCCGACTCCGGCGCCTGCGGTGATGCCGATGATGCCGGGTTCGGCGAGCGGGTTGCGGCACACGGCCTGCACGACCGTGCCCGCGACGCCGAGCGCGGCCCCCGAGAGCAGGGCGCCCAGCACACGCGGGTAGCGCTGGTCGAGCACGAAGGTGAGGGCGGTGCCGGTACGCCCGGAGAGCCAGTTGGCGATGTCGCCGGTCAGGACGAGGGTGTCGCCGAGCAGCATCGCCGCGACCAGAGCGCCCGCGACGAGGGCGGTGCAGCCGCACAGAATGGTCAGGTAGCCGCGGGTGGAGCGCAGCGCACCCGCATGTCCGGCGGCCGGCTGCCGGGCGGGGCCGGAGTCGCGGTGGCGGCGCGCCAGCCAGACGAGCACGATGGCGCCGAGGATGGTGGTGACGACCCCCGTGGGGATGTCGACACCGGCCTGCCCGCCCAGTACGGCGCGCACGGCTATGTCGGCGCCGAGGACGATCAGCACCCCGGTGAGAGCGGCGAGCGGGAACAGCAGCCGGTGCCGCCCGAGACCGGGGATACGGGTCGCCACCAGCCGGGCGATGGCGGGGGCGGCGAGGCCGACAAAGCCGAGCGGCCCGACGAGGGTAACGGAGGCAGCGGAAAGCAGGACGGCGAGCAGGACTGCGGTCAGGCGGGTGCGGGCGACCGGGACGCCGGTGACGGCGGCGGTGTCGTCACCGAGGCCGAGAATGTCGAGGCGGTGCCCGATAGCCCAGCAGCCCGCGACACCCAGGACGATCACCGGCAGGAGACGCAGTGTTGCGGAGAGGTCGGTCTGCACGAGGGAGCCGTTGCCCCAGGCGAACAGGCCGTGGGTCTCCTGCTCGTAGAGCAGCAGGAACAGAAACGTCAGCGACTGCAGCGCCAGCATGATCGCGGTACCGGCGAGGATCAGCCGAGTGGGACCGGTGGCGCCGCCCGCCGACAGCATCAGGACGAGGCCCGCGGCGGCGAGCCCGCCGACGAATGCGGTCCCCAGGGCGGCCAACCCGCCGAGGAACCCGGTGCCGGCCATGGACAGGCCGAACGCGGCGGACAGCACGACGGCCAGATGGGCACCGGCGTTGACCGCGAGCGTGTCGGGCGAGGCGAGCGGGTTGCGGGCCACGGACTGCAGCACCGCCCCCGCGACCCCCAGGGCGACGCCGACGACGACGGCGGCGAGCATCCGCGGCAGCCGCGAGGCGATGAGCACGTCCGCGGTCTGGCTGTCACCGTCGCCGAGGAGCACCCGCAGCAGATCGCCGACGCCGACGCTGGACGTGCCCTGGGTGACGTGGACTCCGGCGAGCAGCAGCGCGACGATGCCGCATACCAGGTAGACCGCGGTGGCTGGGATCGGACGTAGTGGCGGCGGCGCCGGGGCGCCCGCGACGGGCGCCCCGGACCGCGGCCGAAGAAGCGCGCGGCTCACGACGTGTAGATCTTGACGATCTCGTCGGCGTACTGCTCGCAGGATTTCGGCCCGCCGAAGGTCCAGATGCCGTCGCTGAGCTTGTGCACCCGCCCGTCGTCAACGAACGACAGCGATTCCCAGATCCGGTTGCCCTCCAGCCCGTCGGCGAACACGTCCTCGCCGTCGGAGGCGTTATAGAGGAACCGCACGTCGTCGCCCTCGATGGTGGTCAGCCCTTCGACGTCGGTCTGGCCGAGTCCCCACACCTGGTCGGCCTCGCCCTGCCAAGCGTTCTCCAGGCCGAGCTGCATCGCGACCTCGGAGACGAGGGCTCCTTCGCCGAATGGGCGGATGGAGACGGCGCTGCCGTCCTGCCAGCCATCGGCCATCACGAATGACTGCCCGGCAGCACCGGCATCGGCGATCTCCTGCTTGCCTTGGGCGAGCGCGCTGTCGAAGTCGGCGAGGACCTGCTCCGCCTTGTCGCTCTTGCCGACGGCGGTGGCGATCATCGTGAAGTCGTCGCGCATACGCTGGAGGTTGTCCGAGGCGTCGCTGCCCTTGGCGACGAGCACGGGGACGTGCTCCTCCAGCTGCTCGACCACGTTGGACTCGCGTGTCTCCTCCATGACGACCAGGTCGGGGTCGAGCGCGACCACGGAGTCGACGCTGGGTTCGGCGCGGGTGCCGACGTCCTTCACGGAGTCGTCGAGCTTCTCGGCGGTCACCCAGGTGCTGTAGCCCTCGGTGTCGGCAACCCCGACCGGCATCACACCGAGCGTCACCAGCATTTCAGCCTCGCCCCACTCCAGGGCGACGACCTTGCGCGCGGGCGCGTCGAGCGTGATCTCCTCGCCCCGGCTGTCGGTGACGGTCACCGGCCCACCGGCCGCTTTCTCGTCGTCGGTTTCGGTGGGCTTCTCGGTGGTGCCGCACGCGCTGAGCGCCAGCGCGGCGACCATGCCGGCGGCGAGCGCGGCGATTCGGTGTCGCAACATCGGGTTCTGCCTATCGGTTGGGGGATATCGGGGATGGGGATGCGGACGAGCGTCCGCTACCGCGTCGTCTCGCGGAGCCGGTGCGTATGGCGGCCGACCGGGCATGTGGTGATCGCGCCGGTCAGGGGGTCGGAGCTGACGTCGATGCGGATGCCGTACGCCTCGGTCAAGTCCTTTTCGGTCAGCACCTCGGCGGGGTCTCCGGCGGCGCGGACACGCCCGCCATGAAGCAGGACGACGTGGTCGGCGACCTGGGCGGCGTGGTTGAGGTCGTGCAGCACGACGCCCACGGCGACAGCGTGGTCGTCGGCCAGGTCGCGGATCAGGTCGAGGATCTCGATCTGGTAGCGCAGGTCGAGGAAGGTGGTGGGTTCGTCCAGCAGTAGCACCCCGGTGTCCTGCGCCAGGCACGTGGCCAGCCAGACGCGCTGCCGTTCTCCGCCGGACAGCTCGTCCACCGGCCGGTCGGCCATGGCGGTAACGCCGGTGACCTCCATGGCCTGGGCGATCGCTTCCGGCCCGCCGGGGTCGTCGGCGCTCCACCGGCTCCGGTAGGGGTAGCGGCCGTAGGCGACCACGTCGCGGACAGTCACCCCGCTGGGGGTCGGGCGGCTCTGGGCGAGGAGCGTGACCCGGCGGGCGAACTCCTTCGACGTCAGCGCACGCGCCGGGGTACGGTCGGCGAGAACGACC
Organism: Nocardiopsis rhodophaea; assembly: GCF_039530945.1. Taxonomy (NCBI): domain Bacteria; kingdom Bacillati; phylum Actinomycetota; class Actinomycetes; order Streptosporangiales; family Nocardiopsidaceae; genus Nocardiopsis; species Nocardiopsis rhodophaea. Next base: position 290,657 of record NZ_BAAAPC010000004.1, read on the forward strand.
TCGCCGCCCGTCGGGCGATGCAGTCGGGCCAGCGCACGCAGCAAGGTTGACTTGCCGCTGCCGTTGGGGCCGACCAGGGCGGTCACCACACCCGGCAGCAAGCGGATCGAGGCGCCGTGCACCACTTGGACGCCGTGGTAGCCGACGTCGAGCTCGCGTCCGTCGATCCCGGCGCTTGAGCTGCCTCTTTCCTCACGCATGGCTAGGCAGGTTAGCCTAACCTAAAGAATCCTTCAACTGCTGGTCATGGACCCACGGTGAGAAGTGTCCCAGGTCACGATGCCTCTGGCCCGTGCGCCCGGTGAAGGAGGAACGGCGTACGCTCTCGGGTTGCGCGCGGACGGCGGCGGTGTCGCCGCTCGGCCGCGGGTAGGGCGTGTCCGACGACGGACCACGGTGCGGGTCGGTTCCGCCCGACACTACGTCCCACGATCGCGGCGGGCATCACCGGCGCACCGGTGGCCTGGGCGCCCGTTTACACGTTGAGCGGCGGCAAGCCGCTCAACGAGGAACATCACGGCCGGAGCTCTAACGCCAGCGGTCGCAGTCACCCCCGCTCTTGCACACCGCGACCCACAGGCTCCGCATCGGCATCCGTGGATGCCTGTATCTCATTTGCGCCTTGGCGGAAGTCGGTGCGTACTCTCCTTCGGTGCTCGCGAGGTACGCAGTGAAGGTCTCCCAGCCGCCGTTGCGGAGCTTGTAATTGGCCAAGAATTCGGCGTACTCACCATCCCCAGTGGTGTCATGTACTCGACCGTCGAGATCGACACGCAGCCAGCCGCCCTTGTGGTAGTTGGACCAGCAGATCTTGGCCCAGAGCCAGGCGCCGCTAACCGAGCTTGTGGGTTCTCGGCATCCGGGCACCGCAGCCTGCTCGGAGTCCGGTTCCGGCAGGGCGATCTCGACGTATTCCACGGAGCGGGTCGTCCCCGTCGTGACCGGCTTCGTATCGGCGGATCCGGGCGCACCCATCAGGCCAGTGGCCAGGCTGAACCCCGAGATGACAACCGCGATGCGGCGGGTCGGAGAATTCTGCATCGGATCATTTCCCTTCGTGGATCCCAGTGTCCCTGTGTTGATCTACAGGGGGGCGGGTAGCGGGATTGTGAAGGATGCTGTCCTGCGATGAATTCGACACACTATCAAACAGGTGCGCCTTTGTTGGGTGTCGATCATGGCCGGATTAGGACATAAATAAAATTTAATAGTTTCCGGTGATGTTGATGTTGGCTGGACATATTTTTTGCTGGTGCCGCTCAGGCGAAAAACTGCCAGACGGGTCACCCTCAAAAAGTTCCGACGAAATGATCCAGGTGTGCCTGGAAAGCCGTGAAGCCGATGCTCTGAAGGGGGGCGGGCCCACGTGCGTCAGAGGACGCCAACAGCGGGCTGGGGCGCGTGAGCACCCCGCCGACCAGGAGCGACTTGCGTGTTGGGAGCCATGTCAGAAGGTCACCGACAGTTGCTCGCTCCCCGGAACACTCCGATCATCCGGCGTGCCGGAGATTTCAGCCCCGTACACGCGGGGATGGAACCAGCAGCCAGTTCGCGGGCGCGGGGATACCGGCCTGCTCCCCGCGCGGGGATGGTGCATAAGACGTGGTGGGGGCCCGTGGGGCCCCCACCACGTCTTGGATGACTAGGAAGGTATTTAGTGCTATCTCAGGACGTTCTGATACCTGAAAGGGGGACGTTGCGCTTTGCTGCCTCGTAGCGGTTCAGGATTACCTGAGCCAGCTGAGGGGCGTCGCCCAGGGCCGGGGACACAATTGTGGCGCCGTTGGCGATGGACTGGTCGGCGACGCGGTCGGAGAAGAAGCCGGGGGCTAGAAGGTAGCCCGACACTGCGATCTTCGTGGCGCCAGAGGCTTGCAGTCGGGCAACTGCTTCTCCCGGGGTGGGCGACGCGGCCGAGGCGTAGGCCGGGGTGACCTCGCGCCATGGTCCTCGGGCGGCGAGGTCGGATGCCATCTGTTCAATGACGCGATTTGCCGCGGCGTCGCTCGAACCCGCTGAGGCCAGTACCAGGGAGGTGTCAGGCGCGGCCACCGCGCCCGCTTCGGCCAGGCGTTGTTCGACTGCGTCGAGCAGTAGCGGGTGCGGGCCCAGCGTGTCGGCGTAGTGGATGTGCAGCCACGGGCAGGACTCGCGGACCCGCTCCAGCACCGCAGGCAGGTCGATCTTGCTGTGGTAGGCGGCGGTGAGCAGAGCGGGCAGGACGACGACCTCGCCCGCTCCCTCCGCGGCCACCGCCGTGATGGCCTCCTCGGCGCTCGGGGCGACGTGGTCGAGGTAGGCGACCCGCACGTCCAGGTCCGGGCGGAGGCGTCGCACGCGGGCGAAGATCTGCTCGACCGCGTGCGACGACCGCTCGTCCTGGCTGCCGTGGGCCACGGCGACCAGGGGGATGGGTGCGTTCCCAGCCCCCCGCGTCGTGGCGGCTCCGCGTGCCATTAGAGGTGGATTCCGCATTCGGTCTTGCCCATCCCGGCCCAGCGGCCGCTGCGCGGGTCTTCTCCGTCGGCCACCGGCCGTGTGCAGGGGGCGCAGCCGATGGAGGGGTAGCCGTCGTACTGGAGCGGGTTGACGATGACGCCGTTCTCCTCCATGTAGGCGTCCACATCGTCCTGGGTCCACCGCGCGATGGGGTTGACCTTGACCATCTTCTTCCGGGGGTCCCACTGCACCACGCCCACGTTGCGCCGTGTCACCGCCTCGTCGCGGCGCAGGCCGCTGACCCAGGCGTCGTAGGGTTCGAGCGCTCGCTGTAGGGGTTCCACTTTGCGCAGGTAGCAGCAGATGTTGGGGTTGCGTCCGTGCAGCCGTGGCCCGAGGTCGCGGTCCTGTTCTTCTACCGTGCGCAACGGCGTCACGTTGATCAGGTTGATCGGGTACACCTGCGCCACCGCGTCACGCGTGCCGATCGTCTCCGCGAAGTGGTAGCCGGTGTCCAGGAAGATCACGTCGACGCCCGGCTTGACGCCCGACACCAGGTCGACCATGAGCGCGTCGGCCATCGAGGAGGTCAGGCACAGCCGGTCGCCGAAGGTCTCGGCGGCCCACTGGATGATCTCCTGCGCGCTCGCCTCCTCCAGCTGTTCCGAGGCCCGATCCGCCAGGGCCTGGCCGTCCTCTAGTGCGACGTTCATGCGTTCTCCACCGTCCCGTCCGTATGTCTCTCCGCGCTGGCCACGGCCGCCGCGCGGAGTCCGACGAACTTCACTCGAAACACCCGTGCGCACGACATGCAGTCCCAGGCGTATCCCGCGCCCTTTTCCGCGTCGCCCTCGTGCGGCATCAGGTCCTCGTCTCCGCAGTAGGGGCAGTAGTGCGGTGCCGCCCGTTCACTCACGTGTCTCACTCACTTGAGGTCGCTGTCTTCGGCCCGGCCGACCCACGTCGCGAACGCCTCGCCGTCTTCCTTGGTCTCCAGGAAGCGGCGCAGCACCCGCTCGACGTAGTCGGGCAGTTCCTCGGCTGTCGTCTTCAGTCCGCGCACCTTGCGGCCGAACCCGGCGGTGAGCCCCAGGCCCCCGCCCAGGTGCACCTGGAAGCCCTCCACCTGCTCGCCGTCGGCGTTAGTGACCAGCTGGCCCTTGAGCCCGATGTCGGCCACCTGAATGCGGGCGCAGGAGTTGGGGCACCCGTTGAGGTTGATCGTGATCGGCTCCGGGAAGTCCGGCAGCCGCCGCTCCAGTTCCTCAACCAGTGACGCGCCCTGCGCCTTGGTCTCGACGATGGCGAGCTTGCAGAACTCGATGCCGGTGCAGGCCATGGTCTGCCGCCGGAACACGCTCGGCCGGACCTCCAGGTCCTCGGCCTCCAGTGCCGCGACGATCGAGTCCACCTGGTCGTCCTCGATGTCGAGGATGACCAGCTTCTGGTCGGCAGTGGTGCGGATGCGGTCCGAGCCGTGTGCCTCGGCGATGTCGGCTACCCGCGTCAGCTTGGTTCCGGAGACCCGGCCCACCTTGGGGGCGAAGCCGACGTAGTTGCGCCCGTCGCGCTGCCGGTGCACGCCGACGTGGTCCCGGCGCAGTCCCTCCTGCAGCTCCGGCTCGGGGCCGTCGGGTAGGGCGTAACCCAGGTACTCCTTCTCCAGCACCTCGCGGAACTTCTCCGCCCCCCAGTCCTTGATCAGGAACTTGATCCGCGCGCGGTGCCGCAGCCGCCGGTAGCCGTAGTCGCGGAAGATCGAGCAGACCGCTGCCCACACCTCGCTGACCTGTTCCGGGCGGACGAAGGTGCCGAGCCGCTTGGCGAACATCGGGTTAGTGGACAGCCCGCCGCCGACGAACAGGTCGAACCCGGGCGTGCCGTCCGGTCCGACCACCCCAGCGAACGCCACGTCGTTGATCTCGTGGTTGGTGCAGTAGGAGGAGCACCCCGAGATCGAGCTCTTGAACTTGCGCGGCAGGTTGGAGAAGAGCGGGCTGCCGATGTGGTCGTCGTAGACCTGCTGGATCTGGTCGGTGGCGTCGACGATCTCGTCGGCGGCGATGCCGGCCAGCGGGCAGCCCAGGATGACGCGCGGGGTGTCGCCGCAGGCCTCCATCGTGCTGAGCCCCACGGCCTCCAGCTTCTCCCAGATCGCGGGCACATCCTCGATGCGCACCCAGTGCAGCTGGACGTTCTGCCGGTCGGTGATGTCGGCGGTGTCGCGACCGTAGGCCGTGGAGATCTCGGCGACGGTGCGCAGCTGCGCTGCGCTGAGCTGGCCGCCGTCGATACGGATCCGCAGCATGAAGTAGCGGTCGTCGAGCTCCTCGGGCTCCAGGACGGCGGTCTTGCCGCCGTCGATGCCCGGTGCGCGCTGCGTGTACAGCCCAAACCAGCGGAAACGGCCGCGCAGGTCAGCGGGGTCGATGGAGTCGAATCCGGCCTTGGAGTAGATGTCGATGATCCGTTGCCGGACGTTGAGCCCGTCGTCGTTCTTCTTGTTCTCCTCGTTCTTGTTCAGTGGTTCCCGGTAGCCGAGGGCCCATTGGCCCTCGCCCCGGCGCGGCCGAGGTTTGCCGACGCGGTCGGTGGGGGCGGCGGGTGCGGAGCCGGCCGGTGCGGATGTGGGAGGCATCGCGGAGTCCTCCGGAGAGTGCGCGGGGGGCGGGGAGCGGCCGCCGCGCGCATCACCGCCGGGCTCCGTGCCCGGCACGTCGTTGTGCTCTGGTCACGTAGCTCGTCTACGGGTGATGGGTATACGTCGGCACCACTCACGCCCCAGAAAATGGGCGGAATCGATCACACGGTGGTGGCGGGGTCTAGCCGACGTTGCGACAGATGGCGCTGCTGACCCGCAGAAAGTCCACGTGGCGGCGCACGCGGAGCATCGGGTCCAGAACAGCAGTCATGCACTTGACGATGACATGGCGCAGGTTGGTTTGTCCAGGGATCGACGTCGCCTGTACTTCGTGAAGCACGTCACGTCCAGGGGTTCGAGGGTGGTGTGAGGGGCGGGCGCGCGGAGCGGGCCCTTCGCCTACGGTCGTGTCCGGTCGTGTGGGGTGACCTCTGGCCGACCGTGCTCGGCCGGCGCTGGTCACGATCGTCCATCGAATCCATATGGATATGCGCGGATCGGTCATCGGAAGCGGTGCTGGTGGCGGGGCTGCGCCTAGGTTGGACCGCGTGTGGGGTTGGTGGGAACGAATCTGGCGCGGTGTCGACGAGGTAGTCGCCCGGCACCGACGGCTGGGCAACCTCGCCCTCCTTATCGGGCGTACCGGCCGCTCGGCGGCCCGAACCCGCCTCATCGGCCTCTCCGCCGAGTCGGCGTTCTTCGCCCTGCTGTCGCTCCCCGCGCTGCTGCTGGGCCTGGTGGGCACCCTCGGCCACCTCAGCGCCGTGCTGGGGACACAGACCGTTCTGGACATCCGCGAATGGATGCTCGACCTGGCGACGAAGGCGGTGACCGCCGATGTCGTCAGCACGGTCGTCGTCCCCCTGATCGACGACTTCCTGCGCGGCGCCGAGGCCAACGTCCTCTCCCTCACCTTCCTGGTGTCGCTGTGGTGGGGGTCGCGGGCGATGAACGTCTTCATCGATGCCATCACCATCGCTTACGGGCTGGAAGGCCTGCGCGGCTATTTCCGACGGCGGGCGCTGGCGTTCGTCGCCTACCTCGGCGGCCTGCTGTTCGCCCTCATCGTGCTGCCGGTTCTGGTGGCAGGGCCCGATCTGGTGCGAGAACTGCTCCCGGTCACCGCGGGTCAGCTGAACTTCGCCTACTGGCCAGTCGTCGGCGGCCTCTCGGTGGCCGCCGTTGCCATGCTCTACGCGTTGGCGGTTCCGGTGCGGATGCCCCTGCGCCGCCACCTGCCGGGCGCCGTGCTGGCGACGCTCATCCTGATGGGCGGATCGGCACTCCTGCGCCTCTACCTGAACCGCTCCTTCGGCGAGGTCACCATCTACGGATCGCTCGCCGCACCGATCGCGATCCTGGCGTGGTTCTGGGTGGTGGCGATGGCGGTCCTCGCGGGCTCCCTGCTCAACGCCGAGATCGACTCGATGTGGCCGACCGCCCGCACCGCCGCCGCCCGAGCCGAGATCGCGGCCCGCCGCCACGCCCACGCGACTCGCCTAGTGGAGCGGCGCGAGCGCGCACTGCGCACGGTCGCCGAGGGCGGTGACGAAGGCGATGACGACCGGCGCGACGAGGAGGCGGAGGACCACGGGGATGGCGGGACCCCGGAGCATCCCGAGCCGGAAGCAGCGACGGCGGGCGGCGCACGGCCGGAACAGGACGATTCCGCCGCCCCAGCTCCGTGCCGCACCGCGACTACCGCTGGCACTGCGGAGGACATGGAGTTCGGGGAGGGGCCTGAGGTCGAGGAGGACCGCTCTCCCGGCGTGCGCGGCGCGGAATGAGAGCAGAGGCACGCGGTCGGCGGGAGAGACGGGATCGCGCGATCCGGCATGATCATGTCTGGTCGGCTTCCTCCCGGTTTTTCCGGCGGGTCGGCCTCCCGTTTCCCTCCCTCTGACGCGCACGCAGGAGAATTGAATGAACCGTCCCTCCCGCCGTGAGACCGGTGTGCCCAGCTGGAGACGGCTGACGGGGCTTGTCGCCTCTGTGGTCGTACTCCTCGTACTCGCCGCCCTGACCTCCGCACTCACGGGTAAGGATCTTTTCGAGGCAGCGGGCGATCTCCTGGGAAGGGACGGGAGTTCTGGTTCCTCCTCGACCGGATCCGGCGCGGGGGGTGCGTCTCCGGAGGCGTCCGACGACCGTTGGAACCCCTCTGACCAGGAGGTCACCGAGGCGCGGGAGCGCCTTGCGGAGATCGAAATCGCCGAGCCGCGTCCCCGCGGCGACTACGAGCGCAAGGAGTTCGGTTCCTCCTGGATCGACACCGACAAGAACGGGTGCTCCACCCGCAACGACGTCCTCCGCCGCGACCTTGAGGACGCCCGCGTCAACGCCGACTGCAAGGTGCTGGAGGGGACACTGGAGGACCCCTACACCGGTAAGACGATCGAGTTCAGTGCCGACAAGCCGCAGGCGGTCCAGGTCGACCACCTCGTCCCGCTGTCGCTCGCGTGGAGGATGGGCGCCAGCGAGTGGGATCGCGACAAGCGCGTGCAGTTCGCCAACGATCCGGACAACCTCTTTGCCTCCGATGGCCCGGCCAATATGCAGAAAGGCGACGCGGGGCCGGGGGAGTGGAAGCCGTACGAGGGCTTCCAATGCAGCTACGCGGTGTCCTACGTCGATGTCACCCTCGATTACGGCCTGCCGATCGCCAGGGAGGACAAGGCCGGTCTTGAGGAGATGCTGGGTACCTGCTGACCGCGGACCGGTGGCCGCACGGCCACGGGCCGGCGCGGTTCTGTGACGGGCCGTGAGGCGAGCTAGTGGCTTGTTCTACCACGGCCGGATGTGGACATTTTCGGTATAACTTTTCGGTTGATTGCGGTGATCCTAAACCGGGTTATTCGCGTCCCCTTCGCTGGTTGTCCTGCTGCTCACGGAGAATTACCGCAGGTGAGGGGATGTTTGGGCGATGTGGGCATCCGGTGCGACGCTCCCCGTGCGCCACTGCGCCCCCGCCTTAAGGGGTGCGGCTGCGACCGTGGGCGTTGTCCGAGGTCAGTATCATCTCGTTGGCCCGCCATCACGTCACGGCCCAGTGGCGGCCGATCTTCTTTTCCTCCTGCACTGAGATGTCCCCCGACCCCCGTGCCGGGCGTCCCGCTGGCGCCCCACGCTCGATCACGAACAGGTTCACCATCATCATGAGCGCCGCGTTTCCGCCGCGACGAGGACTGCGTCCCTGTCCCAACGGATCCGCCGCAGGCCGCCCGTCGGTGTGCCCGGACTGCGGACCGCACCCGCGTGCCGACCGGCGGGCGATCGCGTGAGCGGCCGCAGGGAACCGGGACGCCAGCGGGGCTCGGTCGTCATCGTCATCTCGCGCGACGAGCACAGCGCGGAAATCACCATCGAGGGACGCACCCAGGTGGTCACCGGCTCCATCCCCAAGGAGACCCGCCGCGCCGCGCTCGACGTCGCCACCGGATACGCCGCCCACCTCGGCCGTTCCGTCCTGGTCAACGCCAGGGACGCCAACGGCGCCTGGCAGCTCATCATCAGCCCGACGGGTGTGGTCCGGGCGGCAGGCGGTAGCGAAGCCGAACTCGTGGCTCGGCCCGCCGCCAAGCGCCAGAGGAAGGGAAAGAAGGTCGCCCTCGCCCTGTCCGGTGGCGCGCTGGCGGTTGTCGCGGCCCTCGCTGTCGGTGCCGTATGGGTCTGGGGGCCCGACGGGACCAACACCACGGTCAACAACGGCGGTGCCGAGGAATCCGGCGTCCTCCTGGAGGCCCGCGCCGCACCGCCGGGGTTCTCGCGGGAAGCGGCGTGGAGGCTCCCAACACGGACCGGGACCCGCCCGGCCCTCGCTCCCGATGGGAGCCTGGCCGCTTACATCAACCCCAACGACGAGCTCGTGGTCGTCGACCCCGAGGGCGAGCAGAAGTGGTCGGCCAAACTTCCCCTCGCCTCCTCGGACATCGTGGGGGCACCGGTCTTCGTGGGCGCGGACGACGGCTACGGGATGGCGGTCACCGACAACGAGACCCTGTGGCAGTGGCCGGTCGGCGGAGGTGACCCCGAGGCCATCAAGCTGCCCGACGACGCCCGCGTGACCTTCGCCGGGACGAGCCCCCTTGTCCTCGATCCAAGCGATGCCTACATCCCGGACGGCGGGAAGCTGGCGAAGATCAAGGTCCCCTCCGGGTTCGGCGCGATGATCGCCGACGGCGGCCGTGTCCTCACGGGCGTCAAGACCGGCAGGTGGATCTGGGTGACCGCCGACGACGCCGACGGCAAGGAGATCGTGCCGAAGGCGCCTTCCGGAGCCGACCGGCCGATCGAGCTGCTCACCGCCCGCGCGGACTACACCGTCGTCCTCTGGGAAGCCGAGGATGGAGACGACGACCTGCTCGCCGTGCACGACGCCCAGGACGGCGCACCGATCGCCGCGGCCGCGGTCGACGGCGATGAACTCGCTGAAGCCCGGTGGGTGCGGGACGGCTCTCGTGCGGCCTACGGCCCGGTGATCTTCGACCTCGAATCCGGTGACGCGCGCACGCTTGAGGGGTTCAGTCCCGTCAGCGTGGCCGGCGACATGGTCTACGGCGAAGCCGTCGGCGCCCGTGTCGCGGTTCCTGCTGGCGGCGCCCCCATCGATATGGACATGGACGCGGTCCGGCCCTGGGGGCTGCTCGGCGACCGCGCCATCGTCATCGCCAATGGCGACCTCTATGCCCTCTCCCCCGAATAGAAGTATCCCCCGATGAAAGAAAGGAGCAGGATGTCCTTTACAGCACGCGCGGTCACTGTGACCGCCGCGGGTCTGATGGCCGCCGGATTCCACGCGGCCCCGGCGTTCGCGGACACTGTCGCGGAGGCGGCCCCCGAGGCCGCCGAAGCGCCTGCGACCACGAGCGAAGCCCCCCAGGGGGCTCCGGCCACCACGGCGTCGCTCGCCGCTTCCGCGGAGACGGCACCGGTGACCTTCGCCCCGCCTGTGGACGAGGGGCAGCCGGGCGACGACGGTGGCGGCGGTGACGTCGACCCGGGCGATGACGGCGGCGACAGCGGCGCCGGCGAACCCGGCGGCGGTGACGGCTCTGGTCAGCCGGGTGGTGGTGACGACGGCTCTAGTCAGCCGGGTGGTGGTGACGACGGCTCGGGTGAACCGGGTGGTGGTGACAACGGTTCCGGTGAGCCGGACCCGAACCAGCCTGGCGAGCCGGGTGGTGGTGACGACGGCTCGGGTGAACCGGGTGGTGGTGACAACGGTTCCGGTGAGCCGGACCCGAACCAGCCTGGTGAGCCCGGCGACGACCAGAACCCGGGTACCCCCGAGAAGCCCGGGACTCCGGAGGAGCCGGGTAAGCCCGGTAAGCCCGGCCCTGAGGGCCCTCAGGGACCCCAGGGGCCCCAGGGGCCTCAGGGTCCGCAAGGCCCCACGGGTCCGCAGGGTGAGCAGGGCTCAGCCGGTTCGGGTGCGACCGACGCCGACGGCCAGACCGCTCCGCAGCAGGGCACGTCCTCCAACGGTGGCGGCACCACCAAGGCCGGCCAGCAGCTGCCGGTCACCGGTGTCGACCTGTCGGGTTTCGTGCTCGGTGGTGCGGTCATCGCCGGTATCGGCGCGATGACCGTGTTCGCCTCTCGGGGCCGCGCTCCGCAGCTGCGCTAGGACAGGCGGCGATCACCGCGCGGGCGACCACGTGACGTGAGGCGTCGATGCCGTAGGGCTGTTGGCCCGAACGGTACGGCGGCGAACTGAGCAAGGAGCCCGAGCACGCGGACATCCCCAATCCCGTCCCGGGCCACCACTGTGGCCCGGGACGGCCTAAGTTCGGGTGATCTGACCGGGATCTACGCGCGCGGACGCAGGGTCGCGGCGAGCAGCGCCGCGCACAGCGACCCCAGCGGAACCAGCCACAGCGCCGTCCCGAGCGACGAAGCGTCGGCGACCGTCCCGACCAGCGGTGGGAACGTCAGGAACCCCAGGCGTCCCAGCCACCCCACGACCACCACCCCGTCCCCGCTGCGCACGCCCGGAACTTCGCCAGCCGACGCCAGTGTGAGTGGAAAGAGTGTCGCCACCCCCAGGCCGACCAGGCCGAACCCCGCGATCGTCGTCGCGGTCCCCGGCCACAGCAACGCCCCCGCCATCCCCGTGGCCGCCAGCAGCGTGCCTCCGCGTGCCACCGCCACCGCGCCGAACCGGTCGGTCAGCCGGTCGCCGGTCAGCCTCCCTACGGTCATCATCGACTGGCAGGCGATGAACGGCAGGCTCGCGAGCATCAGCGGCGCACCGAGCTCGCCGTGCGTGTAGACCGCGCCCCAGGACGCAGCCGCGTCCTCGATCGCTCCCGCTAGCATCAGCAGCAGGCTCAATGCCAGCAGCGTTCCGACCGCACAACGCGCACGCCGCAGCAGGTCCCGCGGCCCTTGCGCGGGTCCGCCACCAATGTCGCGTTCGGCGTGCTCCGGTCCCGGAAGCAGGAATCGGGACGACGCCAGCGCCGCGGCGGCGAGGACGACCGCGACCCCTCCCAAGTGGGCCGGCAGGGGGACACCCAGCTGCGCCGCGCTCGCTCCGACCAGCCCCCCGCTGACCGCCGCAATGCTCCACAGCGCGTGGAACAGGTTGATGATGGACCGGCCGTAGCGGCGCTGTACCCGCAGCGCGTGCGCGTTCATCGCTGAGTCCATCCACGCGTCGGCGCATCCCAGCGCGAACAGCGCCGCGGCCAACGTCCCCCATCGCGGCGCCGCCGCCACCAACGGGAGCACACCGGCGCCGAGCACTCCTGAGGCCACCGCGACCCTGCCGCTGCCGAACCGCCTGATCAGCGGACCGGCCAGCATGCCGGTCAGCAGCGCCCCGAACGGCATCGCCGCGATCGCCGCCCCCAGAGCGGCGTTGGACAAGCCCAGACTGTCCTTGATCGCGGGAAGCCACGGCACCACGTTGGTGTAGGTGAACCCGTTGACGAGGAAGAGGACCGCCACCGCACCCCGCGCGTGGCCGGCCTCCCGACCCGGTGTCCGTGCTTGACGACCGATCGCCACGTGAGCCTCCCGGATGCCCACGCGGCCTCTGGCGACGCCGCGCGTCCGGACATCGTAGGGGTTGCGTTCGATCGGGAGTGCCCTATACGTATGATCTTCTGGCAGATTCCGCCGACCTATGACGATCGCGACGCCCCCAGCCGGATCCCCGCTCGTCCGGCCGATGACGACCGGAGCCCCTCAACGATGATCGACCTGAGCGCGCTGCGTGAAAAACCCACTCTGTCGGGTGAGCACGTCCGCCTGGTGCCGGTACGGGAGGAGCACGCCGACGACTTCTACGCCTCGATGCGGGACCAGGAGGTCCGCCGCCTGACCGGGACGCATCGGCGGTTCACCTACACCGAAGTCCGCCAGTGGTGCGCCACCAGAGGCGAGCAGGCCGACCGGGTGGATCTGGCCATCATCGAGCGGTCGTCGGGGCGCTTCCTCGGTGAGCTGGCCCTGAACGACATCGATCCCGACAACGAGAGCGCCGCCTACCGCATCGCGCTGTCGGCCATCGAGTTCACCGGGCAGGGAATCGGCAAGGAGGCCACTCGCCTGGTGCTGGAGTACGCCTTCGACCGTCTGGGGCTGCACCGCGTCTGGCTCGACGTCTACGCCTTCAACATGCGGGCGATCGCCGTCTACCGTGCCTGCGGATTCAGCGTCGAGGGCCGCCTGCGCGACGCACTGCTGTGGGAGGGGCGCCGCCACGACGCCCTGATCATGGCGGTACTGGAAAACGACTACCGCAAGGCACTGGGCTGAGGCGGGACCTGGGGGCGCGGCCGGTTCCCCGCGGCGTGGGCCTTCGACGGCCCCGGTCGCCCACGGGTGGAGATTTGCTCGCCGAGGATGTTGTCCAAGGTAGGGAAACGGGTATCCCGGTAGCACTTTCTCCACCGCACCTCGGGAGGGGAGCGGCGTCGCCACCGCCGCACCGGCGGGCGGAGACGCCGGATGACCATGAATCCGCTACCCGTATCGTTGCCGTTTACCGATCGCTCCGAGGCCGGGCGTCGGCTCGCCGAGCGCGTGCGCACGTTGGACCTCCGCAATGAGCCCATCGTGCTGGCCCTTCCACGCGGCGGGGTGCCGGTCGCTGCCGAACTGGCCCGCCGTCTGCGGATCCCCCTGGACGTCCTGATGGTGCGCAAGATCGGCCTGCCCGGCCACGCCGAGCTGGGGGTGGGCGCGATCGCCGAGGACGGACAGGTCGCCTTCGACGACGTCGCCCTCGCGCGCCTGCATGTGTCCCGGGACGCGCTGATGGCCACCGTCGACCAGGAACGGGCTGAGCTGGACCGGCGCCTGCGCGCCTACCGCGGGTCGCGCGGGGCGCCGCGCCTGGCCGACCGGGATGTGATCGTCGTGGACGACGGTGTCGCCACAGGCGGCACCGCGCGCTCGGCGCTGCGCATGGTCCGCCGCGCCCATCCGGCGCGGCTCGTGCTGGCGGTCCCCGTTGGTTCGCAGTCGGCGATGGAGGCGCTGCGCCCCGAGGTCGACGACCTGGTGGTGCTGACGGCGCCGGAGAACTTCCATGCCGTGGGGGAGTGGTACCGCGACTTCGCCCAGCTCACCGACGCCGACGTGACGGCCCTGTTGACCGAACTGCGCGAGGCCGAGACCGGCGGCGAGGCGGAGCGCGCGGTCCGCATCCGCGCGGGCGACGTCTACCTCGACGGGGATCTCGCGACCCCGGCCAACGTGCGCGGGGCTGTGGTCGTCGCGCTCGGCCACGGGCGGCACGACCCGCGGCACCGGTCGGTCGCCGCGCGGACGCGCCGGTCGGGGCTGGCCACCCTGCTCATCGATCTGTTCACCGCGGAGGAGTGGAACCGCGTCAATGGCGGGGGCGAGGAGGTCACCGCCATGACGCTGGGCGAGCGGTTGGAAGAGGTGGTGGGGTGGCTGCGCCGGGCCACCGAGCTGGGCGACGCCCGCGTCGGATTGTTCGGGTCGGGGGCCGGGGCGCCGGCGGCGCTGGTGGCCGCCGCGGGGCGCCCCGACGACGTCGCGGCGGTCGCGGCCCACGGTGGCCGGATCGACCTGGCCGAGGAGCGACTGCCCGGCGTACGCGCGCCGACCCTCGTGCTGGTCCAGGGCGACGATTCCTTCCTCCGGGAACTCGCCGAGTGGGCGATGAGTCGCATGGGAGCACCGCACGAGCTGTGCGTGGTCCCCGGGGCCGAGCAGCTGCTCGGTGAGCCTGGCGGGTGGCAGGAGGTCAGGGACGCTGTGGCCGAGTGGTTCGACCGGCACCTCTGATTCGGCACTCGGGCGGGGGACGCGTGGCGCGCGGTGCTCGGCCCCGTGCCACGGTCGGGTCGTGCGGGTGCGCCACTGGCCGGGAAGCGCGGGGGTGGCGCCACCGGTGCTGGAGCGGTTCTCGCTCAGCGCGCCATGGCCCGACGACCGCGTGCTGTGGCGGTTGCGGAGGATGGCGAGGAAAGAAAGGGGCCAGAAAACCCGTGGCGCCCTCGACGTGTGCTACGTCGGGGCGCCACGGGTGAATATTTGAGGCCGGGGCCGCAAAGGGAACTGGGATCATCCCCGCGGGTACGGGGACACCTGGTGTCATGCCTCCGCCCGCTGCCAGGGGCAGAGCCCGGGGAGAGAAGCCGGATCAGGCGGCGTTGGCGCGGCGCATGCGGCGCCGGCGCTCCGAGGCCCGCTCGTCTTCGTTGAGGCCGCCCCAGGTGCCGTACTTCTCAGGCCGCGAGATCGCGTAGTCGAGACACTCGGTACGGACCGGGCAGGCACCACAGATTTCCTTTGCCTTGCGCTCGCGAATCTCCCGCTCCGGCTGGCGCTCGCCATCGGGGCCGAAGAAGAGCACGAGGTCTTCGCCCCGGCACGCGGCGGCATCCTGCCACCCCCAGCTCGGGCGGGGGCGCAGCGCGGCCTGCCGACGTACCTGAGACATGGTTGAACCACCTCTACTGAATTCGCTAGTAAGCTGTTGAACAGCTAGGGTCAGAACAAAACGTTGGTCATACGGCGTGAGGCACCCCGCACGACGCAACGCCGTGCGATGCTTCGGTGTTCCCGGTGTGGCGGAGACCACTGCGGCGCAGATCCGCCGAAGACGGCGGGCGCTCACGCAAACGGCCGGGGAGGCGATCCCGCACTCCCTGCGAGCCGGTACGTAATCATGCCATCCCCACTCCCGCTTGCGCACGGGGGGTGGGGAAATTACTCGCTCAACCGTTACCTCAACCGCCCGATCCGCGACCGATCTTTGCGGATCTGTCCGGTTTTGGTCGTGAATCACGAGAACCGGCCTGCTTCAGCCAGACCTCAGACATCGTATGGGGGATTTCGGTCCGTGCCTAGGGGGAGACCCTGATGCACGCATCACATTCCGGTCTAGACCAAGACGGTACGGCGCCGCGCCGTCCGCGCAGCTAGAGGTCGTGCTGCTCGCCCGGGAGCAGCCGCGTGTAGTCGACGTCGGCCACCGTCATCTTCAGTACGCGGGCGTAGATGCCCGCTCCATCCTCGTTGAGCAGGCCGTCGTGGATGGCGAGAGCGGTGCGCGGCGCGACCCGGCGGAGGTAGTCGATCACCTCGCTCACCTTCGACCACGGTGCCTGCACCGGAACCAGGAGCGTGGTCACTGGATCCTCGGGCACGGTCAGCGCGTCCCCCGGGTGGAACACCCCACCAGCCGATGTGTCGATCCGGAAACCGATGTTGGTTATGACCGGAATGTCGGGGTGGATCACCGCGTGCCGCTCCCCGTAAACATGCGCGTCGAACCCGGCGATGCGGGGCGTGTCGCCGTGGGCCACCGCGTGCACCCGCGCGCCCAAGTCGCGGAGCTCGTCCAGCTGCGCGGCGATCCCCGCGTGCGTATAGATCTCCACGCCGGGGCGGGCCCGCACCGCCGCCCGCAGCCGGTCCAGGTCGAAGTGGTCCGGATGCTCGTGGGTGACCGCGATGGCGTCGGCCCCCACCGCCGCATCGGGTTCGCTGAAGCCTCCCGGGTCGATGACCAGGGTGGCGCCGTCCCGCTCCAGGCGCACGCAGGCGTGCCCGTGCTTGGTCATGCGCGTCGTGCCGGTGTGCACGGTCAAATGGTCCTTTCCCTCTACGTCGAACCGTCGAGCCGGGGGATGAGGTCCCGGGCGCGGCCGCGCCCAGGACGCCACGCAACGTCGCACCGACCCTATCGGCGACCCGGCTTGCGGACAGGGGCACGAATCGCCGTGCCCCCGACCCTTAGGGGAAGAGTGCGGGGGACAGCAGGGAACGGACAGCGCCGCGACATCGTCCGATGGAGGTAAACATGAACCGGGGCGCCGTCATCCTCAGGCCTCCGGACGAACCGCATACCAACGTAGAAACGAGGAAGCGTGGCTCTGCTGCGGCTTATTCTCAACATCATCTGGCTGGTCGTCGCCGGCTTCTGGCTGGCGCTCGGCTACGTGGTCGCCGGCCTCATCTGCTGCGTCCTCATTGTCACCATCCCCTTCGGTGTCGCCTCGTTCCGCATGGCGAACTACGCGCTGTGGCCGTTCGGCCGGGAACTCGCGCGCCGGCCGGGGGCGGGCGGCGGCAGTACACTGCTCAATGTCATCTGGATCATCGTGGCCGGGTGGTGGCTGACCATCGGCCACATCGCGACGGCGCTCGGCTTGGCCGTGACCATCATCGGCCTGCCCTTGGCCTGGGCCTCGCTGAAGATGATCCCGGTGGCGCTCGCTCCGTTCGGCAACGAGATCGTGCACAGTGGTCGTGTCCGGGAACCGTGGCAGTTGTGACGCGGTCGCCGAGGTGCACGCGGGCGACGCGGCCCCGCGGGGCCGCGACGTGGGGGAGTGCCGTTCGGGAACAGGGGCGCGGTCCGCGTCCGGGGCCGCGGTCAGCCCGGTGACCGGGTGCGCGGCAGGGTAATCAGCAAAGGGGCCGATGTGTGGATGAACCGGCCGGGGACGTGGTCGTTCCTGGAGTCGTTCTTGAAGAGGCGGAAGACGGCGCGGACGGTCGTGGCCGAGCAGCCCGATCCCGAACCGGCGCCCGACCCGCGGGACGCGGCCGCCCCCGACGATGACGACCTGCTGTTCCGCATGAGCGCCGCCGCCTGGCGGATCCTCGTCATCGGGCTGTTCATCGCGGTCATCATCTACCTCCTGGTGCAGATCCGGCTCGCGGTCATCCCCGTGGTCCTGGCCGTCTTCGTCACCGCCCTGCTCATGCCGCCCACCAACTGGATGCGCCGACACGGCATGGGGCGGGGGTCCTCCACGACCATCTCCATGATCGGCGCGCTCGTGGTGCTCAGCGGCGTCATCACGATGATCGTGCAGCCCGCCATCGACGGCTTCAGCGGACTGGTCAAGAGTGTGCAGGAGGCCGTGGACGGCCTCCCGAAGCTGGCCGAGGCGATGGGGCAGGACCCCAAGGTGGTCGACCAGCTCATCAAGAACATCACCGAGCAGGCGCAAGGGGCGCTGCAGGAGGACTGGGCCACCTGGGTCAGCCAGGCGTGGGCCGCCGGTTCCAGCGTGGCCGAGCTCCTGGTGGGCCTGATCCTGGTCCTGGTGCTGACCATCTACTTCGTGCACTCCGGCGACCGGCTGGTGACCTGGCTCCTCAGCCTCTTCCCGGCGCAGACGCGGCGCTCCCTGGGGGCCGCCGGGGAGGTCGCCTACGGGGTGATGGGCCGCTACGTCCGCGGCGTAGCCCTGGTCGGCCTCATCGACGCGGTCGGCATCGGTGTCTTCCTGATCTTCCTGATCGACCCCAGCCTCGCGATCCCCCTGATCGTCCTCACCTTCATCGGCGCGTTCCTGCCGGTCATCGGCGCCTTCGTGACCGGCCTGCTGGCCGCGCTCGTCGCGCTGGTCACCGAGGACTGGGTCATCGCGCTCATCGTCGTCGCCGTCGTCGTCATCGTCCAGCAGCTGGAGAGCCACGTCTTCGCCCCGCGCGTCTACGGCAAGGCGCTGGAGCTGCCCTCCGCCGTGGTGCTGCTGGCGATCACCATCGGCGGGCTGGTCGCCAGCATCGCGGGGATGTTCCTGGCCACCCCCACGGTCGCGGTGCTCGCGGCACTGCTGCGCAATCGCCCCGCCACACCGCCCGCCGCGGAGCAGGTCGAGGAGGGGGACGACGACTCGGGCGGGGAGCCCGCCCCCGCGGCGGCAGCCCCGCCCGCCTCTACCACCCCGGAGCGGTCGGAACAGGACACCACCGAGCAGTGAGCGCCCGGCGGGGCCCGCACCGGCGACGGTCCGGTGCGGCCCCCGCCGCTGCGGGTCAACCGGGAGGACGACGAGGGAGCAGGAGGGCGGTGAAAATCACGCGCGCCGGCCGCCACGTTGCGGATACTGTTGAGCCCGTGCGTGTGATTCCGGACTGATCCCCCGTCCCGTTCCCTTCGGCCCCGGCCATGACCGAGTGCGCCCGATGACGCCGCCGCACACCCTCGTTAGAGAGAAAGTTCCTCTACTCCTATGCTGATCGCTTCTGATCTGGAAATGCGTGTGGGCTCCCGGCTGCTGCTGGAGTCCGCTTCCTTTCGCGTCGGGGCCGGTGACCGTATCGGGCTGGTCGGCCGCAACGGCGCCGGGAAGACGACGCTGACCAAGGTCCTGGCCGGAGAGGGGCTCCCCGCAGCGGGGCAGGTGACCTCCACGGGCACCATTGGCTACCTCCCGCAGGACCCCCGCACCGCCGACCCTGACGAGATCGCCCTCGACCGCGTCCTCTCGGCGCGCGGGATCGACGACGCGCTCCGCGAGATGCGCGTCGCCGAGGAGAAGATGGGCAGCGACGACCAGAAGACGCGCGACAAGGGCGTGCGCGCCTACGCGCGGGCCGAGGAGCGCCTGCACATCCTCGGCGGATACACGGCCGAGTCGGAGGCCGCCTCCATCGCCAGCAGCCTCGGCCTCGACCAGCGGGTTCTCGGCCAGCCGCTCGGTACGCTCTCCGGTGGCCAGCGCCGCCGGATCGAGCTGGCGCGCATCCTGTTCAGCGGGGCCGACACCCTTTTGCTGGACGAACCGACCAACCACCTCGACGGCGACTCGATCGTCTGGCTGCGCGACTTCCTCAAGTCCCACCAGGGCGGCCTGATCGTCATCAGCCACGATGTCGACCTGGTCGACGAGGTCGTCAACAAGGTCTTCTACCTGGACGCCAATCGCTGCGTCATCGACATCTACAACATGGGCTGGAAGGCCTACCAGACCCAGCGCGAGGCCGACGAGCGGCGCCGCAAGCGCGAGCAGGCCAACGCCGAGAAGCAGGCCAGCGCGCTGCAGAAGCAGGCCGACAAGTTCCGTGCCAAGGCCACCAAGGCCAGAGCGGCCCACCAGATGGAGAACCGCGCGGAGAAGATCCTCAACTCGGTGCAGGGGCAGCGCAAGGTCGACCGCGTCGCCAAACTCCGCTTCCCCGACCCCGCCCCCAGCGGGCGCACCCCCCTCATGGCCGAGGGGCTGTCCAAGTCCTACGGGTCGCTGGAGATCTTCTCCGGGGTGGACCTGGCCATCGACCGCGGGAGCCGGGTGGTCATCCTCGGCCTCAACGGCGCGGGCAAGACCACGCTGCTGCGCCTGCTGGCCGGGGTCGAGAGTCCCGACACCGGCAGGGTCATCGAGGGGCACGGGCTGCGCCTGGGGTACTACGCCCAGGAGCACGAGACGCTCGACCCCGGCCGGTCGGTGCTGGAGAACATGATGAGCGCCGCCCCCGACCTGCCCGAGGTGGAGGCACGGCGCACGCTCGGCTCCTTCCTGTTCACCGGTGACGATGTCGACAAGCCCGCGGCGGTGCTCTCGGGCGGTGAGAAGACCCGCCTGGCGCTGGCCACGCTGGTCGTCTCCAGCGCCAACGTGCTGCTGCTCGACGAGCCCACCAACAACCTCGACCCGGCCAGCCGCGAGGAGATCCTCGCCGCGCTGCGGAACTACAAGGGCGCCATCGTGCTGGTCACGCACGACGAGGGCGCGGTCGACGCGCTGCAGCCGGAACGGGTGATCCTGCTGCCCGACGGTGTCGAGGACATCTGGAACGCCGAGTTCGCCGACCTCATCGCCCTGGCCTGAGCCGCATCGGACGCGGGGCCGCCCGGGCGCGGGCGGCCGGCCGGCGTACACGGACGTTCTTATAGGCCCTTGGGTTGACACACTTCCGGTTTCGGCCGGGGTTATCTACGGCCCGAAATCCGCCCTCTCGCTCGACACTCCGGTGTGCCGCTGCTGATGGGTAGCCAGTCGCGTCGCCATGGCTGATCATGGTCTGCAATGTCGCTACACGATCACTGAGAGCACACAGGAGGAACTCGTGGCCGAGACCTTGAGAAAAGGCACCCGCGTGACGGGCAACGAGCGCTCTGAGCTCGCGAGTGAGCTCAAGAGACGTTATGACGACGGCGAGAGCATCCGCTCACTGGCCGCCTCGACGGGGCGTTCCTATGGGTTCGTGCACCGTCTTCTCACGGAAGCGGGCGTGACTTTGCGTGGTCGTGGCGGTGCGACCCGTCGCGGCTGATCACGCGGTGATCGCTCCCGGTTGGGGCGGCCCCCATCGGAGCCCGCCAGTGCCGGCGGACTAGGGTGGGCGACCGTCGAAGGTGAACCGAAGGCGCGCCCGGCGGGCCGGGTGCAGCGGATGTGCGGAGGCAGGACATGGTGGAGACGGCACTCCCCTCGAAGGACGATCTGGCGGCGGCCGGGCTGCGGCTGGAGGTCGAGGACGCGGTCGCGAAGATCACCCTGTCCCGCCCCGAGCGTCGCAACGCCATGACGGGACGCACCTGGACGACTTTGGCCCATGTCGGCCACACGCTGCCCCCATCTGTCCGAATTGTTGTAGTTGATGGTGAAGGATCAACCTTCTCCTCGGGCATCGACCTCGCCATGTTCTCCCCGGAGGGTGTCGAAGGAGAGACATCCGTCCTGCAGAACATCGGGGACGACGCCGAGAGCCGCTCGGCCCTGGACGCGACGATCGCCGGGTACCAGGAGGGCTTCCTCTGGCTGCGCCGACCCGACATCGTGTCGATCGCGGCGGTGCGCGGCCACGCCATCGGTGCAGGGTTCCAGCTCGCCCTCGCCTGCGACCTGCGGGTGCTGGCTGACGACGCGCAGCTGTGCATGAAGGAGCCCGCGCTCGGACTGGTCCCCGACCTCACCGGCACCAAGCCGCTGGTGGACATCGTCGGGGTGAGCCGCGCCATCGAGCTGTGCCTCACGACGCGCACCGTGGGCGCGGCCGAGGCGCGCGAGCTCCGGCTCGCCGAGCTCGTGGTCGGCGGCTCGGAACTGGACTCGGCCGTGCGGGACCTGGTGTCGGCGCTGCTCGCCACCTCGCCCGAGGCCGCCGCCGCGACCAAGGAACTGCTGCTCCAGGCCCCCCACAACAGCCTGGAGGAGCAGATCGTGGCCGAGCGGCGGGCGCAGGCCGATCGGCTCAACGCTCTCGCCCGACAGCTCGGAGGCTGACAAGGCGCGGCTGCGGCCGGGGTACCCCGGCCGCAGCCGCCGGGCGAGGGAGGCGTGGATCACCCGGGAATTCGCCGGGCCGCGCCCCCGTTGTGGGATGAGTTCTAGTACGCTGCATCAAGCGGTCAATTCATGCTGCGCGCATCCGGCGCGCCGGGCCGCTCGGCGCCGGGGGAATCTTTCCATCACCCCCGAGTCGCGTTTCCGGCGCGTTTGTGTGATTTCTTCGCTGTGCCCGTAGGGTTGCGGAGCCTTCCTCGAAACGCCGCCGATTGATGAGGAAGGTTTACGTCACTTGACGGAAAATGAAGCATGCCCGCTTTTCGCTGACCTCGGCCTGCCCGAGGGGATCATCGAGAAGTTGGCGCAGAACGGCGTGACCAAGCCGTTCCCGATCCAGGCCGCGACGATCCCCGACGCACTCGCCGGACGCGACGTCCTCGGTTGTGGCCGCACCGGATCCGGTAAGACCCTGGCCTTCGGCCTCCCCCTGCTGGCTCACGCGGCCGAGAACCGCGCCGCCTCGCG
This sequence comes from Nocardiopsis rhodophaea, assembly GCF_039530945.1. Lineage (NCBI taxonomy): Bacteria > Bacillati > Actinomycetota > Actinomycetes > Streptosporangiales > Nocardiopsidaceae > Nocardiopsis > Nocardiopsis rhodophaea. The sequence goes on from NZ_BAAAPC010000004.1 coordinate 312,722, forward strand.
CCGCCCCTGCGGACTCGTGCTGGTCCCCACCCGTGAGCTCGCGCACCAGGTGCGCGACGCCCTGCGGCCCTACGCCCAGGTGCTGGGTGCCCGCGTGGGCGACGTGGTGGGCGGCAGCTCCTACACCCGGCAGATCAACGAGCTTCGGCGCGGTGTCGACATCCTCGTCGCTACGCCGGGCCGACTCACCGACCTGATCGACCAGGGCGCCGTCGAGCTCGACGCCGTGCGGATGTCCGTGCTCGACGAGGCCGACCAGATGTGCGACATGGGCTTCATGCCGCAGGTCAGCCAGCTTCTCGACCAGGTCCAGTCCGGCAGCCAGACGCTGCTGTTCTCCGCGACGCTCGACGGCGACGTGGACAAGCTCGTGCGCCGCTACATGAACGAGCCCCGCACCCACTCCGTCGACCCGCCGGTCTCGCAGGTCACCACCATGGAGCACCACCTGCTCAAGGTGCTGCCCCGCGACAAGAACAAGGTCATTACCCTGATCGCCGCCCGCGAGGGGCGCACCATCCTGTTCGTGCGCAGCAAGCACCGCGCTGACAGCATCAGCGAGCAGCTGGTCAACGCGGGTGTCCCCGCGGCCTCGCTGCACGGCGGCAAGACGCAGAGCGTGCGCACCAAGACGCTGGCCAAGTTCCGTGAGGGACGCGTCCAGGCGCTGGTCGCCACCGACGTCGCCGCGCGCGGCATCCACGTCGACGGCATCGACATGGTGGTCAACGTCGACCTGCCCACGGGGCACAAGGACTACCTGCACCGCGGTGGCCGTACGGCGCGCGCTGGAGAGTCCGGCCTGGTCGTCTCCCTGGTGGCGCCGAACCAGCGTCGCATGGCGCGCCGACTCCTCGGCGATGCCGGGGTGGAGGCCCAGCAGCACATGGTTAACCCCGGTGACGAGCTGCTCTCCGAGATCACCGGGGCGCGCGAGCCGTCCTGGGAGCCGTGGATCGAGCCGCCGGAGCCGGAGCGCCAGCGCCGCGGCCGCGGCGGTCCGCGCGGCCGACGCAACGGGTTCAGCGGCCCGCGCGGCGACCGCCGCCGCCCGGCGGGGGATCGCGGGGGCCGCGATCAGCGCGGCGACAACCGCGGCGGTGGCCGCGGGTTCGACGGCGAGCGCCGCCCCTTCCGCGACGACCGCGGGGGCGGTGACTTCGGCCGCGACCGGCGCGATGACAACCGCGGCGGTGGCCGCCGCTTCGACGGCGACCGCCGGGGTAGCGGACGCCCGGGTGATGACCGGCGCGGCGGTGGGCGTTCGTCCCACCGCGGCGACCGCCGGGACGTCAGCGCTCCGCGCGGCTGATCGCTTCTGATCACGGAATGACGGCCGCCTTCCTATTCAGGGGGAGGCGGCCGTCGCCGTGTGCTGGTACGCCCGGGTGGCCGGCGCCCGCTGCGCGCTGTGCTCCGCGGCGATCCGCCCGGCCGACCCGCGCTCCTGTGGCGCGAACGCTGTGCAGCGGGGGACGCGGGGCGGCCGTACCGTGCTCCCGCGCTCCGAACGGACACGAATACGCATCAGCTGCGCATCAGTACCCCCTGCCAATACGGATGAACGGGATATAGCACTCAGATTGGTGTTATTGTCGTCATTCTGCGGGGCCGTGGCGTCCTCACGCGTGTCGATTTAGGGCAAAGCCACCTGTCGGGGCGAAGATGGACGCAACGGGGCCGGGACACCACCGGGCCGCCGATCCGTCGGCCGCTCCCTTGGCACAGGACCCACCGCAGACCGCCCGCATCGCGTTCACCCCGTCCGTGGGTGGAGTTCGCCGTGCCCTCTCGAAGGAGAAAGTCACCGCGTGGACGCACTGAACGACGGCATTGTCACGCTCAACAATGCCTTCTGGACCTTCCTGCTCATCCCGTTGCTGCTGGTGCTCGCGGTGTACTTCACCGTGCGCTCCGGCGTGGTGCAGCTCCGGCTGCTGCCCGAGATGTTCCGGGTCATCCGCAGTCAGCCCGGGATCGCCCCTGACGGAAAGAAGGAGATCTCCTCCTTCCAGGCCTTCGCCATCTCCGCGGCGGCGCGCGTCGGGACCGGCAACATCGTGGGCGTCGCGGTCGCCATTACGCTCGGCGGACCGGGCGCGGTCTTCTGGATGTGGCTGATGGCGATGGTCGTGGGCGCGGCCTCGTTCGTCGAGTCCACCCTGGCCCAGCTGTACAAGGTCCCGGTATCGACCGGGTTCCGCGGTGGCCCCGCCTACTACATGCTGCACGGCCTCAAGCAGCGCTGGATGGGCGTTCTGTTCGCTGTCGTCATCACCGTGACCTTCGCCTTCGTCTTCAACTCGGTGCAGGCCAACAGCATCGCCGACTCCATCGTCGAATCGGCCGACTCCCTCGGATTCGCCACCGGGCGCGGGCTGGAGGTCGGAATCGGTGCCGTCCTGGTCCTCATCACCGGCCTGGTCATCTTCGGCGGTGTCCGGCGCATCGCGCACGTCGCCCAGGCCCTCGTGCCCTTCATGGCCATCGTGTACATCCTCCTCGGCCTGGTCGTCATCGGGATGAACATCGATCGGGTGCCGGCCATCGTCTCCGACATCGTGGCCAGCGCCTTCGGCTTCAAGGAGTTCGTCACCGGTGGCCTCATCGCCGCGATCATGAACGGCATGCGCCGCGGCATGTTCTCCAACGAGGCCGGCATGGGGTCGGCCCCCAACGCGGGCGCGACCGCGTCTGTCACCCACCCCGTCAAGCAGGGGCTGGTCCAGACGCTCGGGGTGTACTTCGACACCCTGCTCGTCTGCTCCGTCACCGCCTTCATCGTGCTGCTGTCCGACCCGACCTACGGCGAAGACGTCGGCATCGCCATGACGCAGGGCGCCCTGGCCGCCAACCTCGGCACCTGGTCCGTGCACGCGCTCACGATCATCATGTTCCTGCTCTCCTTCACCTCGGTGCTGGGCAACTACTACTACGGCGAGTCCAACCTGGCCTTCCTGTCGGCCAAGCCCGGGGTCATGACCGGCTACCGGCTGCTGGTCCTGGCCATGGTCTTCATCGGGTCGTTCGCCCCGCTGCAGCTGGTGTGGAACATGGCCGACGTGTCCATGGGCGTCATGGCGACGATCAACCTCATCGCCCTCGCGCCGCTGTGCGGGATCGCCTTCATCCTGCTCAAGGACTACACCGACCAGCGCCGCCAGGGGATCGACCCCGTGTTCAGCCGCGGCAACTACCCCCAGCTCACCGGCGTGCAGTGCTGGGGCAGCGAATCGGACGAGCACGGAAGCCCGGCCGCGCGCTCCTGAGCGCGCCGCCGTCACCGGCGAACGAGGGGGAGCAGTGCTCCCCCTCGTGCCGTTTCCGCATGTCCCGACACAACTGAAAACGATTTCCGGTAGGGTGCCTCGGGAGCGAACCGACGACTGACGGAGTATCACTGTGCCCGAAAGGCCGCCGGGAAGCGCACCCGCTACCCCCTCCTCTCTCGGCGACTCCCTGGTCAGTGGCTGGGACACCCACGACGACATCCTTCCCCCCTCCGACTGGGGGCGGCCGAAAGGACCACGGCGCACGGCGACCGTGTGGATGTTCGCCGTCTTCATCTCGGCCCTGGCCCTGGGCAACGCCTGGCTCTCCGACCGGCTCACCAGCGAGGCGTTCCTCGCCTGGGCCACCATCTTCACCGCGATCAGCCTGCAGGCCCTGCCGTTCCTGGTGTTCGGCGTGGCGCTGTCCGCGGCGCTGACCGCCTTCGTGCCGCCGTCCTTCTACCAGCGCATCATGCCCGCCAACCCCGCCGTGGGGGTCCCTGCCGCCGGACTGGCCGGCGGGCTGCTGCCCGGCTGCGAATGCGCGTCGGTGCCGATCGCCGGTGGTCTGGTCAGGCGCGGTATCGCCCCCGCTGTCGCACTGACGTTCCTGCTCGCGGCCCCGGCGATCAACCCCGTCGTGATGGTGGCCACCGCTGTGGCGTTCGCCGGCCAGCCGGAGATGGTGGCGGCGCGGTTCGTCGCCTCCCTCGGTGCGGCCATCCTCGTGGGGTGGGTGTGGGTGCGCTTCGGCAAGGCCGACTGGCTGCGCCCGCCGCGGCGCCACCACGACGCGTCCGCGTCCTCGTGGGCGGTGTTCCGCGAGTCGATGTTGCACGACCTGATGCACGCGGGCGGATACCTGGTGGTGGGCGCTCTGGTGGCGGCCTGCCTCAACGTGCTGGTGCCGCGCGAATGGCTGCTGACCGTCGCCGGTATGCCGGTGGTCTCCGTCCTCGTCCTGGCCCTGCTGGCGATCCTGCTGTCCATCTGCTCGGAGGCCGACGCCTTCGTCGCGGTCAGCCTCACCGAGTTCTCTCCCACGGCCAAGCTCGCCTTCATGGTCGTCGGCCCGATGGTCGACCTCAAACTCATCGCGATGCAGGCGGGAACGTTCGGCTGGGGATTCGTGCTGCGCTTCGTGCCGCTGTGCCTGGGCGTGGCCCTCCTCCTCAGCTTCCTGATCGGAGGTCTGCTGCCGTGAACCGGATCGCGCAGGGACTCGTGCTGGTGCTGCTGGGAGCGGCGGCGCTGAGCAGCACCGTGGTATCCGACCTCTACCTGAACTACGTCCAGGCCTACTTCCGGCCGTTCCTGGCCGCGTCGGGTGCGGTGCTGGTCCTCCTCGGCGTCTGGGTCGTCGTCGCCGAGGTCCGCGCCGCCGCGCGGACGCACGGCGACCACGGTCCCATCCCGAGCGAGGACGACGCCCACGACCACTGCAACGCCCCAGGGGTGTCCTGGCTGCTCCTGGCACCGGTGGTCGCGGTGTTCGTCATCGCACCGCCCGCCCTGGGCTCATTCACCGCCAGCCAGTCGTCGTCCCCGGAGCCCACCGCTCCGCGCGCCGACAGCGACGACAGCGGACGCTACGACGACGCCCTGGCGGAGACCGATCCCGCGACGCCCGCGAAGCTGGAGCTCCAGGAGTTCGTCCTGCGTGCCTGGACCGACGAGGAACGCGAGATGGCCGGGCGCCCGATCGAACTCACCGGGTTCGTCGTCCCCAACGAGCAGGGCGAGGGCTGGTACCTGGCGCGGCTCCAGATGGCGTGCTGCGCGGCCGACGCGGTCGTCAACCGGGTCCTGATCACCAACACCGAGGCACCGGAGAAGGACAGCTGGTGGACGGTCCGCGGCACCTGGGTGGAGCCCGAGGGTGAGCTGCAGTCCGTCCGCGACCACCGCTTCTCGGTCGACACCATGACCGAGGTCGACAACCCGCCCGACCCCTACGAGTAACCCGGCTCCGCGTACGGGGACGACCACGGCGCCGCCCTCCAAGCGGGAGAGGGCGGCGCCGGTCCTGGTGGGCGCGGGTATCAGAAGTCGAAGACCCCGGCGGCCTCAACTCCCACGAGGCAGGGGTTGCCGAAGGTCCGCGCGTGGTGCACGGGGGTGCCCTTCCAGACACCGAAGACCTCCATGGGCACGGGGCGGTACTCCAGGGTGCAGGTCCCCTCGCGCCGCGGGATCCGGTCGAGATGGCCGGAGGCCTGGCGGATGGCCGTGCAGGCCTCCTTGGCGCGGGGGTGATCACCGCTGTCGGGGCCGCAGATCAGGCTTCCGACGTACTCGTGCGCTACGGGGGCCTGGCCCGTGAGGGTCGGTTCCGCGCGGAAGAAGTGGAGGACGGCGTCCGGGCGCTTGTCGGTGGGGGCGGGGGCGTCGGCGGCAGCGGGGGTGGCGGCGGTCGGTACGAGGCCCCCTGCGAGGGCGAGCGTCGCGAGGGCGCTCGCGAAGGAGGGCGTGCGCATGGTCGGTCTCCTGAGGTGCACCAGTCGATGGCGTGGTCACTAAAAGTAATTTCTCAACGACCTTATGTGCTCACGCGTCAAAGTCGCGGGATTCCGCGGGGGTGTCGGCCGCGCGGGGCGGCCGGTGGGGGCGTGTGTCGGCGGTGTCGGCGGCGTTGTAAGATAACGATAATCATTTTCATCACCCGAAAGTCGAGGTAACCCCACATGCCCCAGGCCCTGCCCGCCCGGGTGGTCCTCGTAGCCGGGCTGCACGGCGCGGCCCGGTCCGCCGCCGTCGACCTGTTGCTCCACGCCGACCCCCGGGCGATCGCCATCCACCACGACCTGAGCCGCATCGCCGACGGCGAGGTGCAGCGCGTGACGCGCGACCGCTGGGGCGAGGTCGACCGGACCCGGGTCGACCTCGTCCACGCCTGCGTCTCCTGCACACTGCGCGAGGACCTGATCCCCCTGCTCTGCGAACTGGCCGAACGCGGCGAATACTCCACCCACATCGTCGAGGCCTGGGACGGCGTCGAACCCCGCCCCATCGCCGAAGCGCTGACGGGGACGGTCGTCAACCGCCGCCCGGTGACCGACTGGCTGCGTCTCTCCTCGGTCATCACCGTTGTCGCCGCCGACCGGCTGATCGCCGACCTGTCCACCGATGAGGACATGGTCGACCGCGGCCTCGCCGTCGCGGAGGCGGACGACCGGACCGTCGCCGAGGTGCTCGCCGAGCAGATCGAGTACCCGACCGCCGTCGCGCTGGACGGCGGCGACCGCGACCCCCGGGTAGCAGAGCAGTGCACCGCTGTGCTCGTCCAGCTCAACCCGGCCGCCGCCGTCGTCCCCACCGAGCGCTCCGCGCTGCACGCGCTCACCAACGGCGGATTCGATCCTGTCGCGGCGGCCGCGCGCACGGACCCGACCGCCGCCCAGCCGCCGGACCGCTGCGAGATGGGCGACGTCCGCACCGTCACCTGGCGGCGCTCCCGCCCCCTGCACCCGGGCCGCCTGCACGCCGCGCTGGACGACGTGGTCGCGGTCTCACTGCGCAGCCGCGGCCGGTTCTGGCTGGCCAGCCACCCCGACACCATGTTGGTCTGGGACGCCGCCGGGGCGTCGCTGGCCCTGCAGCCCGCCGGTCCGTGGCTGGCCGCGCTGCCCGACGCCGCCTGGGCGCTCGTCTCCGAGCACCGCAAAGCGGCCGCCACACTCGACTGGGCGCCCGACTGCGGCGACCGGTGCCAGTGCATCTCCTTCACCGGGGTCGGCCTGGACACCGACCGTCTGGTCGAGGTCCTCGACTCCTGCCTGCTCACCGAGGAGGAGATCGCCGACACCTCGCTCACCTTCGACGGCGCCGCCGACCCCTTCGCCGAGCTGCTGGACGTCACGTCCTGACGGCGTGGCCCGCCTGCGCCGTCGACCCGACGCATTCCCACCCAGAACACACAGGAAGGACCTTCTCCTATGGCGTCGCAACGCCGGAGGCCGCAGACCTCGCGCAGATTCGCCAACCCGCTGCACGACCTCGACTACATCGACTACAAAGACGTCGATCTCCTCCGCAAGTTCATCTCCGACAAGGGCAAGATCCGCAGCCGTCGTGTCACCCGCGTCACCGCTCGCCAGCAGCGCCTGATCGCCGCCGCGATCAAGAACGCACGCGAGATGGCGCTGCTGCCCTACCCCAACGGCGACCGGCCCGACCGCACCCGCGACTGACACGACGCGCGTGGCGCACGGGCGGCCGGTCGGGCGGAGAACCACCCTCGGACGCCCGTGGCGTTGGGAGTGCGCCCCTGTTCTCGTCGGGCCGGGAGCGCGCCGGTGCTGCGCGCCGTGTCGGTGGCGCCCGACGCCGACTCGGCGTGGCGGCCGCTGATCGCTTCCCTACGGCCACACGGGGGGTAACGTCGTAATCAGAGGTTGACTGGGCGGTAGGCAAAAATTTTCTCTAACGCCGAGTTCTCAACGTTCGCCTACCCCGCGGGTCGGTGGGGCGGCATCGGGACGACCCGAACCATGGGAGGGGCTTGCCAGTGCAGGAAGGCGACTCCGTCATGCCCGCGGACGTCTCCCGCCGCCGCGAACGGCGCCCCCGCTCGATCCGGTCACGGGTGACCGTCGGAGCGGTGGTCGTGGTCGGCGCCGCCCTCGTCCTGGCCATCACGGGGGCGTCGCTGATCACCCGGGACGCCATTCAGCGCGACATCTCCGACCGCACCGCCGCGGCGGCGCGGCATGTCGTGGAACTGGCCCAGCAGCGGCGTATCGACGGCCCCATCCCGGCCCAGGGCGGTGTCACGCGCCTCCAGGTCGTCGACGAGGACGGTCGGGTGGTCGCGGCTAGCGCGACGCTGCAGGGCTACGCCCCACTGACCCACGCCCGGCCGGAGAACGGCGACTTCCGTATCGACACTACCGTGTGCCGCACATCCGCTGCCGTCGCCGGATGCCTGACGGTGGTCGGGTTCCGCGAGAAGAAGAGCGCCTACGGCGATGTGATGGTCTACGCGGCGGCGCGGCAGCCCGCTGTGCTGTCGGGAATCGTGCTGGAACTCATGCTGGTGGTGCTCGGGCTGGTCGTCCTGGCCGTGGTCGGGTGGGTGACCTGGTGGGGCGTTGGCCGGACGCTGCGGCCCGTGGAGACCATCCGCGCTGACCTGGAACGGCTCACCGCCTCAGAGCTCGACCGCCGCCTGACCGTGCCCGACACGGGTGACGAGATCGCCGACCTGGCGCGCACCGCCAACGCGACGCTCGACCGGTTGGAGACGGCGATGCAGCGCCAGGCCCGTTTCGTCGCCGACGCCTCACACGAACTGCGCAATCCGATCGCCGGGCTGCGTGTCCGCTTGGAGCTCCAGCTCTCCGAGCCCGAAGGCGAAGAGGTGGCCGAGACACTGCGCGGCGCGCTGGCGGACATCGAGCGGCTGGAGGGGATCGTCAACGACCTCCTCGAACTGGCCCGTCTGGACGCCGATGTCGCCACAGCGCGGGAATCCGTCGACCTGGCCGAACTCGCGGCGAGGGAGGTCCGCGGCAGGGTGACCGCCAAGGAGGTGACGACCGCGCTCACGCCCGGCACCGTCGTCGCGGGCAATCGGCTGCGGTTGGCCCGGCTCCTGGTCAATCTGCTCGCCAACGCGGAGCGGCACGCCCAGAACCGCATCCTCGTCACGGTCGGCGCGGAGGGCGATGACGCTGTCCTGCGGGTCCACGATGACGGGCACGGCATCGCCCCCGAGGACCGCGAGCAGATCTTCGAGCGCTTCTCCCGCCTCTCCGAATCCCGCCGCCGCGATCCGGGCGGCAGCGGGCTGGGCCTGGCGATCGCCCGTGAGGTCGCCCGCGCGCACGGCGGCCAGGTCGAGGCGGGCGAGAGCCCGGAGCTGGGCGGTGCGGTGTTCACCCTGCGGCTGCCGCGCGCCTGACCCGTGGTGGCTATGGGAGACCTGTGGCGCCGCGAGAAAGGCGGGGCGGGGTTTGTCGTGGATGTCGGAATGGGGAATGTACAGGGCAGAGGTTTCAGGGTGTCAGCCGAGGGGGGAAGGATGCCCGACGACAGAACCGATGACCTGGGAAACGACCTGCAGGAATCGGAGATCAGCCTCTACCAGAGGTATATCGACGACCCGCCTGAAGAGGAACTGGTCATCGAGGAGGCCGAGGTCGGCCACGAACTCGGGATCTCCGAGGAGGTCGCCGAGGAGGTGCCGCCCACGGTCGGTGAGGACGAAGACGAGGACGAGGAGCTCCCGGCACCGCGGCCGTCCTCGGAAGGCGGCGTCCTGCACGTCGAGTCATGACGGCGGGAGCGCGCGAGGACTCCACGTCCACGTTTCCCACGTTCCCGGGGTGGCGCACCACCGGGCGGCCGGTGGTGCGCGGAGCCACGGGTCAGGACGGTCCCGTCCGCGAATCCCCCACGGGGATCCTCAACCGAGGAGCCCCCGGGCGATGACGTCCTCGCGGAGGGTGCGCACGATGTCGTCGGCGTCGCCGAGATGCCCGGCGTGCTCGGTCCGGCGGCGGACCTCGACGCGGATCGCCTCAACGACCGTGTCGGCCAGAAGCGCGTCGGCCAGCTGCTCGGCCACCAGCGCCTCGCGCCACCGGCGCAGGTCATCCAGCCGACCGTCCTCGACGGCCTCGCGGCTCAGGTGGAACAGCAGGTCGAGGGTCTCCTGTGCCTCCTCGGCGTCCAGCAGGTCCACATCGAAGACGAGCCCGCTGCCACTCGTCTCCCCGGCGCCGATGTGATGCATCTGCCACCGGCGGCCGTTGGTGAGTAGCACCCACTCGACGCCGTCCTTGTCGGCCTGCGACTTCGCCGGGCGCAGACTCCGGTGGTCGAGTTCCTGGCCGCACTGCTTCACTTCGACGAACGCGAATACCTGGTCGCCGAGCAGGATCCCATAATCGATGGATTCCCCGGAGGTGCGGTATTCGGTCGTTAGCTCACCGTACTTGCTGTAATTGAGCCCCTCACTGAGAAAATCCGCGACCAACATACGAGTATCGCCCTCGTTGGCGTCCCGCGCGATCAGGTCGGACAGGGGGCCGGAGAAACGGTGGACGCACGCCGCGAGCCGCGCGCGAACCTCCGCCTCCCACTGCGGCGTGGAGGCCGATTCAAAGGTGAATTCCCCAGTCCTGGTCATTACCTGGGTCGAGTCCGAATCCATTATGCTATTAATTTCCGTTCCATCAGATGCCGCCAGCTGCGGCGCTCAGCCGAAAAACCGCGCCGAATCAAAAAGATAACTCTCACTGAGGGCGGCTGGCAAAACGATCGATGGTGCCAGCGAAGACGCGTGGCCGGAATTGGCCGGGGAAGCACGCGGCCCGGACTCCGGGACGGGGCGGAGTCCGGGCCGGTGCGGCGTGCCGCGAGGGAGGAGCGGCGGCACGAGTATGGCGTGGAGCGGTGGTTACCAGCTCGCCTTCCGGATGCCGGGAAGCTGGCCCCGGTGGGCCATCTCGCGGAACCGGATGCGGGACACCCCCGCCTTGCGGAGGTAACCGCGGGGGCGGCCGTCCACGGAGTCACGGTTGCGCAGCCGCGTGCGACTGGCGTCCCGCGGCTGCGTGTTGAGCTCGCGGACCGCCTTGGCGCGCGCTGACGGGTCGGTGTCGGGGTTCTTGACGATCCGCTTGAGTTCGGCCCGGCGCTCGGCGTACTTGGCCACCACCAGGGCGCGCTGCTCGTTGCGGGCGATCTTGCTCTTCTTCGCCACGACTCAGACCCGCTCTCCACGTGCGCGGATGTCGGCGACGACGCGTTCGATTCCGCGCTTGTCGATCACCTTCATCCCCTTGGTGCTCACCCGCAGCCTGATGTGGCGCTGCTCGCTGGGCAGCCAGTAGCGCTTGCTCTGGATGTTGGGCTCGAAGCGGCGCTTGGTGCGCTGATGGGAGTGCGAGATGTTGTTGCCGGAGGCCGGGTGCTTTCCGGTGACCTGGCAGACGCGGGACATGACGGGCTGTCTCCTCGGTCGGGTGCTGTGGACGAGAAGAGCAGCCTACACGAAATGAAAACCATTTTCATTCGTGTGTCGTGGTGGCGCACGCCACCGTGCCACAGCCTCTCGCCTTACCACCAGGGGGTGCGCAAGTCTTCCTCGCACGGTTTGGTGGTGTCCGTCAGCACGCAGGCCTGGAACGCCCGCTCCTGGAATTTCGCGGTGGGATACGCGGGGGTGTACTGGCGGTCGCCGAGGCGTACGTAGCGTGCGTCGTCCCACTGTCGATCGCCGTCGAGATCGACGTCCAGGGTGAGGTGTTCGTCGGGGTTGGCGGGATCCTGCACCCACGCCCAGGCATACTCGACGCCCAGGTAGGTGCCGTAGGCCATGTGGATGGTCCCGGACTCGGTCTTCGTCGAGGAGCCCACCTTGCCGCCCTCGATGATGGCCGGGTCGTACAGCCACGGGTCGTGCTTCGGGTCGTCGTCCTTGGGGTCGTGGACCTCGGGGGTGCCGTCTTCGGAGCCGTCGTCTTCGGGGGCATCGTCCTTCGGGGTGTCGTCCTTGGGATCGTCGTTGTCGTCCCGGTGCTCCGGGCCGCCGCGCACCTGTGGGTCGGCGTCCGCTGGCGCGGCGCCGAGCAGTGTGAGCGCCATGGCGGTCCCGGCCCCGGCCGCCGCGATCCGTCGGGCGAGAGTTCCGGTGGGTTGCATGCGTCTTTTCCCCGTTCTCCGTTGGTGTGCGTCCCTCCGCACGTCGAGCCGAGCGCCGGAAAGGCAACTTCTCAGCCGTAATGCCGGTGAGGGTTTCCGACATCGATGAGATTACGCTCCGTATGCGGATGGCCCGGGGAGGGAAGGACGGGGTGTCGCGTGCCTCCGTCGAGTCGACCGGGGCCGTTGGCTAGCGTTGATGCGCCGGTTCTCGTGATCAATTGGAGGCGGACGTGGCAAACGGGCGGAGCGGGGCAGGAGACGGGGCCGGGGCGAGTCACGGTGGGGGAGAGGACGGGCCCGAGCCGGCGCACCAGCCGCGCGGATCCGCTGTCTCGGGGGAAGAACCGGACGAGGAATCGGGCGGCCGGCGGAGCGGGGAACCCTCAGCGCCGGGCGCGGCCCGCGAGGCGCCGCCGACCAGCGGGACCCCCGTCGGCACCGGGCGGGGACGCCTCAACTTCTTCATGCTCGGCTTCACCGGCGCGCTGGGTGTGTTCGCCGCGTGGCTGCTCTTCCAAGCGCTCGTCGGGGCGCAGGAGATCTTCGTTTACATCCTGGTGGCGCTGTTCATCGCCGTCGGCCTGAATCCGATCGTCGAGTCGCTGCGCAGGCGGCGGATCCCTCGCTGGGGCGCCATCCTCATCATCTGCGTGGCCCTGATCGCTTTCGTCGCCGTGTTCATCTGGGCGATCGTGCCACCGCTCACCCAGCAGGTCGGCGACTTCATCTCGCGCGTCCCCCACTACGCGAACCAGCTGCAGGATAACCGGCTGATGGCCGACCTGGACCGGCGCTTCGGGCTGCTGGCGAAGTTCCAGTCCCTCATCACCGACCCCAACGTCGGGCAGCAGGTGTTCGGCGGGGTGTTCGGCATCGGACAGGCGGTGCTCAACTCGCTCATCGCCACGTTCACCATCCTCGTCCTCACGCTGTTCTTTATGGCCTCGCTGCCGGGCATCACCGAGGTCGGCTACCGGCTGGTGCCGCGCTCGCGCCGGGCGGGCGTGCGTGAACTGGGTGACGAGATCATCGAGCGCATCGGGTCCTACATCGGCAGCCAGCTGCTGATCGCGCTGATGGGCGGTGTCGTGGCACTGGTCTTCCTGGCGCTCATCGGTTCCGACTACGCCCTTACCCTCGCGCTGATCGTCGGGGTCACCGCGCTCATTCCGCTCATCGGGACCACGCTGGGCGCGCTCGCCGCCACCATCGTGGTGGGCGTCGGCGACCTCGTCCTCGGCGCGGTGACGCTGCTGTTCTTCATCGTGTACCAGCAGATCGAGAGTTACGTGATCGCCCCGCGCATCATGCGGCACGCGGTCGACGTGGCGCCCACCGCGACGATCACCGCCGCTCTGCTCGGCGGTGCTGTCTTGGGGCTGGTCGGTGCGCTCATCGCCATCCCGATGGCCGCCGCCGTGACGCTGGTGCTGAACAAGGTCGTCTTCCCCCGGCTGGAGGAGAGGTAGCGCCGCCGGAAGCGGCGATCCGCGGGACGGTCGTGGCGCAACGACGGGGCCATAAGCGGCGTGTGCAGGAGAAGGGGCGCGACGGGCCGGGAGCCGGCCTATGAGGGGTTTGTCGCGTTTCTGTGGGTTGACACCAGATGTATCCGAAGCGAAGACTGTCGGTTGGCTGGTTAGGTAAGCGTAACCTTAGTAAGGTTTGCTTGGCCTTTGTCACCCGAAAGGACCCCAGTGACCCCCATGCAGCAGCCCGTGTCCACCGGCATCCTGACCGGCGTCAGGCGTGGACCGTCCCACGGCGCGGCACCAACCGCCGACCCCCTCGTCGCCATCGCCACCCGGACATCTCGCGTCCGATGACCGCCACCGTGACCGACGCGTGCCCGACCGACGATGACGACGAGGCGCCGATTCGGGCCTTCGGCGTGGACCCCGCCACCCACCGGGCCGTGTGCCGGGCCGCGGAAGACCACGGCGTCAGCGCCTCCGTGTTCCTGCGGACCGCCATCGCCATCCTGCTGCACCGCCTGGGCGCGGCCGCGGATCTCCCCACCGCCCCCGCGCCGCCGTACCGCGTCGACCTCTCCGGCGATCCCACCTCGCGCCAAGCCCTGGCCCGGGCCCGTGCCGCCGATCGCGCCGGGCGGCTTCGCGCGCAGACGCCCCCCACGCTTCTCCTCCGCCGCCTGCTGCGCGGTACGGGGCAGGGGGAGGACCCCGGCCCGGCGGAACGGCTCAAGCAGGTCCTGGTACCCATGCTGGTCGCACCGGACCTGCCGATCAGTGAGATCGACGTCCTGACCGACGCCGAATGCCAGAGTCGGCACCGCGCCGACGCCGCGGCGGAGCCGCCCGGTGCCCCGAGTCCCCATGCGCCGATCCCCTGCGGGCCCGCAAGTGCCCTCCGTGTCTCCGGACGGGGACGGGCGGAAGCGGCCAGGGGCCCCGTCATCCCCCTGTCGACGGGGCAGCGCGGTGTGCGTGAGCTCGGACGGACGCGCGACCGACAGGAGCCCGACAACGGGTGGTGGGTCATACGGCTGCGGGGCCACCTCGACACCGGCGCCCTGCGCCTGGCCGCGCGCGATGTGGTCGGCTTGCACGAGCCCCTGCGCACCCGCTACCCCGAGCGGGACGGGAAACCCTGGCTGGAGATCCTGGACGCGGACGCCGTCCGCGATCCGCTCGACGTCGTCGATGCCGTGGGCCGCGACGCGGAAGCGCTTCTGGACGCCGCGGTCCGCCGCCCCTTCGACCTGCGTTCGGAGCCGCCATTCCGGATGGTCCTGTTCACGGTCGCCCCCGGTGAGTACGTTCTGCTCCACCTCTTCCACCGCATCGCCGTCGACGCGGACTCCCAGGGCCCGTTCCTCTGGGACCTGCAGGCCGCCTATGCCGCCCGCTGCGCGGGCACGGCACCGACCTGGCCGCCGCTGCCCCTGCGGTATGCGGACTATGCGGCGCGGCAGCGTGCGCTGCTCGGCGCGGAGGACGGCCCCAGCGGCTGGGCCGCCCAACGGCGCGCGTTCTGGAGACGGGAACTGGCCGACCTCCCCGCGGCCGTCACCCTGCCCCACCTCCCCTCCGCTGTTCCCGACAGGGGCGGTCACCAGCAGGACACCGCACCCCCGGCCCGCGACCCGGCCGCATCCACCGACCCGGTCGGCGTCGTCCGCACCGAGATCCCTTCCGACCTGGCCCGAAGCGTGCCCACCTTCGCCCGCAACTACGGCACGACGCCGGCGACGGTGATCGGCGCCGCCGTGGCCGTCCTGCTGCACCGCCTTGGCGCGGGAGACGACATCCCCCTCGGCGCCCTGATCAACGATCGCGCGGACGAGGCGCTCGACGACGCGGTGGGCATGTTCCAGCGGCCCGTCGTCCTGCGCACCGATCTCTCCGGCACGCCCTCGTTCGGCGACGTCGTGGAGCGCCTCCAGAGGCGCGCCCGGACGGCCCGCGCTCACGCCGACCTTCCGCTCGACCAGGTGGCCGACGCGTGCACCCCCGTCCCGTCCGGTTCGCCCGACCGCGCGCCGCTGTTCCACGTGACGGTGGAGCACGTGACCCGGCCGGAGCGTCCGCGGCGCCTCTTCGGCCTGGACACCGCCATCGAGGATGACGGCTGCTCCGCCCCGCGCGGCGAACTGGATTTCGCGGTGGTCGAGGAACCGGAGGAGGGCCGGTCGATCCTGACCCTGCGGTACGCGGCCGACCGGTTCGCCCGCCCCGCCGCCGACACGATCGCCGCGCGCCTGCTGCGGCTGCTGTCCCAGGGCATCGCCGCCCCGCGCCGCCCCGTCGGCGACCTGGAGACCACACCCGGTGGAGAACGCCGGGGCGGCGGGCGGTCGGGCGTCATCCTCATCCTGCCCGAGCGATCGCCGTCGGCCGCGGGCGGGGCATCCCGACCCGCACGCGCCGCCGGGGCCGCCCGCACCGCCGCCGTCCACCGTGGCACATCCCACCCCGCCTGGAGATCCACATGAACAGCGCACCTCGCCGGGAGGACACCCCTCCGCACATCGGCGCCCTGGCGTCCCGGCGGCGGGTGAGCCAGGAGCGCCCCGGCACCGGACCCGCCGTCCTGCCGTTCGCCGCCGCGGGGGCCCGGCTCACCGCCGCCGAGATCGACGAGCGCGTCGACCGACTCGCGCGCGACCTCACCGCACGCGGTGCCAGGCCGGGGACTGCGGTCGCGGTGGTGCTGCCGCGTTCGCCCGCACTCGTCCTCGCCCTGGTCGCCGTCATGCGGACGGGCGCCGCCCACCTCGCACTGGACCCGGAGCATCCCGACCGCATGGCCCGCGCGCTGGCACACACGCCGCCGGTGTGCGCGGTCTGCGCCCCGGAGACGGCCGACCGGACGGCGTCCCTGCTCACGGCCGGACACGCGGGGCGGAACACCAGCGCCCATTCGCGCGTTCGACCGGTCAGCGGACCGTAGACCGGCAGGGGAACGGCCCCCGGGGATGCGCCCACGGCGCGGTAGGGGCCATGATGGAGGAGTTCACGGGACCCTTCGGGGCCTGTAGTCCCCTTGCATCACACAGCTGAGGATGAAGCACGTGCGTCGCACACTGTTCAACGGAAAGATCCACCGCGCCACGGTGACCCAGGCCGACCTGCACTACGTCGGATCCATCACGATTGACGCCGACCTCATGGAGGCGGCCGACATCGTCGAGGGCGAGCAGGTGCATGTGGTCGACATCGACAACGGTAACCGTCTGGTCACCTACACCATCACCGGCGAGCGCGGCAGCGGCGTCATCGGTATCAACGGAGCGGCGGCGCACCTGGTGAACCCCGGCGACCTGGTCATCATCATGTCCTACGTCGAGGTCGACGAGTCGGAGCGCGCCCAGCACACCCCCAAGGTCGTCCACGTCGACGCCGACAATCGCATCGTGCACCTCGGTGACGACGCCGCCGAACCGGTTCCCGGCTCCGGTCTTGTCTCCGGCGCCGCGACCGCGGCCCCCGCCCGCCCGCGCGAGCGGGCCTGAACGCGCTGCGAGCAGCGGCAAAGTAACGGCGGCCGGTGCGCCTCAGCCGAGGTGCCGGCCGTCACAGGTGCCACGGGTCCCCCCTGATGACCACATCCGGCCCGGAGGACAGGTGAGCACGCGGGTGGGCGCGCGGGTATGCACCCATCGCGATGAACGGTGAGGATTCAGACCAGCGGCAGGTCGCGGCGCACATCGAGTGGCAGAAGCAGGGTATGTGGCTGGTTCTGTGGGGGTATTACACCCGCCGTTATTGGGCATATGCCCGCTGGCCGGTCCCGACGGGCGGGGTGGTCGTCTCGGCGCCCGACCCCGACGGACTCTACGCGGAGATGCGGCGTATGGAGCGCGAACACGATTTTCTCCGCTGGCGTTATGGGAACAGGTGATCTCCGCCGAAGTGTGCGCCGTTCGCGTCACCCCCCGGTCAAAAGGTTTCTCTCGATCGCGACAACACGCCTCCGCATCCGGTGTGGCGGGTGCTCGTGATGGTTATGGTGCGGGATGGGCACGCGCCGGATCCCGAAGTGAACCGCTGGGGCACGGGATCCGTCGGGTCGACGAGGGGTGTTTCGCATGACCCACCATCCGCCGCCCGGGGAGTCTCCGGACGGAAACCATCCTGGGCCGCCGCCTCCCGGCGGTCCGTCCCCCGATGGTCCGCCCGACGGCCCGGAGCAGCCGCAGCAGCCCAGGCCGTGGGGCAGGATTCTCGGCGTCGGCTGCGTCGTGGCCGTCCTGCTCGCCCTCTTCGTGGCCGGGTGCGTCGTCGTCCTGATCAGCATCGGCGATGACGCCATCGAGCCGGGAATCGAGTACACGCCGGAGGGGCCGATGCCGACCGGGGCGACGTCCGGCGCCATCGGCGACCCTGTCGTCTCCGGGCACCTGCGGATGACCGTGACGGGGGTGCAGACCGGGGTGATGAGCGTCGGCAGTGACCCCCTGCGCAAGGACGCCGAAGGCCAGTACGTCATCGTGAACGTCTCCGTGAAGAATCTCGGAAAGTCGCCGACCAAATTCGAGGGTCCCGGGCAGGTGCTCATCGGGGACGACGGTGAGCGCTACGCCAACGATCCCCAGGCCGAGATCTACCTCGGTAACCGGGACAAGTTCTTCCAGCGGATCCAGCCCGGCGAATCGGTGGACGGCCGGCTCGTCTACGACATCCCCGCGGACGTCCGCCCGGACTACCTGGAGATGAAGGACCTGCTGTCGCCGGACCCGCCGGTGAGGGTCGATCTGACGAGCTGACCCGCGGGTGCTGCCGCTACGGCGCCAGTGCGGGGTTGCGGATCCACTCTTGCAGCTCGGCGCGGCGGTCGGCGTCGCACTTGAGGGGGCAGGTGGTGCAGAACCCGTGCTCGGGGTCGTCCTTGTAGTCGAAGCAGCAGGTCCCGCGCACCGCCCAGGTGCCCCGCGGGTGGTTGTCCCAGAACGGGAAGAGCCGGGGCCGGGCGCGCGTGACGGCGCCCGCCTCAATCAGGGCGTCGCCGAGCCGGCCCGCGCGCTTCCAGGCGTCCTCGGCGTCCTGGCCCAGGAACCGGGCGGGGTTGAGCATGTAGAAGTGCACGATGTCGAGGACCCAGCCCCACAGCGTACGCAGGCCGACACGGGTGTGGGCGTGGACGGCGTCGATGATCGGGGCGAAGGTCCGGACCATGTGCTCCGCGGCCAGCCGATCCAGCGCCGCCTCGTCCTGGACGACGACGGCGTCGGGGTGCCCGACGGCGGGGTCATCGGGGGTGACGGCGACTCGCGAGCTGGTGATGGTGGGCGTGCCGAAGGTTCCGCTGGACAGCCAGGGGAACCAGAGGTGCTCGGGGTCCAGCAGGACGGCGCGTCCGGTGAGGTAGAGGCCGGCGGAGTCCAGGAAGATCGGTTCGCGCAGCAGCGCGCGCAGGAAGTGGGTGGAGGCCGGCAGCTTGTGTCCGGGGCCGTGCTGGGCGACAAGCTGGTCGAACAGGGGGCCGATCACGCCCTCGGCGACCATGAGGTCCGTGCGGTACCAGTGCTCGCTGCCGGGATGTTCGCGCACGGAGGAGACCCGCTTAATCCGGATGTCGGGGAGCGGCGCGAACTTCAGCGGCGCACAGGCATCGACCACCGCCTGGAGCGGGGCTTGCGTCATGGTCATGCGGATGCGTCGACCTTTCTGCGCGGATGCCGTGCGGAAGGCAATGCGGTCCTGCGGGCAGACTCCGGAACGTCCCAGAGGCGGGGAAGTGGACGGGGAAGACACGTCGACCGGCCCCCGTGCTGAGGTCGACACCCGTCGTCTATTAGATGAGGCTACCCTAATGTATCTCTCCGAGGCAATGGGGGCGCGGATCCCGCCGCACCGGTGTTTGTCGTGCTCAGTGCGGGTGTGTCAGCCTCAGCGGCGCCGTTCTCGAACTCCGTTCGGTGATTCGGACATAAAGTTGTATATTTCTCAAACGAGTTCGTAGTTCCCCTGCGAGGCCGCGGCGTCTCGCGAGGTCGCCCTGCACGGAAGGCGTCCCCGGGGCTGCGTTCCGACACCCCCGCACCACAGGGTTCGACCAGCGCGGCCGGATGCTGTCGCATGCCGTGCTATACGGGCGCACCCGTGGGTCGGGTCCAGCCACACGCGACCACAGGGGAAGGAAGGCGTAACCCGTTGCGCACACACCCCAGAGGGCTGCTCACCCTCGCCGGCACCGAACTCAACGAGCGCATCTCCTTCTACGGAATGCGCGCCATCCTCGTCCTCTTCCTGGGGGCGGCCATTGCCGAGGGCGGCATGGGCCTGGGAACCGGGACCGCCACCGCCATCGTCGGCCTCTACATGGCGCTGAGCTACTTCGCCACGCTGCCCGGCGGATGGATCGCCGACCGGGTGCTCGGCCAGCGCCGCACCGTCCTGGTGGGCGGGATCATCATCATGCTCGGCCACATCTCCCTGGCCATCCAGCTCGGCGACCTGTTCGTGTGGGGCGGGCTGATCCTGGTCTGCGTGGGCACCGGCTTCCTCAAGCCGAACGTCACCTCGATGGTCGGCAAGCTTTACGCCGACGACACCGACGCCCGCCGCGACGCCGGCTACTCGCTCTACTACATGGCCATCAACATCGGCTCGGCCATCGGGCTCTTCGTCGTTGGCTACATCGGTGAGGTCGTGTCCTGGCACATCGGCTTCGGTGTCGCCGCTCTCGGTATGGCCCTCGGCCTGGTCTCCTACGTGCTGGGCCAGAAGGGACTGGGTGACGCGGGCAAGGCCCCGGGCCAGCCGCTGACCGCGGCCGACCGGGCCGCGATGGTGAAGTGGATCGCGATCGGGGCCGTCGTCGTGGTGGCCGCCGTCGCGGCGTCCGCGGCCACCGGCACCCTGAGCGTCGACAACGTCACCTACGTGCTGACGGCCCTCGCGGTCGTCGTCCCGATCCTCTACTTCATCAACATGTTCGTGGTGAAGCGCGACCAGATCGTCGGCGACGAGCGCACCAAGCTCACGGCCTTCATGTGGCTGTTCATCGCCTCGGCCGTCTTCTGGATGATCTTCGACCAGGCGGGCGGCACGCTCACCCTGTTCGCCAAGCACGACGTCGACCTGAACTTCTCCGGTTTCCACATCCCGGCCGGATGGACCCAGGCGGCCAACCCGGTCATGGTCATCCTGTTCTCCGGCGTCTTCGCCCTGATGTGGACGAAGCTCGGCAACCGCGTCAGCACCCCCGCCAAGTTCAGCTTCGCGCTGGTCGTGGCCGGTCTCTCCTTCGTCCTGATGTCGGCCGCCTCGGCGGCCACCGAGGGCGGCACCGTCAAGGTGAGCCTGCTCTGGCTGATCGGCGTCTACCTCCTGCTGACCATCGCCGAGCTGTCCCTCAGCCCGGTCGGCCTGTCGATGACCTCCAAGCTCGCGCCCAAGGCCTTCGCCGGGCAGATGATGGGGCTGTTCTTCCTCTCCACCGCCGCGGGAGACGCCGTCGGTGCCCAGGTCAGCCGGTTGGAACCGGTGCTGGGCGGCACGTACTACCTGGGGCTGGGCCTGCTGGCCGTGGTCTGCGGGATCGCCCTGAGCCTGTTCATCGGCAAGCTGCGCGTGCTCATGAACGAAGAGCGCACGAAGGAGAACGCGGCCGAGCTCCAGCCCAGCGCCTAGCCGGCCTGTCCTGCGCGAGCGCGAGGAAAGCCCGGGACCGGCTCTCCGCCGGTCCCGGGCTTTCTGCGTCCGGGGCCGGGCCGACAAAGCCGGGCCGACAACGCGGCGTTCGATTTTGCTCGACGCGGATGCGTGTCGCCCGTCCCGTCGTCTCCTTTCCCCGAATTCCGTCAGCCGGACCGGCAGCGCTCGGCGGACGCCGGGGGTCGGTGATCGCGTATCCGGGCCGGGGGGACTGACCGCCGCCGGGGCGTCGCACGCGGCTGGGGTCAGGACGGTGACGAGCCGGCGCCGCCTCCCTCACCGGGATGCTCGTTGACGTCCGCGGTGATCGCCGACCGCAACTGGGCCTCGCTCAGCCCCCGCACCGTCGACAGGTCCACGCCCCACAGGTCGGCGTCCTTGAGGTCGGCGCCCACCAGGTTGGCGTGGTCGAGGGTGGCGCCCACCAGATCCGCGCGCTGGAGGTGGGCACCCACCAGGTCGGCCCGGTCCAGGTGGGCGTCCACCAGGTTCGCCTGTTCCAGGTGGGCGCCGACCAGATAGGCGTCGTCGAGGTGGGCGCCGCCGAGGTTCCCCCGTTCGAGGTGCGCCCCCCGGAGATTGGCGTGGTGCATGTGCGCGCCCAGCTGGTTGGCGTCCTCCAGGTGGGCGTCGACCAGATAGGCGTGCTCCAGGTGCGTGTCGACGAGATTGGCGTGGGAGAGGTGGGCCCGCCGCAGGTTGGCGTGTTCCAGGTGGGTCCCCACCAGGTAGGCGCGCTCAAGGCGGGCGCCCAGCAGGCGCGCGTGCTCCAGGTGCGCGCCCACGAGATTGGCGTCTTCCAGGTGGGCGCCCCACAGGTCCGCGCGGCGGAGATGCGCACCCCCCAGGTAGGCGTGTTCCAGGTGGGCGCCCCACAGGTCGGCGTGTTCCAGGTGGGCACGTCTCAGGTTGGCGTGCTGGAGGTGGGCGCGTCTCAAATTGGCGTCTTCGAGGTGGGCGCCCCGCAGGTCGGCGTGTTCGAGGTGGGCACCGCGCAGATCCACCTGTTCGAGGTGGGCGCCGCGCAGGTCCGCGCCGCGCAGATTGGTTGTGCCCAGATCGACCCGGTTCCGCTCCGGGCGCCGCGGTCTCCGGGCGATCACCGTCAGCGCGGTCTGGATATCGGTCGCCGGGCGCTTGCGCGCCTGCGATTCGTCGGGAGGATCCACCGTGCCCGCGGGCGGATGCATCCACCGCCCCAGATCCCGCATCGGCGGACTCCCCTCCTCGTCTTCGGCGGAGGCGTTCTCCCGGATGAAGGCCGACAGGACCTCGACGACCGTCGAATGGTCCCGCTCCGACTCCCGCATGATGTGCTCCAGCGCGTACATCCCCCCGATGCGCTCCGCGAGTTTGTCCGACGCCAGGTTGCCGATCGCCGAGGTGTAGCGCTCGGTGATCTGCCCCCGGCGGTTCAGCCGATAGTTGACCACGGCGAACGCCAGCGCCGAGAGCGCCGCGGTGCCCCCGACCGACTGCAGCACGGTCCTGCGCACGTGGTTGAGCGCCACTGCCTGCTGGTCGTCGGGCAGCCGGTGCACGACCGGGCCGGCCACCCAGTGCGTCACCGGCCCGAGCAGTATCGCCAGCACCAGCCCGGCGAACGCCACACCGAACGGGGCCGCCAACCAGACCCCGTATCGCATGGTCCACGCCACCTCTGCATCGCCCCGCCCCAGAGTCCTCCCCATGCTGTAATTCCAGCACTACGGACGGTGCATCGTCCGTGAAACGGCCGCCAACGTTGGGGCCGCCGCGTGCCCGCCCGAAACGCGCGCCGCCGGCCACAACGGCGCCAAGTGTCTGGACTCCGCGAACGCGCGCTAATCAGGCCTCGCGACCTGCCTGCCGGTCATCCGTAGCGATCCGAATCCGCGGGAATCGGTCCTCGTCAATGGGGCGAATTCCGGTCGTCAGGCGTGGGCGTGACCGGCGTTCCGGAACACCGCGGCGCCGCCTCAGCGCAGCAGTACCAGCTGGTGGCGGACCAGCGCCCGCAGCACCTCCGCGGTGAGCGGCATCGGCGTCCCCGAGCGCTCGGCCAGTTCGCCGGCCGTGAGTTCGCGCCCGCGGGCCAGCTCCGCCAGGACCGGTTCGGCCACGGACGGAAAACGGTACCGCCGACCGGACACCGTCACGCTCACCTGGGTCCCGTCGTGCTCCACCGGCGGCGTGAGCAGCGGGACGAACTCCACCCGCGTGTCGGGACCGGGCACGTTCCCCTCCACCGCCCATGCCAGGGAGAAGGACCGGCGGCGCGGGAAGCGCGCGTCGCGCCCGTCCAGGAACGCGTCGACATCGAGCTCCTCGGCCGCATCGGCCAGGTGCCGAAGAAGCTCGTTGTGGTGCTTGGCCCGCTCGTCGGGCGCGGCGAACCGCGGCAGGTCGCGGCGCATGAACTCCACCTCTTGCAGCCGGTCGAGCAGCGCCCGCGCCCAGTCGATGCCGGTGGCGCGGGTGAAGCCGAACGTCAGGTGCATGCTCACCCCGCCGGTGCCCCGCACCGTGTGCCACCAGCCGCGCGGTACGTGCAGCACCTGGCCGGGGCGCAGTACCCCGTCCCACACCGTGTCCTCGGGCGGGGTGTGGGTGTGATCGGCGTCCACCTTCATCGGGTAGGTGCGGCTGCCGTGGCCATGCACCTGCCAGGACTTCTCCCCGACCAGCTGCAGGACGAACGTGTCGTGGTCGTCCCAGTGGGTGTCGAACCCGTGCGAGTCGCCCCAGATCAGATACAGGTTGGCCTGCGCGCGCTCGCGGACCAGCCGCATCAGGTCGTCGGTGGCGGCGCGGACGGGAGGATGCAGCCGGTCGATCCCGTCCATCACCAGGCTGGCGCCCTCGCGCAGCTCGCGGTAGAAGTCCTCGGGCCGGATGACCGAGCGCGCGGTGCCCGACGCCTCACCCGGCTCGGTATAGCGCGCTGCGGGGACCGGCTTGCCGCGCTTGTGCAGACGCACACGGGGTGGTTCGAGTTCGCGGGTCCGCAGGATCTCGTCAAGATCGTCGAAGGTCAGCAGCGAGCGCACGGCGTCGGGTCCGAGGTCGGTGAAGATGACGTCCGACGACAGCCGGGCGGAGAGCAGATCGTCGCCGACGGCGGCGCGCAGCGTTTCGGTGAACAGGCGATCGGTCACGGTCGGCCCTTTCCTCCGCGAAGTCGGTGGGCCGCCGGGGAGCAGGGTCTCCCCGGCGGCCGGTTGCCGATGTGTCGGTCAGAGCACCGAACCGGATGTCCGGTGGGACATCGGATCAGGCTCAGATGAAGTCGGAACTGGAGTCCGTGCCGTCGCTGTCGCCGCCCGCGGTGATGTCCCGCGAGGTGATCTCGGTCAGCTCCTCGACCTCGACCTCAATCGGGTCCATGTGCGTTCACCTCTCTTCCTGTGGGGGAGTAGGCCGTCCTACGCGGACCGGGTCCGCGGGGACAGCCCCGTTCGCGCGGCCGCGAACGCGTGCGCGTCGGCCGCGAGTTCGATGGCCCTCGTCACGGCGCGCGCCCCGTGCCCGGCATCGCGCTCGTAGCGGAGCAGGACAGGGCGATCCGGCGAGGCGGCGGCGCTCAGCGCCGCGCACATCTTGCGGGGGTGCGCCGCATCGATGCGGGTGTCGCCGTGGCAACCGGTGAGCAGTACGGCGGGGTAGCGGTGCCCCTGGCCGTTCAGCGCCCGGTGGTAGGGGGAGTAGGACATCAGCGCCGTGAAGTCGACGGGGTCCGATGCGGTGCCGAACTCCCGCGTCCACATCCGCCCGAGCCCCAGCTGCTCGAAGCGCGCCATGTCGGCCAGCGGGGCCGAGGCGATGACGGCCGAGCAGAGGTCGGGGCGCATGGTGGCCGCCGCGAGCACGAGCAGCCCGCCGGCCGAGCCGCCCGACAGGCACAGGTGGTCGCGCGCGCAGTACCCGTCGGAGACGAGCGCGTCGGCCGCGGCGATGAGATCCTGGACCGACCGGATCTTGTCGCGGTGGACGCCGCGCGGGTGCCACGCCTTACCGGCGTCGCCGCCACCGCGGACGTGCGCGACGGCGTAGCGGCCCCCGGCCAGCAGCCAGGCCAGCACGGTCGCGCTGAACCCGAACTGCCGGGGGCGGCCGAACCCGCCATAGGCGTGCAGGATCGTGGGACCGGGCGCGTCGGCGGATCCGGTGGAGAACACGGTGACGGGGACGCTCGTGCCGTCGGTCGAGCGGCACCACAGGGTGTGGCGGCGGGGTCCGCGGCCCGGCTTCGAGCTGTTGGGGGCCGCCGCGCCCGGGGCGGAAACGCGTGGAGCACGGGGTGGCGCGTGGAGGGGCCAGCTGTGGGGATGACGCTGACCGTGGCCGAGCACCAGCACTGTCTGCTGTGTGGCGACGTCGGCATAGCAGAAGGAGGCCGAGCCGTCGGTCCCCGCCTCCAGCCGGGTCACCATACCGTCGCCGGGAAGCTCGACGCGGCGCAGGCGGCGGCCGTCGCGTGCGCCGTGTGCGGACAGCTCACTGATGCCCAGGCGTGTCCGGCTCACCAGGAGCTCGATGTCGGCCGACCCTTCGGCGGCGTCGGCCGCGGTGGCGGGGCGCGGAGATCGTGGGGCGGAGCTGGTCACCGCGAACCCGTCGAGCGTCGTGCCGGGGTCCTCGGGCACGACCTCGCGCCACTGGGTGGGGCTCGGGTCGGCGGGATCGGCGACGCAGATGCGGCGGCGCGGCGCGTCCAGAGTGGTTCGCAGGTAGAGGAGGCCGTCCGGGCCGGCCTCGGCCTCGGACGCGATCTCCTCCCCGGTATGCACCGCGCGCAGCCGCGGCGCGTGCGCGCTCCCGCCGCGGAGGTCGGCGATCCACAGGTCGTTGCGGTGGCCGCTCCCGTGGTTCTCGGAGACCAGCAGCCATCGGCCACGCAGCAGCCGGACGGCCGGGACGGTGCACGGTCCGGCGCAGGGGTGCACCAGGATGTCGGGGCGGCGCGGGAGGGCCAGGACACGGTGCAGCCACACGCCGTAACGCCCCTCGGCGCTGTCGCTGCGGACGTAGTAGAAGGCGGTGTCGCGGGGGGTGGGCAGCCATGCCACGTGGGAGCAGCGCACGCCCCGGATCGGTTCCTCGACGGGCAGCCCGTTCTCGGTGGACAGGACGCGCAGCGCGCCGCGCCCGGTGCCGCCGGTGGAGGTCTGCACCGCGACCAGGCGCCCGTCGGGACTGGGTTCCCAGGCGTCGAGGGTGGTGCGGCCGCTGGGGTCGTGCACGGCCGGGTCGAAAACCACGCGCTCGTAGCCGTCGCGGACGGTGATGAGGCGCGGGTGGTCCGCGCCGGCGTCGCGGCGGGTGGTGAAGGCGAGATCGCCCCGGCGGACGGGAGGGGACCACAGATCGGTGGCGATGAGTCGGCGGATCCGGGCGGCCAGGCGGTCGCGCATCGGCCAGTTCGCGGCGGCCCGCGCGAACTCCCGTGCGCGGTCGGCGAGCCAGGTGCGGGTGGCGGGGGAGTCGGGGTCCTCCAGCCAGCGGTAGGGATCGGGGATGGGGTGACCGTGCAGGGTGTCCACCACCGACACGAGGTCGCCGCGCCCTGGCGACGGGGCGGGACTTTGACGAGCGGGCGCCGTGCTCACCGCAGGAGGATCGGTCGACGGGCGAGGGCGGGGGGCAGGCCATGGTGTCGGTTACGCACGCCCACATCCTTTAAGCGCCCTGTGACGGCGGTCAAGTAGTAGCTGACTGGCTGTAGGTAACAGAAAGCTGCCCTTCGGGTAAGGGAAATATCCTGAAATACCCCATTCGAACTGCGGAAATGTGCGGAGGAGGGGTGTGCGGCGCGCGCCCGATTGCGACTTCCAGGATGGAATATCCTCACTCCCCGGAGTCATTCCCGTGGGCGCCGCGCCTCCCCTGCGGCGGCGCGGCGTTCCCGTGCACGCCCCGTCCTTCTCGGCCGCACCGGGTGGTTCCGGCATTCGAGATCCTCACGACATTGACCGTTCTGCCGTGTCTCGTGCCTTTCGCGACCTCGCCCCGATCATCGGCGTCCCACGGTGGCGCCGGGCCGTTCGACGACGTGGGGTGACCCCTGCGCTCGCTGGCCGCCCGGCCCGGTCTCCGCTGGGCCGCGGGGTGGCGACGGCGCGGCCGGCCCCGGCGCCGGTCGACCTCGTGAGCCAGCGGGACCGACTTCGGTCACGGCGTCGCATCCCAATGGACGATGCGCCCTGGCCGCCACACCCCGTAGCGTCGGGTGATGCCCGGTGCCGCCGGAACGCCCCGAACCCGGCGGCGTACGTCGATGTGGAAAAGCGAAGAGACCGCGCTATGGAAACCCCGATGACCCCGAGTAGGAACACCACCGTCGTCAGTGAACGGGTGTGGTGGATCGGACTCCCACTGATCGGCGCCGGAGGGGGATGGCTGGTCAAATCCGTGGCCGGGTGGGTCGCCTCCCTGGAGTGGGCGCCGTTCCAGGGGCCGTTCCGGCTCATCGCGTCCCTGCCCGAGCCGGTCGCCACCATCGGTGCCCTCGTGCTCGGCGCGGCCGCCGGGCTCGTCCTCGCGTTCTTCTGGTGGCTGGGGAGCCTGTCGGTCACCGTCACCGATGACGCCGTCGAGCTCAAGCGCGGCGACAACGTGCAGGAGATCCACCGCGCGTCGGTCAACGCGGTCTTCCTCGACGGCAAGGACCTGGTGCTCCTCGGCGGCGGTACGCGGGAGCTGGCCCGGGAGAAGAACGACCTGGACGCCACAGCCCTGGAGAACGCCTTCAGCGCTCACGGCTACACGTGGCTGTCCGGGGGAGACCCCCACCGCGACGATTTCCGCCGCTGGGTACCGGGCATGCCCGAGCTCTCGCCGGGAGCACACGCCCTGTTCAAGGCCCGCCAGCGGGCGCTGGATAACGACGACGGGGACGACGCCGCGGAGCTCCGCCAGGAGCTGGCCAAGCTGAACCTCGTCGTCCGCGACGAGAAAAAGCGCCAGTACTGGCGCGCCATGGACACCGGCGAACGCCCCTGACGCGTGCCGCCGCCTGGGGCCGCGCCGTCGCGCGACGGGGATGGGCGACACGGTGACCCGTGTTTTTCATCCAACTCTCAGGACCGGTCGCCACCATCGGGCCGCATGGCAGAAGAACCGACCGACATTCCCGAGTCCCCCACCCCGGCCGCCCGGAGCCCGCCGCCCCGCCCAGGGCGGGGGGTGACCGCGATCGCCGCCTGTCTCGGCGTCGCCGCGGCAGTTCCGCTGGCCGTCGCCGCCGCACCACCCCCACCGTCACCGGTCCGGGTCGAGGACGGCGCGGTCGTCGTCCCCATTGATGGCGGCGAGGCCGTGGTCGACCCGGCCACCCTGGCGGTCGCCGCCCGCCCCGACAGCGGCGGCCGCATCACGCTGTCCGACGCCGCCAAGCAGGACCTGGGCGACCCCGATGCTCTCACCATCGGCCCCGGGGGCGCGCGCTGGTCGTACCCCGACCGAGGGTTCGACGCCAGCGCCACGGCCGAGCAGGGCCGCCTCTCCATCGAGGTGCGCGCCACCGCGGGCGGCGACGACCCCGACTCCACGCTGACCTGGCCGGTCACCGGCACCGACCCGGCCGCCTCCGCTGTCCGGTTCCCGCGCGGGGAAGGCCTGTCGGTCCCGCTCGACGACGATTTCTTCACCTCCGAGGACGCCGGTCTCGCCGGTGCGGACATCGCGATGTCCTCGGGGCTGACCCTGCCCTTCTGGGGTACCGCCATCGGCGGCCTCGGCGCGAGCTACACCGTAGGCGACGACGGCATCGGCACACTGCTGCGCTTCGTCTCGGACACCGGTCGACTGTCCAACGAGGCCGAACACACCTTCTCCGCGCGGTCCGGGACGCTCAAGTACGCTGTCACCTTCGCCCTCACCGGTCCTGAGCCCACCGCCGCGGCGGCCGACTACCGCGCCCTGCTCACGGAGCGCGGGCAGCTCGGCTCGCTGAAGGCGAAGATCGCGAACAACCCCGAGGTGGGCAAACTCATTGGGGCCTTCCACGCCTACACGTGGGGCAGCGGGCGCCGCGCTGCCGCCGTCGAGAGAATGCGCGAGCTGGGCATCGACCGCATGTGGCTCGGCTACGACGCCGACGGCGCCCCATGACCGCCGACGCGGTGCGCGCCGCCGACGACGCCGGCTACCTCGTCGGCCCCTACGATTCCTGGGCCAACGCCCAGGACCCCGCCGAGTCCGACGCGCCCACGTCGACCTGGCCTGAGGGCGTCTACCCGGGGGACTGCGTCATCGGGGCCGACGGCCGGCCCAAGGCGGGCTTCCACGACCGCGGCTGCTATCTCAGCTCCCAGGCCATCGCCGACAACGACGCCACCCGCGCCTACCTGGACGACCGTGTCAAGGAGATGACCGCCAACGGTGCCACGAGCTACTTCCTCGACGTGGACGCCGCGGGGGAGCTCTTCGACGACTACAGCCCCGACCACCCCATGACTCGGGCCCAGGACCGTGGCAACCGCATCGAACGTATGGGCCGCCTGTCGGAGGAGGACGGCCTCGTGCTCGGTTCGGAATCGGCCGTCGGTTGGGCCAATCAGGTCATCGCGTTCAGCCACGGCTCCTTGACACCGGTGGCTGACGGACTGTGGGCGGTCGAGCGCGACCGGGAGAACTGGGGCGGGTACGCCCCCGGCGAGCGGTCCCAAGTTCTTCTTCCAGCCCGCGACCCTGCCCGAGAACGTCGCCACGGCCATGTTCGACCCCGCCTACCGGGTGCCGCTGTCCCAGACCGTCCTGCACGACGCGGTGATCAGCACCGACCGCTGGGAGCTGCCCCTGTACAAGCTCCCCCACCAGGCGCGTGACCGCATCCTGCTCGCGATGCTGTACAACACGCCGGTCAACCTCGTGCTGAACGACGACGAACTCGACTCCCACGGCGAGCAGATCGCCGAGCTCCAGAGGTTCTTCCACCCCCTGCACGAGGCGGCGGCCACCGAGCCGATGACGGGGTTCGACTACCTGTCCGGGGACAACCTGGTCCAGCGGACCGAGTTCGGCGACGGCGCCCTCACCGTGACCGCCAACTTCGGCGACACGGCCCATCCCGCGTCCGGTATCCCGGGCGGCTGCGTCGAGGCGAGCGTGAACGGCGGCCAGCCCCAGCGGCTCTGCCCCGGCAACGGGTAGGAACCGGCCCCCGGGGGGACCCCGTCGCCGCAGCGCGGGGGGTCCCACGCGCCGCGGAAGCGGCCGTGCTCCTCGGAACGCCGCCGCAGCCGCTGATCCGGGGGAGCGGGTCGGCGGGCTACACCCACCCCGCGTCGTGGGCGAGGATGGCCGCCTGGACGCGGTTGGTCATGGCGAGCTTGGACAGGATCCGGCTGACGTGCGCTTTGACGGTGGCTTCGCGCATGCCCAGTTCGCGGCCGACCTCGGCGTTGGACATACCGCGGGCGATCGCGATGAGGACGTCCCGTTCGCGGTCGCTGAGCACCTCCAGCCGCTTGGCCGCGACCGGGGCCTCATCCGAGGCCGGGGCGGCGAAACGCTCCAGCATGCGCTTGGTGACACTGGGGGCGAGCATGGCGTTGCCCTCGTCGATGGTGCGCACGGCCGCGATGAGATCGCGGGGCGGGGTGTCCTTGAGGAGGAAGCCCACGGCCCCGGCACGCAGCGCTTGGTGGACGTACTCGTCCAGGTCGAAGGTGGTCAGGAGGACGACCTTGGGCGGGTCGGGCAGGGCGGTCAGTTCGGTGGCGGCGGTCAGGCCGTCGACACCTGGCATGCGGATGTCGAGGAGCACGACGTCGGGTTGGAGTTCGCGGGCCAGCCGCACCGCCTCGGCGCCGTCGGATCCCTCCCCGACGACCTCGATGTCGTCGGCCGAGTCCAGGATCATTCTCAGGCCCGAGCGGACCAGCTGCTCGTCATCGATCAGAATCGTGCGGATCACCCGCGTTGTCCCCCGTCTCTTCCGGCACATGCTCCCCCACAGGCAAGATAGCGCGTACCTGCCACCCGCCGTCCGGGTACGGGCCCGCCGACAGGCTGCCGCCGGCCAGCGCGACGCGCTCGCGCAGCCCCGCGAGACCATAGCCGCTGCTGGGCGGGGGTTCCGGGCGCGGACCGGTGCTGGGGGCGGGGGGAGCGTTCGTGACCACGATCTCCAAATCATCGTCACCGTAGTCCATGCGGACCACCACCGCGCCGCCGCGCGCGTGTTTGCCCGCGTTGGTCAGTGCCTCCTGCACCGTTCGGAAAGCGGTGCGCTCCAGCTGGGCGGGCAGGGGGCGCGGGGTGCCGGAGGTGCGCCAGTCGATCTCCATTCCGGCCGCCCGCCAATCCGAGATCAACCGAGCGAGATCGGCGAGGACGGGCTGCGGGGCGGTGGGCGCCTCGGAGGCGGGGTCGTCGCGCAGCACGCCGAGGATCTCGCGGAGTTCCGACAGGGCCTCCCGGCCGGTGTTGCGGATCAGCCCGGCGGTCTCGACCGTCTTGGCGTCGGTGGCGGAGACCTCCAGCCCGCCGGCGTGCAGAACCATCAGGCTCACCCGATGGGCCACGACGTCGTGCATCTCACGGGCGATACGGGTGCGCTCGGCCGTGATGGCGCGGTCGGCCATGAGATGCTGTTCGCGCTCCAGCCGCTCGGCGCGCTCCTTCAGGTTGTCGATCAGCTGGCGGCGGGTGCCGACCCACAGTCCGGCGGTGAGGGGGAGCGCGATGAACACGATCCACACGCTCACCGTCGCGAACACGGCGCCATCGCTGAACGCGTAGGCCGTGGCTGCCCCGACCACCATGATCAGGGTCCAGCTGGCCAGCCGCCGCCGGTTGGAGAACCAGGCGGCATAGGAGTAGAGCGCGATCGCGACCGGTACCGGGTTGCCGAGCAGGACGAGCATGAGCGCTGCGGCGGCCAGCAGGAGGTGGGGGCGGGTGCGGCGGAACAGGATCGTGCCCGCGACCGCCGTGGGGATGACGACGAGGGTGCCCCCTATGGCCACCAACTGGATGGTCCGCCCGACGGGCTCACCGATGAGCGCCAGCACCGGGGCGGCCAGCCCCGACTTCGAGGTGACGGTGAAGAACGTAATCCACGGCCAGAAGGCGATCGCGTAGAACCAGTCGGCGAACCGGTAGCGGCGGTCCCACCACCAGCCCCAGATCCGCACCGGCCTTTTCCCGAAGGCGCGCCGCAGTTTCTCTCCCTCACCATGGAACATGTGCCGGAGTCTATGGCGCGCTCAGCAGCGGTCCTTCGCCTGGTCAACGGCGTTTCCCGCAGCTCAGGCGAAAGTCGGCCCCGGCGCGTTCGCGCAGGTCACAGGCGTTGAGTCGGGTGAGGCCGCTCGGGTTGGGGCAGGGCGGCACCGACGAAAGTCGGTAGGGGGCACCCAACGAAGGCGTCGTTGGCGCCGCCGCGCCGTACTTTCGGCCACCGCGAAGATCGGCACTCCGGCCGAGGAATCGGTGACCTGCGCGGACCTAGCGTTGTCCGTGTTGCCGCGAGCCGTGCCCCCGCTCGCCGCAGGAATCGCGACACCGCCTATTCTCAGGAGAACCCATCGTGAGCGAAAGCCCCGCCTTGGCTACGCCGTACCAGCAGCCGCCGCAGGCTCCACCGGTCGTGATCGCCCGCGGGCTGTCGAAGGTGTATGGGAGTGGGGACTCGGCGGTCCGGGCCCTGGACAACGTGACCGTGGAATTCACCCGCGGCGCCTTCACCGCGATCATGGGCCCCTCCGGATCGGGCAAGTCCACCCTCATG